>JAKSQX010000004.1 GCA_024403955.1 Clostridia bacterium | reverse complement strand
ATCAAGCAGGTAATTTCAGGTAAGGATGTATTTGATTCACTTCCTGATTCTGTAAAGGATAAGGTTGATCAGATTATCAAGACACCTACAGGTTCAGAGACAACATATCCTTCATATAGTGATATGCTTCTTGCAGCTGAAAGAATTGCTGCAGGCCTTAGTGATGCAAACGACATTCGCATTGATGTCAAGGTTGATGGACTTATGGATTTCGAAAATGCCAATGCAACAAGCAAGTCTGACATTAAAGATATTCTTCTTAAGTCAATTGATCAGGATGACATTGATGTAATGGCTGCTGGTGGACATGTTTCAATCGTTATGACTATTAAGGAAATCACTTCTGATGAACTTAATAATGCAGCGATTAATGCTGACGGTTTGAAGCTTTACAAGCACGTTGAGATTACAATTGTTAAGACTCAGTACGATAAGAATGACAAGGTAATTGGTAGTGAGAACATTACCAAGACTGCTGAACCAATCAGCTTCGTAGTTTCAGTTGCTGATATCCAGAAGGACGGCCGTGTATTCTATGTATACGCTGACCATACTGGCAAGACTAAGGCTGAAAAGACAGCTGATGGAGACGGCGTACTTCTCTCATCTACAGTTGAGTTTGAAACATCAGACTTCTCAGTATTCTCAATCGCTTATGTTGATGATTCACCAATAGAAGAGATTGTAAATACACTTGATGAGTCTCCAATAATCACAATGTTCACAACCTTCGGACTTTCTGCTTTGATGTTCGTTGTAACAAAGAAAAAGAAAGAAGAAATTGAAGGCGAAATGAACTAATAATTAAAAAAGTATCCCCCCACAGGGCTTGTGGGGGGATGTTTTTGTTTGTAGAATAATTTTGCCATTTTAATTTTTCTTTTTAAGGGGGATACTTTTATGCATATGGCAGACGCGCTGCTATCTCCAGCAGTAGCAACAACTATGTATGCAGCGTCAGCAATTGCTGCAGGCACAAGTATTATTAAGGTAAATAAAGAAAAGGATTCAATCAAAATTCCTACAATGGCTGTTACAGCAGCACTTGTTTTTGCAGGACAGATGATTAACTACACCATTCCTGGTACAGGTTCATCTGGTCATATCTGCGGTGGCATGCTTCTTACTTCTCTCTTAGGCCCACAGGCAGGTTTTTTGTCAATGATTGTCATCCTTGCCATCCAGTGTCTATTCTTCGCTGACGGCGGTCTCTTGGCCCTTGGAGCGAATGTATGGAACATGGCGTTCTATGGATGTTTCGTTGGATATTATTTGATTTGGAAGCCTATTATGAAATCTAAGATGTCTTCTAAGTTGAAACTTATCTTAGCACCTATACTTGGATGCGTTTTGACGTTGCAACTAGGAGCGTTTTCTGTAGTACTGGAAACAAGTCTTTCTGGTATTACTGATTTGCCTTTCGGCACATTCGTTGCAATTATGCAGCCTATTCATCTTGCAATCGGTTTAGTAGAGGGCTTGGTTACATCAGCAATCCTTCTCTTTATTAGTGAGGCAAGACCAGAACTTATTAAGGACTTTAAACCACAGACAGCTTGGAACTGTGCTGATGGTGCTGAAAAAGCAAAGTCAGAGGGTAAATTGTCATTCAAGTCAACTATCGCTGTACTTGCAGTAGTTGCTATTGTAATTGGCGGTGGATGTTCACTTCTTGCTAGTGGTAATCCAGATGGACTTGAGTGGTCACTCTTTGGTAATGCAGAATCAGGTTACAGCCAGAACATGGGACTTGATGAGGACGACTATGGTGTACAAAGTGATGCTGCTGATAAAGCACAGGGCATTCAGGACAAGCTTGCATTCCTCCCAGATTACGCATTTAAAAATAGCGATTCTGTTGCAGGCACAACAACATCAGGTTTAGTTGGAATTGCTATTGTAGCAGCTATCATAGTTGTGGTATCATTTATACCTAAGCTTATTAAAAAGAAGGAAGTAAATGAGCAAGGGGACCAACAAGGCAAGTAATGCCTTAAACGAACTTCGCGACATGGATGAGCTCGCCAATGGCAACTCATTGGTACACGAGCTCCATCCACTCGTGAAGCTCTTAGTTACAATTGCATATATTTACTGTGTAGTTTCATTTTCAAAATACAACCTCACTGGACTATTTATAATGCTCATATATCCAGTGCTTGTATTTGAATTTGCCGGTATCAAGATTAGCACCTGCTTCTATAAATTGAGGCTGGTGCTTCCGCTCGTTTTAATGGTAGGAATATTCAATCCTATTTTTGAGGGCAAGGCTGGCCTCATATCGATGATTACCTTAATGATGAAGGGTACGTTTTCCTTAATGGCCTCCTTCATCATGGTGGCAACCACACCGATAGATGGCCTCTGCGCAGCCCTCAGGAAAATACATGTTCCGAGCATCCTTGTTACACTACTACTTTTGACATATCGTTATATCAGTGTGCTCGTAAGGGAAGTGGCCATCATGACCGACGCTTACAAATTGCGCGCCCCAAAACAAAAGGGCATCGCAATGAAAGCGTGGGGTTCATTCCTCGGCCAGCTCTTACTTCGCTCTATGGATAAAGCATCAGAACTCTACAATAGTATGCAACTTCGTGCATTCAAGGGCGAGTTCTACTATGCATCCCAACGAAAATTAAATGCTAGGGATTTAGTTTTCCTCGTGGGCTGCATCGCTTGTTTTGTATGCGCTAGAGTGTTCAATATTACCGAATTGTTAGGAGGTCTTTTTGTATGATCGAATTTAAGAACGTCAACTTCTCATATGAAAATGGAATACAAGTTTTAAAAGACCTCAATTTTGAGATTGCAGAAGGTGAGACTATAGGCCTCATCGGTTGCAATGGTGCTGGTAAATCAACACTTATGAAGGTCCTTCTCGGACTTTTGCCTCATGAGGGTACAATCAAAGTATCTGACCTTGAAGTAAACAAGAAGAATCTTGAGGAAATCAGACGCAAGATTGGCTTTGTCCTTCAGGATTCTGACAACCAGATGTTTATGCCGACTGTTTATGAGGATATGATGTTTGGCCCACTTAACTATGGCCATACCAAAGAGGAGGCAGAGGCCAGAGTTGATGAGGTACTTGAGGAACTTGGTCTTACATATTTAAAGCACAAGTACAACCACAAGATTTCTGGTGGCGAAAAGCGTATGGCTGCTATTGCAACCATACTTACAATGCGTCCAAAAGTAATTTTGATGGATGAACCATCAACTGCATTGGACCCAGAAAATCGTCGCCGAGTAATTAACGCTATCAATGGATTAAAGGTTACAAAAGTTATTGCATCTCATGACCTTGATATGATTCTCGATACATGTGAGAGAGTAATACTCATGCACGATGGAGCCATCGTTGCTGATGGTCCTGCTAATGAGATTTTAAATGATAAGGAACTCCTTGAAGCAAACCATATGGAACTTCCGTTCAAACTCCAAGGTCTACAAGATTACGTTTGATTTTTTCGTACAAGTATATTATAATGTCCACACTAATTAATTTCGGAGGAGATTATTAATGAATAATCAATTATTTGGACTTAATAACTATCCTTATGTTGTATTCCATGGCTTTGCTGGCTTTGGTGACAACGAAAAGATTTCTAAGTATTGCCCATACTTTGGTTTCTACAACCAGAGTATCCCAAAACTTTTTGAAAAGTATGGTGCAGAGATGCACACACCTTCAATGTCTGGTTTCACATCAATGTGGGACCGTGCTTGTGAAGCATGGGCTCAGATTGTTGGTGGCCGTGTAGACTACGGCAAGGTTCACTCTGAGAAGATGGGTCACGCTCGTTATGGTCGTACATATGAGGCTATGGTTCCTGATTGGGGCGAGCTTGATGACGAAGGCAAGATTAAGAAGATCAACGTAATTGGTCACTCATTCGGTGGCCCAACAGTACGTTTCTTTGTAGATATGGTTGTACGTGGTTGCCAGGAAGAAATCGACGGCACACCAGCAGAGGAACTTTCAGAGTTCTTTAAGGGTGGACACGAGAATTGGATTCACTCATGCACAACACTTGCAGCAGCAAACGATGGTATTTCATTCCTTTATGCTATCGAAAAGCCAGCTCCATACATCGCTCAGGCACTCGTAGCATTCCTTGCTGGTCTCGGCAGTATTCCATTCGGTGATTGGTATGACCCTCAGATGGAATCATGGGGCCTTGGCTGCGCACCAGAGGAGAGAAAGTGGTCTAAGTTCCGCCTCGATTTCAAGAACGCTAAGCGTTACTACTATTCAGAGGACTGCTGCCTCAACGACCTTTACATTCACAAGTTCCGTGAGCGTTCAGCTGATTGGAAAGCATTTGATAATATCTATTACTTTGCTTACTCAGCTTGCTGCACAGAGCAGAATGCAGAGGGCAATTGGGTTCCACTCAAAAAGTGCATCCCATTCATGAAGCCAACAGCTAAGATTGTTGGTAAGTACAAGGGCAACCCTGCTGATGCAAATCACGCAGAAGTTGATGCTTCATGGCAGATGAATGATGGTCTTGTTAATACAAGAACAGAGCAGGCTCCAAGACGTGAGAACTGGCAGCCATGGGAAGGCGACTTTGACCTCAAGCCAGGCGTTTGGTATGATATGCCAACAGAGTCTAAGGACCATATGTGCTACTGTGGTACTCTTGAGACTAAGGCTGATTACACAATCTTCTTCTATGATATTCTCAAGAGAATCAACAACCTTCCAACAGTAGACCTTTAATTAAAAATAAAAGCTCCCTCGTTTTGATGAGGGAGCTATTTTTTATTGTTCATTTATGAGACACATGAAGTCTGTGTAGTAGGATTTGACATTCACCGTTTTGAAGAGACCACCGATTATTGACATATGGTCACCCTCAAATGTTGGGTAAACCTGCCAAATGCCTTTCTCAACGTGTACAGTATCTAGGTCTTTCTGAGGCGCATCAAACGGTGCCCTTGCTGAGTATGTATTTACGAGGCCATCATTTGGAAGCCACTTCTTGTCAATCTTTATTCCACCTTTAGTTGTGTAGGTGTAGGCACCCATAAGGCGGCCAGATGCACGGAACATCATATCAGTGATGTCAGTGTTGATTCTTTGATAACCTTTACCACTGTCAGTCGTTGAGCAACAAGGGATTGAGAAGTAGTAGACATTCTCGAGAGTTTCAATTCTATCGTTAATAATTTTTGCATTGTCGATATTCATATCATATGCTGCACAATCATTCTCGATAAAGTCATCATCGCTGTTAGCGGAACCCATAGCTTTGCTTAGGGCTGCTTCAATTCTCGCTGTGAAACCAGTTGATGGTTCTGGGTCAATTGCATCAGCGAGGTCATATGCTGTTGTACCATTTGTTGGCGCGGCGAGGGTTGTTATACTGTAGATCCAATCTGCTTTACCACCGGTGAAGAGAGGAGAGGTGTTATCTCCAGAAGCTTTTACTTCTGCCTCATCACCATTTGCCATGAGCTCAGCAAGGAGTCTTACTGTTACACCACCAAAGCTGTGGCCAACAAGGTTTATCTTGTTTTCAGCATCCCATTTTTCGATGAGCGCTCTGTCGGTGTAATCTTCACCGTAGCGGTCGTGACCCATTGCTTTTGAATGTGCCTCACCGTAGTCAACTTTAGTTCCTGTGAGCTGTGCATAGAGCTCGCATACACGGTCCCAAGCACTGCCGTGTGGGTCAACAGATGCCGCAGCAGTGGTGAATCCCTGTTTGTTGAAGTACTTGATATTGTCTCCACCGAACATGCCCCAGTAAGGCATGAACTTGTATCTGGTGTCATAACTGCCCCAACCGGAGAGACCGTGAACAAAGACATATGTGTAGTTTGTTTTCCATGTGTCGTGGTTGATTGATTTATCAACTTTAGGTGCTCTTGAGTAGAGAAGAATACCAAGACAAAGGATTAAGATAATTGCTAGTGCGCGCCAAAAACGTCTTCTCATTGGGTCCTCCTTAGATAAATGGGGTTACGTTTGAAAGAATTGCTTCATAGCAGCGGATGCCGTCGACGGCGGCGGAGACAATGCCTCCGGCGTAGCCGGCGCCTTCACCGCAAGGGTAGAGGCCACCGAGTGGGTCGTTGCCTCGGCCACATTGGTAGAAATCGTCACGGACGATTCTAACTGGTGACGAGGAGCGTGACTCGGGGGCTGTAAGTACGGCATCCGGCATAGCGAAGCCTTTAAGCATCTTGTCCATCTTAAGAAGAGCATCAGCCATATTGTCTGTGACCTTCTGTGGAAGGATTTCGCGGATGTCGGAAGGTGTTGTACCTGTTGGACAGGATGGCTTCACAGAGCCGAGTTTAGTACTCTTTTCGTTATTTAAGAAGTCTTTAACAAGTTGGCAAGGGGCTGTGTAGTCCTTACCACCGAGTTCAAAGGCTTTTTTCTCTATGTCACGTTGGAGATGCATTCCTGCAAGTGGGTGATCGCTAGGAAAGTCCTCAGGATTAATACCTACGAGGAGAGCGGAGTTAGAGTTCTCCTTGTCACGGGCATATTCACTCATGCCGTTTACTACGAGCATGCCTTCTTCTGAGGAGGCAGCTACAACTGTTCCACCTGGACACATGCAGAAGGTGTAGGTGCCACGGCCGTGTTCAGGGTGACAAGCCATCTTGTAGTTGGCTGCACCGAGGGCAGGGTGACCTGCGTATTTGCCATATTGTGCTTGGTCGATAAACTCACGTGGATGTTCAATACGAGCACCTACTGAGAAAGGTTTTTGAATCATGTTTATACCTTTCTCATAGAGCATCTCAACAGTGTCTCTAGCTGAGTGACCGATGGCGAGTACTACGGTGTCTGTCTCAAAATCTATTGTTCTGCCATTCTCCTCATATGTGATGCCTTGAATGAAGTTGTTGTAGATTATGAGGTCGATGAGCTTTGCACCAAAGTGAATCTCACCACCGAGTTCAATAATTTCCTTGCGGAAGTTCTTTACTACAGTAACAAGTTTGTCTGTGCCGATGTGAGGATAGTTTGAATACATTATTTGCTCTGGGGCGCCGAAGTGGATGAATTCCTCAAACACTTTGGTCTGTCGTTCATCCTTTATGCCGGTTGTCAGTTTTCCGTCGGAAAACGTGCCGGCGCCGCCCTCACCAAACTGCACGTTCGAGTTTGTGTTGAGCGTACGTGTATCCCAAAACTTGTGGACATCTTTTGTCCTCTGATCCACATCTGCTCCACGCTCAATAACGAGGGGCTTTAAGCCCTCACGTGCAAGGAGAAGGGCACAGAACATGCCGGCTGGGCCAAAGCCCACGACAACCGGACGTAGTTTGCTAGTCCTCTTGTTCTCGGGTTTTTCGTACTTGTAGATAACTGACTCTGAAACTTTTTTAGGGTCAGATTTTTTTAATACTTTTGCTTCATCTACGTCAGCTACAACGTCAACAGTGTAGACAAAGTGTATGTCATCTTTACGCCTTGAATCAATTGAGCGCTTGAAGATACGAATCTCTTTTGGTTCAGCTTTAATTATCTTCTGAACCTGGAGCTTCACATCCTCCTCAGTATGCTCAACAGGCATTTTAATATTACTAATTCTTAGCAAGGCCTGCGACCTCCTTGCCAGCTTTGATACCTGAACCCCAAGCGAAGTGGAGATTGAATCCACCACAGGTTCCGTCTACGTTTAAGAGTTCACCTGTGATGAAGAGGTTAGGTACCTTCTTGGTCATGAGTGACCATTCCTCAAGTTCGTCCTGTCCAACGCCACCACGGGTAACCTGAGCGTCTTTATATCCGTTAGTACCAGTGGCGGTGAATTCAAGAGACATGACGTCGAGGGCGATGTGATTTAAATCGCCGTTGTTCTTATCAAATATGTATTTAGAAAGTTTTTCGTTTAATATACCATAAAGTATTTCAGGTCCAACTTTTCCTGAATCTACTTGGTTTTCAAGGTATTCGTTGATGTCTGAGAGACCGAGATCAGGGGTGAAACAGATGTTGAGGTGTGGCTTCTCTCCACGGGCAGTCATCTCTGCAATGTCACCTGAGAGCTGCATTGCAGGGATGCCGGAGATGCCATAGTCAGTGAAGAGGAGTTCACCCTCCTGGAACTTGATCGGCTTCTCGTCATCATCATCCTCATCACGTAGGAAGAGGACACCTTTGAAACGGACACCCTTGAGATCTTTAACATCCTCTGCAACCTTAACTTGTACGAGGGCAGGGGTGATTGGTTGGTATTTAATACCGAGATTTTTGAGGAGTTTATATCCGTCGCCATCAGTGCCGTGCTGGGGTGCGGCTTTGCCTCCAAGTGCCAGTATTACAGCATCATATTTTGTCTTTCCGTTGATTTTTAAGTTGCTGTCAAGTGATTCCACTTTACAGTTGGTCTTAATTTTGACTCCGAGGTTTGTTGCCTCACGCTTTAAGAGCGCAACTACGTTACTTGCGTTCATAGAATAAGGGTAGAGGCGACCGTCCTCGTCGCGGATTTTAAGACCTAGACTATTAAAAAATTCGAGCGCTCCAACAGCATCAAAATCATCAAGCACGGTGTGGATGATATCGTGGTCGCCGTTGTAGCACTCTTCCTGTATAACGAAATTTGAAAGGTTGCAACGGCCGTTACCTGTGGCCAAGATTTTTTTACCTACCGTGTCAAGCTTCTCGAGAATTGTAACATCAATCTCTGGCTTCTCACGTTTGATTGTGATGGCAGCTGCGAGTCCTGAAGCACCGCCACCGATAATTGCAACTTTCATAAATTTAACCTCCTGGGCCGGTTCTATTGGCCAAATAAAGTATGTCCGCGTATAGTATATAAAAAATTGACTAAAAGTGCAATAAGTAGTAAAATTACCGGTACTGTTATTTAATATATTATTAAATGAGGTGTTATCAGTGAAAGGCATTATACTCGCAGGCGGTTCGGGTACAAGACTTTATCCGCTCACAAGAGTTACATCCAAACAACTTTTGCCAGTATACGACAAACCTATGATTTTTTATCCTTTGTCAATGCTCATGCTCGCTGGCATTAGAGACATCTTAATAATCTCAACTCCAGAGGACACACCACGTTTTAAGAACCTTCTTGGTGCAGGTGACCTCTTCGGAATTAATATTGATTATGCCATTCAGGAGAAGCCAGAAGGACTTGCTCAGGCATTTATTATTGCTGAGGACTTTATTGGTGACGACAGCGTTGCAATGATTCTCGGCGACAATATCTTTTACGGAAATGGCCTTGGATATATGCTCCGTCAGGCCAACTCATCTGCTTCAGAGGACAACAAAGCAACTATCTTTGCTTATAACGTTGAGAATCCTCAGGACTTCGGCGTGGTTGAATTTGACTCAAACGGTGTACCTGTAAGCATTGAGGAAAAGCCTGCAGAGCCAAAATCAAACTATGCTGTAACTGGCATGTACTTCTACGATAATCGTGTTGTAGAGATGGCTAAGAGCCTTAAGCCTTCAGCTCGTGGCGAGCTTGAAATCACTGATATTAACCAAATGTATTTAGAACTTGGCGACCTTGAAGTAAAATTCATGGGCCGTGGATATGCTTGGATGGATACAGGAACGGTCGATTCTTTAAACCGTGCAGCTAACTTCATCCAGACACTTGAACAGAATCAGAACATCATCATCTCAGCTCCGGAGGAACTCGCATATAACTCACGCTGGATTTCAAAGAACCAGCTCCTCGAGTCTGCGAAACTTTACGGTAAATCTAAGTACGGTGAGCATTTACGCCGTGTAGCAGAGGGACAGATTCTCTACTCCGCAAACTTTGGTGAGAGACCAATCTGGGGTCGTGATAAGGATACATCTTGGAAGGGTAGCCTTATGAAGGAAGTAACCGATGTTAAACTTCCTGGTGTTAAGATTATCACTCCAAAATCAGTTGGCGACAAACGTGGTGGCTTTATGGAGTCATACTCAAAGAGAGACCTCGAAGAGGCTGGTATCCACGTAGAATTCGTACAGGACAACCGTTCCTTCTCTGCAAAGAGGGGTGTTGTTCGTGGACTTCACTTTCAGAAGAATCCTAAGTGCCAGGCAAAACTTCTCGCCTGCATCAAGGGCAGAATTATGGATGTTGCAGTTGACCTTAGAAAGGATTCTCCAACATATAAAAAATGGATTGCTGTTGAGCTCTCTGAGGAAAATAAGAAGCAAATCTTTATCCCAAAGGGCTTCGCTCATGGCTTTGTAACACTCACTGATGACGTTGAAATCATGTACAAGGTAGATGAGTTTTACGCTCCTGAGTGTGATGCAGGCGTTCGTTGGAACGACCCTGATATCGGTGTTGATTGGGGTATTACAAACCCTATCCTCTCAGACAAGGATAAGAATTCTCCATTCCTTAAGGACATTGAGGAGGATCTTGATTTCTGTATCAACGAAAGTGAAATTTTGAAATCGGTTAGTGAATAATGAAGATACTTGTAACAGGCGTCACTGGCCAGCTTGGTCATGACGTTGTAGGGCGTTTAACTTCACTTGGTCACGATGTTTTGGCACCTACCCGTGCCGAACTTGATATCACTGACCAGGTTAAGATAATTGAATACTTTGAGTACAACACAGTTGAAGCGGTTATTCACTGCGCGGCTTACACTGCGGTTGACAAGGCGCAGGAGGAGACGGCGTTATGTCAAAACATAAACGTCGCCGCGACAAGGGCCTTGGCGAAGCAGTGTGCGCGTCTTGAAATACCGCTTATGTACATAAGCACAGACTACGTCTTTCCAGGCGAAGGGGATACACCGTATGAAGTTTTGGACCGTAAAGGTCCTCTTCAGGAGTACGGCATGTCGAAACTCGCCGGTGAAGAGATGGTTAGGAGTCTGTGCAAGAAGTACTTTATCGTTCGTATTTCTTGGGTCTTTGGTATCAATGGAAAGAACTTTGTTAAGACAGTTTTAAAACTTGCTGATACCAAGGATAAGATCAGTGTAGTTGATGACCAAATTGGTTCTCCAACTTACACAAAGGATCTTGCGGTTCTTCTCTGTAACATGATTACGACTGATAAGTACGGCATTTATCACGCGACAAATGAGGGCTTTTGTAGCTTTTATGAGTTCGCAAATGAAATCGTTAGACAGGCGGGAAAGACTTTGGAGATAACTCCAATTACAACTGCTGTCTACAACTCACCTGCAAAGAGACCTCTCAACTCACGTCTTTCTAAGAAGTCTTTAGATGAGGCAGGATTTGAACATCTTCCAGCATGGCAGGATGCACTGTCACGCTTTTTGATTGAACTAGGTATAAAGGAGTAAAAACATAATGGAATGGACAGGACTTAATGAACTCCGCGAGAAGTATTTAAGCTTCTTTGAGAGCAAAGATCATATGAGACTTCCAAGCTTCCCACTCATCCCACAGGGTGATAAGAGCTTGCTTCTCATCAACTCGGGTATGGCACCTATGAAGAAATACTTCACAGGTGAGGTTACCCCACCAAAATCACGCGTAACAACATGTCAGAAGTGTATCCGTACACCTGATATTGAGAGCGTAGGTCACACTGCGCGTCACGGCACTTACTTTGAGATGCTCGGTAACTTCTCTTTTGGAGATTACTTCAAGCATGAGGCATGTGCTTGGACTTGGGAGTTTTTAACAGAGACACTTGCTATTCCAGCGGACAAACTTTATGCTAGCATTTATTTAGATGATGATGAGGCCTATGATATTTGGACAAATGAAGTAGGCGTTGACCCTTCACATGTTGTTAGACTCGGTAAAGAGGACAACTTCTGGGAGCACGGTGTTGGTCCTTGTGGTCCTTGCTCTGAGATCTATTTTGACCGTGGCGAAAAATATGGCTGCGGTAGCCCGGATTGTGCAGTGGGTTGTGAATGCGACCGCTTTATGGAAATCTGGAACAATGTATTCTCACAGTTCAACAACGATGGTGAGGGCAACTACACAGAACTTGCAACAAAGAACATCGATACAGGTATGGGACTTGAACGTCTCGCCTGTGTAATGCAGGGTGTAGATAACATCTTCGAAGTAGATACAATGCAGAAAATTATGGGCAAAGTATCTGAAATCGCAGGTGTAAAATATCACGACAATGATAAGAGCGATATCTCTCTTCGAGTTATCACTGACCACATTCGTTCAACAACATTTATGATTGGCGATGGCGTTATGCCTTCAAACGAAGGCCGTGGCTACGTGCTTCGTAGACTTCTTCGCCGTGCTGCGCGTCATGGACGTCTTCTCGGTATTGACCACACATTCTTGGCTGAGGTAGCTGAGGTTGTTGTCGAGGAGAACAAGAACGCATATCCAAACCTCGTTGAGAAGCACGACTTCATCATGAAGGTTATCGGCTCTGAAGAGGAGAGCTTCAATAAGACAATTGACACTGGTACACAGATGCTCAATGACCTTATTGAAAATGCTAAATCAACTGTTCTCTCAGGTGAGGATGCATTCAAACTTCAGGACACATTTGGATTCCCAATCGATCTCACAAAGGAGATGCTCGAGGAGAAGGGCATGACTGTTGATGAGGCTCGTTTCAAAGAACTTCTTACAGAACAGAAACAGCGCGCTAAGGCTGATGCTGCAGCAAAATCTGTAGCTGAGGCTTGGAAGGGCAGTGCTGATGTTACTAAGGATCTTGGAAAGACTGAGTTCCTTGGTTATACAGATTTCACTTGTGACGCAAAAGTTATCGGCATTGTTAAAGATGGGGAGCAGGTTGGTTCTGCTGATATCGGTGAGGATGTTGCAGTAGTACTTGATAAGACAACATTCTATGCTGAGAGCGGTGGACAGGTAGGCGACGTTGGTATCATCTACTGTGAAGGCTTCACATTTGAGGTTACAGATACAGTTAAGACTGCAAATGGTGTATATCTCCATGTTGGACAGGCAACTGACGGCCTTGTAAAACTCGGTGCCGAGGTAATGGCATCTGTTGATGAGGATACTCGTCTTGCTACAATGCGTAACCACTCTGCAACACATCTTCTTCAGGCTGCACTTCGTGAGGTCCTCGGCTCACATGTTGAGCAGGCAGGTTCATATGTAAGCCCAACTGTTTCAAGATTTGACTTCTCACATTTCCAGGCTATGACAGCTGAGGAACTCAAAGCTGTTGAGGATAAAGTAAACGAATCAATCCTTAAGGGTCTCCCTGTAACAATGACAGAGATGCCAATTGAGGAGGCTAAGAAACTCGGTGCCATGGCTCTCTTTGGAGAGAAGTATGGCGATATAGTACGTGTTGTTAAGATGGGCGACGTATCTACTGAGTTCTGTGGTGGTACTCATGTTGATAACACAGGTAGACTTGGCCTTTATAAGATTATCTCAGAATCATCTGTTGCTGCTGGTATTCGTAGAATTGAAGCTGTAACAGGTACAGGAGTACTTGATTATATTAAGAAGAACGATGAACTCATCGCAAATACAGCAGCTGCTCTCAAGCTCTCTAATGTCAAGGAGATTGAGTCAAAGGCTGCTCAACTTTCAGCCGAGCTCAAAGAGGCTCAGAAGAAGGTTGAGGAACTCAGCGCAGAACTTGCTGCAAATGCCGCAAAGGATATGCTCGGTGATGCTAAAGAGATTGGTGCGTTTAAGCTCGTAACTTCAAAGGTTGATGGCGTACAGGGTAGCGACCTTCGAACAATGGTTGACAGCGCTGTAGCTGCTGATGAGAATTTGGTTGCAGTATTTGCATCAGTTTGTGGCGACAAACTCAGCTTTGCCTGTGCTTGTGGCACCGCAGCAGTTGCTGCAGGTGCTCATGCAGGCAACATCGTAAAGGCTGTTGCAACAGTTGCTGGTGGCTCTGGTGGTGGTAAGCCAGACAGCGCTATGGCAGGTGGTAAGGACCTCGCAAAAGTTGATGAGGCTTTGGCTGCTGCAGAGGCTTTTCTTGCAAATATTTAACCGTTCGTCCTTGAAACTAAGCTATTCGTAGCTAAGTCATTGACAAGATATAAAAAGGAGTGAAAACTGATTATGGATTGCCTTTTTTGTAGTATTGTTGCAGGGGACATCCCTAGCACAAAAGTATACGAGGATGATATCTGTTACGCATTTCGTGATATAGATCCTCAGGGCCCAACTCATGTTCTTGTTGTTCCAAAGACTCACATTCAGTCTGTAAACCAGATTGATGATTCCAACAAGGATATCGTTGCTCATATCTTCACTGTAATTCCACAGATTGCAAAGGCTGAGGGAATCGCAGAAGAGGGATACCGTGTTGTTTCAAACATTGGCGAGCGTGGTCAGCAGTCAGTACCACATCTCCACTTCCACATCATTGGTGGTAGAGATATGACATGGCCTCCAGGCTAAAAATGATTTTTAAAAGGCAGTCCAGAAAGGACTGCCTTTTTTATGTCTATACCACTTTTTCTTGTTGGATTCACATTTGTCTGGACGCTTATGCTGATATCCCTTACAAGCGAAAGTTTCGCGCTTTGGTTTGGAGGAATATCGCTCGTAATCGCCGTAGTATTAGCATTTTTTGAGCGCGCACGCAGAGACAAAACTGTTATTGTAGCGCTCCTAAGCGTTGCTTTTGCGTGCGCGATTTTTTTGTTGAAGTCGGAATTTTATTACAAACCTGCCCTAAATCTTTGCGACTCTGTCGCAGAGGTAAAGGGGCAGGTTGTTGGTTTTGACACGAAGTCCGACTCCGGTGCAGATAGATATATTGTTAAGGTGACTGAAGGCCCTCTAAAAGGTTATAAGATAAGGCTTTCTTCAAAATATGCGACGTGCGAACTCTGCGACTATGTTAGTTTAAAAGGGAAAATTTATGAGTTAAACTCAAGCCTTAAAGCAAAGGACTTATACGTTGGAACTTATACTTATGGTGATATAGAAATCACACCTTGTGACAACCCAACTGTTAAAGATAAAGCGAGACTTTTGAGTTATAACGTGAGGAATTATCTCGAGAGTGAACTCAAAAGGTATTTGCCGAAGGATTATTCATTGACACTCCTTGGAATGCTTGTTGGTGAGAAGTCAAAACTACCTGATGAGATATACGAAAGCTTTCAAAAAACAGGTATAGTTCATCTCCTCGCAGTGTCAGGATTTCACACGACTTTGTGGTCGATGATCATCTACAGATTTCTACTAAAAAGGGGACTTGGCCTCAAAGTTTCTTCGATTGTATCAATTCTATTTGTCCTTTTATTTATGGGCCTTACGGGCTTTTCAAAGAGCACGATTAGAGCTGGAATAATGATTATAATCTTTTTCTTTGGAAGAGTGGTTAGCCGACAACCTGACAGTAAGAATTCACTTGGTTTTTCGGCAATAATTATTATCTTATTGAATCCGTTTGTTGGAGGAGATACAGGATTCTTACTCTCATTTTTCTCCACACTTGGTATACTTGTAGTTTTTCCAGAGTTCCAGAGAAAAGTTAGACCACTATTAAAGAGAACAATTCACAATTTTATCCTCAGGCAGAAAATTGATGACATAATTTCCGTTGTTCTTGTAACACTATCAACTCTTTGCTTCACGTTGCCGCTCATTATGCTTCTAATTGGTGACATGTCAGTGGTGTCGCCACTTACAAATCTTCTTACCACTACTGTGGCGTCCACTGCAATTTTCTTCTCAGGTGTAGCAGTAATTATCTCGAAAATCCCAGTGCTATGCGCTTTCGAAAATCCGTTGCTCCTGATTTCTGGCTTTATTATGAAATATGTTCTCTATATTTCAACTACGCTATCAAATTGGTCCTTCGCCTCAATTAGTTTAGAAAATGATTATATATATATCACTGTCTCCGCGGTGATAATTTTAATTGGTTTTTCAATCATAATCAGGGCATCAAAAAAACGCACAATTCTTCTTGGGGCGATGATTTTTATTGTTTCAATAATTACACATTATCTTGTGTAATGTGTTGAACTTATTAACTATTTATAGTATAATATACTCTGTATTATTATACGGAGTAGTGACTATGAAATACGACGTTAAAGAGATTCGCCAGGATATTAAGACAGAGGACTTTAAACGCGTCTATCTTATCAAGGGCGATGAGAGCTTTTTAAAACAGAAATATGCAAGTCTTTTGGCTGACAGTGTAGTACCTGCCGGCCTTGAGGCTTTTAACGTCCACAAGCTCAAAGGTGAGGACACAGACCCTGATGAAATTGCGGTATGTGTTGAGGCACTCCCAGCAATGTGTGAGCGAACCTGTGTCTTTGTTCATGATTATGATTTCGATAATTGTAATGAAGCTGATCGCGAAAAATTTATAGCACTTCTTTCAGACCTTCCAGACACGTGTGTCCTTATTCTTTGGCAGGACACAAAGGGCTTTTCTACAAAGACAAAGCTCGCAAAAGAGATGATTTCCCTTATCGAGAAGAATGGTGCAGTCTGTGAACTCAATAAACGTGATCAGGGGGAACTTGTTCAATTTGTTCTCTCAGAGTGTAAAAAGCATGAGCGCATAATTGATCAGAGCACTGCAACTTACTTGATAAACTGTGTTGGAGATGATATCGCAAATATTCAAAACGAGGTTTTGAAGGTTTGCGCGTTTACTAAAACTGAAATTAAAGAGAGCGATATTGATGCAGTGTGCATCAAATCTGTTGAGGCTACTGCTTTCCAGATGATTGACTCTCTTCTTGTGAATAATTTCGATGCTGCTCTTCGTGACATCAAAGTACTCTTCGAACAGAAGACTGAGCCTACAATGATTCTTGGCGCTCTTGTCTCGACTTTTGTCGACATGTACCGAGTTAAGCTCTGTCAGGAGACTGGCCACAGCATGAATGACCTCAAAGCAGCTTATCCTGTTGCCTATAAGAGTGACTTTAAACTTCGCAATGCAGCTAATCGGGCAAAGAAATACTCTCTAAAGAATCTTGAGCGTTCGCTCGAGATTCTCGGCAAGGCAGACTTTAAACTTAAAACAAGCTTTGATGATAACCAAATTGTTTTTGAAAAACTTCTTATTGAACTTGCAAAGGCGAGGAAAGCCTCATGATTCATACAGATAAGGTAGTGGTCGTTGAGGGCAAGTATGATGCTATAAAACTTGATGGCATACTCGATGCTACAATAATTACTACAGACGGTTTTCAAATCTTTAAAGATAAAGAGAAACAGAAACTCTTGATGACACTTGCTAAGAGGCGAGGACTAATCATTCTCACGGATTCTGATTCTGCTGGCTTTATGATTCGAAACTTCCTAGGCTCTCGAATTCCACAGGAGTACATCACAAATGTCTACATCCCGGACATTTATGGTAAGGAGAAACGCAAGGAAAAACCTAGCGCAGAGGGTACCCTCGGTGTTGAGGGAATGCCAGTTGAAGTTTTGAAAGAAGCGTTTAAAAAAGCTGGTGTCTTAGATGATCCTAAGCCACAGGTTGGTAGACAGATAACAAGGCTCGATTTCTATGAGGATGGCCTTATGGGAGGCGAAGACTCAAAGAAAAAGAGGGAAGAACTACTTTTAAAACTCGAACTTCCAAAGAGACTCTCCACTTCAAGTCTCTTGAAAATAATAAATATACTCATCACTTTTGATGAGTATAAGGACCTTTTGAAGTAGAGGTGAATTAATGGATATCCGTAAACCATACTACGCAAATCTCGCACTGAACCTGCTTAAATCCGCGGGTTTTGAGGCATATGTAGTTGGTGGTTGTGTCCGCGATTCACTTCTCGGTGAAATACCTAATGATTGGGATATTACAACTTCTGCTTTACCGGAAGATACCTTAAAAGTCTTTAAGGACTACAGAGTTATTGAGACTGGTATCAAGCACGGTACAGTTGCCGTTTTAATCGATGACAATTTGCTTGAAATAACGACTTATAGAGTTGATGGTGAGTACAAGGATAATAGACATCCTGAGAACGTAACGTTCACAAGGAACTTGGCTTTGGATCTCGCTCGCCGCGACTTTACAATAAATGCGCTTGCTTGCGACGCGGATGGTAGACTCATAGATGAGTTTGGCGGCGTCGCAGATTTAGAGGCAAAGCGCATCTGCTGCGTCGGCGAGCCTGACGAGCGCTTTGCTGAGGATGCACTCCGTATTATGAGGGCACTACGTTTTTCAGCGACTCTTGATTTTGATATTGAGGCAAGAACTGCAAAGAGTATTAGAAGAAATAAAGACCTTCTAAAAAATATTGCTGCAGAGCGTATAACAGAGGAGCTTTTAAAACTTCTATGTGGTAAAGGTCCACGTGTAACTGATATTCTCATTGAATATAGAGATGTCTTTGCTGTGATTATCCCTGAACTTGAACCTTGTTTTGATTTTGATCACCAAAACATCCATCATGTTTATGATATCTATAACCACATTGCATATTCTGTAGGTGCTTCAAAACCACTTCCTGATGTACGTCTAGCACTTCTGCTTCATGACATTGGAAAGCCTCACGTTTTCACAGTTGACGAAAACGGAACGGGTCACACATACAAGCACGCTGAAGTGAGCTATGAACTCTCAAAAACGGTTCTCTCAAGGCTTAGATTACCTACTGATTTCTATGAGACTGTTTTGACACTGGTGCGCTATCATGATTATCCAGTTCAACCTGAAAAGAAATACATTAAACGTAGACTCAACAAATTTGGGCCAGAGATTTTAGAAAAACTCATGCTCGTAAAAGTGGGCGATAATGCTGCTCACAATATGGAGACGGGTGATTTTTATCCTGAGATAGTCGAGGTTCAAAAACTTATGGCCGAGGTACTTGCAGAGGGAGATTGTTTCTCACTCAAAGGACTCGACATAACTGGTAATGATATTATCTCTCTTGGCTATACCGGTCCAAAGGTTGGCGAGATACTTAATGAGCTCCTTATGGAAGTTATTGAAGAAACTATTCCTAATGAGCACTCAAAACTAATTGAAAGGGCGAAAGAAATTGGAACAGGCAAAGCTTGATCGCATAAACGAACTCTATCATAAGTCTCAAAATGGACCACTGACTGCTGAAGAACTTGCTGAGCAAGCAGAACTTCGACGCGAGTATATCGAGTCCTATAAGAGAAGTCTCGTCGGCGAGCTCGACAACACCTATATTGTTGACGAAAAGGGAAACAAGAGAAAACTTCAGAAGAAGGATAAGTAATGAAAAAGATTCCTGTTATTGCGGTTCTCGGACCTACTGCCTCAGGCAAAACAGGCCTTGCTGTTGAACTTGCAAAGCATTTTGATGCAGAGGTTGTATCCTTTGATTCAATGCAACTTTACAAGGGCATGGATGTAGCAACTGCTAAACCAACTGAACAGGAGATGCAGGGAATACCTCATCACATGATAGACTGCGTTTTAAGGAACGAGGTCTACAGTGTTGCGCGTTACAAAGATGATGCTACGAAGATAATTGACGACATAGTAGCAAGGGGGAAACGTGTAATTCTTGTTGGAGGAACAGGTTTATATCTTGATTCTCTACTTGAAAACATTGAATTTCTCAACCCAGAAACTGATGAAAAAAACCAGAAGATTAGAAAGGAACTTCAAAAGGAACTCGAGGAAAAGGGCCCAAGCTTTATGTTTGGTAAGCTAACGGCAATTGATCCTGTGACAGCGGAAAAACTTCACCCTAATAACACTGGTCGCGTCCTTCGAGCTCTTGAAGTGTATTACACAACTGGACGAACTATCTCATATCAAGTTGAACATTCAAGGGACGTCCCAAGCCGTTATGCACCGGTATTTATTGGTCTTAACGCGCGTGATAGACAGTGCCTTTATGACCGTATAAATAAGCGCGTTGACCTGATGCTTGAAAGTGGTCTCCTCGATGAGGCAAAAGCCTTTGTCGATGAGGCTCCTGGTACGACGGCGCGACAGGCCATCGGCCTAAAGGAACTCGCGCCGTACATACGTGGCGAGCAGCCTCTCGACGTCTGCGTCGACCACTTAAAACAGGAGACACGACGCTATGCCAAACGTCAGCTCACCTGGTTTAGGAGAAATGAAAAAGTACACTGGCTCTATATCGACGAATTGAGCCGGGAGGACCTCATAAATGAGGCGATAAAAATAATTGAAAAGGAGGAATCATAGTGAACGAGACACAGAAAAAGAATGCTCAAAAAGTCTTTATCATTGCTGCTTCAGCACTTCTCATCGTCTACATCATCTATCAGGCTTACATGATCATTTATGACCCTGTTGGAACTGAACTTGCATATGAGTACACGATTGAGGATACTATCGACACCAATGTCTTTGTTGCGCGTGATGAATCCTATATCATAAATACAAAAGAGGGATCAATTATCCCGGCTGTTGAGGACGGCTCGCGAGTAGCAAAAGACCAGGAAGTAGCACATGTTTTTAAGGATCCTGATGCTGCTGATAACTTTACTAAGCTTCGTTCTCTTGAGGAACAGATTGACCGTTACGAGAAACTTGCAAAGCAGGATGACAACTATATCTTCAATGTTGCAGACCTCGATAGATATATTGATGAGGAGGCAATCACTCTTGTCAATATGATTGATAAGCGCAACTTTGCCCTTCTTGATTTAGAGGTAAATGATTTTAGAAATCAGGTTGTAACAAAACAGATCGCAACAGGTAGTAACTTCGATTTTGAGTCAAGGCTTGCGAGCTATAAGGCTCAATACGAGTCTCTTTCAACAAAGAGTACAAGACACAGAAACGTTATTTCAACGGCCTCTGGCTACTATATAAACGGCACGGATGGATTTGAGACTGTTGTTGATTTTGAGAATGTAAAGAAAATCTCTGTTGATGATATTAGAGCTGCTCTCGATGCTAAGCCTGTAGCCGTTCCTGAGGGCTCAATTGGTAAGGTTGTAACAGATTTCACTTGGTATTTTCTCTGTGTTGTAGAGATGAAAAATATTCCAGGACTCGGTGTGGGAAAGACTATCACAGTAAATCTTCCTTTCTCAGCTGTGAGTTCTGTTAAGGCAACTGTTGCCGCAATTAATGAGAATAGAGAAACTGGCGAAGCTGCACTCGTTCTTGCGTGCAATCTCATGAATTCAGATATTGCATTGCTTAGACAGGAGAGCGCTGAACTTGTAATTGCATCTCATACGGGCCTTAAGATACCAACAGATGCACTTCGTGTGGATGAGGATGGTAATAAGGGCGTATATGTTCTCAGTGGTAATATTGCGAAGTTTAAGAAGGTCAATATAGTTTATTCGACTGATGATTTTGTTCTCAGCCATGCTGATGAGGGCGCATCTGGATATGTAACTCTCTATGACAACATCATCACGGAAGGTAAGGAGCTTTATGATGGAAAAGTCGTTAAATGATTTGGAACAATACAGAGTTCAGCGTTGCCACGATATTGAGGAGAACTATAAGCAGATTCTTGAGAATATTGCTAGAGCCGAGCAGACACGTGGCGTGCCAGAGGGTGCAACGAAGTTTATGGCAGTAACGAAGACTGTTGAGCCATACTTCATCAATCATGCTCTCTCACTCGGTATCGACTTGATAGGCGAAAACAGAGTACAGGAGCTCATGGGAAAGAAACCTGAGCTGAACCTTGAAGGTGTTGATGTTCACTTGATTGGACATCTTCAGACAAACAAGGTAAAGCAGATTGTCGGCGAGGTTTCAACCATCCAATCTGTTGACAGCGTAAAGGTCGCAAAGGAGATTTCGAAGTGCTCTGAAGCAAAGGGTATTACCACAGATGTACTTGTTGAAATCAACATCGGTGATGAGGAATCAAAGAGTGGTTTGGAAAAGAACTTACTGCTTGAAACTTGCCACGAAATTGCTGAACTTCCAGGTGTGAAGGTAGAGGGCTTGATGGCTATTCCACCAATATGCGATTCAAGCACGGAAGTACGTGAATTTTTTGCTACAATGTATAAACTATTTATTGACATAAGTAGTAAAAAAATAGATAATATTAATATGCATATTCTCTCTATGGGAATGTCTTCAGATTACGCAGATGCGATTCTCGAAGGCGCTAATCTCGTAAGGGTAGGCTCCAGTCTTTTTGGAGCACGAATATATTAAAAGCGGAGGAACTATTATGGGAAGCTTTATTGACAACATCAAAAAGATCACAGGTTTCGAGCCAGAAGATGAATACGGCGAAGACATGGAAGGCTATGAGGGCTACGAAGAGGAAGAATACGTACCTTCAAGAGCTCCTGCTTACGCTGAGGATTATCAGGCTCCAGCTCCACGCAAGAATAACTCAAATGTTGTTTCTATGCCACAGAAAGCTATGCTTCAGGTAGTACTTGCTAAACCAGAGCGTTTCGATGATGCTTCTGCTATCGCTGATCATCTCAACGAGAAGAGAACAGTAGTACTTAACCTTGAGTCAGCTAACCGCGACGTAGCTCGCAGACTTATCGACTTCCTCTCAGGCGTTGCTTATGCCAACGGTGGACAGCTCAAGCGCGTTGCTAACAGCACATTTATCATCACACCTTACAATGTAAGTATCTCTGGTGATTTGCTTGAGGAACTTGAGAACAGCGGTATGTTTTTCCAGTCATAACAAAGGAATAAGTTTTTAGGAGTGATTATTTTGCTTACACCTAAGCAGATAAAAGCGTACGATTTCCAGCTTGCAGGTAGAAATGCTTATAAAGCTGCAGACGTAGACGCATTCGTTGACGAAGTATATGAGTCATATGACCAGATGTTCCATGAGAACGGTGAACTCGTTAAGAAATTGAACCTTCTTGCTGATAAGCTCCAGTCTTACAAAGCTGACGAGGATAACATTAGAAACGCACTCCTCACAGCTGAGCGTATGAAGGAATCAATCGTTGCTGACGCTGAAGCTAGTGTTAAGTCTGTTGTTGAAGAGAGCAGAGTTAAGGCTGACGAGATCATTAAGGACGCAGAGTCACAGGCAGACGAAATTCTTCGTGTAGCACAGGCTAATGCTACAAAGCTCCTTGCCAAGGCACAGGAACTTTATGATGACCAAGTAAACTCAATCAAAGAGGAAGCTGAAAAAGAAGAGGCTCATCTCCTTCACGTTAAGGAAGAGTCTGCTAAGGTACGCGCTGACCTCATTGATTCTTATCAGAAGCAGATTAGCATGCTTGAGTTCACACCTGACTTCGCTGAGGAGATCAAAGCTGCTCATGAGAAGAAGAAGGAAGAAACTAAAGAAAACATCATCGAACTCGAAACTGATGATGAGGAAGTAGAAGTTGAAGTAGAACTCGCTGACGAGGATGCTAAAGTTGAGGAATACTTAGACGAAGAAGAGACAGAGGAAGAACCAGAAGAATTCGAAGACATCGATTCTGGCGAGGACCTTTTCGCTGATGACGACGAAGCAGAAGATGAAGAAGATGCTGAGGAAGAGGAAGACGAAGAGGAAGAAGCAGAGGACGAGGACGACGAAGAAGAAACTGAGGACGACAAAGACCTCTCTCTCTTTTAAGAAAGGGCTAATATGACAATTACCATAACACTCGTTATGGTTGCCTTGTTGGTAGGACTTGATCAACTTATAAAGGTTCTCGTCATTGCCAACGTTAAGCCAGTTGCTGCTGTTCCTTTTATTGATGGCATTATCCAGTTCCGTTATGTCGAAAATACAGGAGCCGCATTTAGCATTTTAAGCGAAAAAACATGGCTACTATCAATAATTACAGGGGTCATGATTCTCATCGGACTCCTGTATTTATTTTTGGGCAAGGCCGACAACAAATTGCAGTACGTATCAATCGTACTAGTAATATCAGGAGGTCTCGGAAACCTCATTGATAGAATCTTCCGTGGCTTTGTTGTCGACTTTATTGAGTACCTGTTTATGGAATATGCAGTTTTTAACTTCGCTGACATTCTTGTCACCGTTGGTGCAGTTTTGTTAGTGGTTTCCGTACTTTTTGTAAAGGACAAGGAACAGGGTGAGAAAGTTGAGTAGTGATATTCGAACAATTATAGTTGAGGACGATCAAATCGGTGAACGTATTGACACCGTAATTGCTCTCACTATTGATTCACTCACACGTTCCGCTGTGCAGAAACTTATTTCTGACGGAAATGTACTCGTAAATGATGCACCAGTGGTTAAAAACTACAAAGCAAAATCTGGCGACATAGTTAAGGTAACCATTCCTGTACCGGTTCTTCTAAATGCTGAACCACAGGACATTCCACTTGATATAGTTTATGAGGACGACGACCTTCTTGTTGTAAACAAGCCAAAGGGTATGGTCGTTCACCCAGCACCAGGAAACCTAGATGGGACTTTAGTTAACGCTCTAATGTTTCACTGCGGTGATTCTCTCTCCGGTATTAACGGAGTGATTCGCCCTGGAATCGTTCATCGTATTGACAAGGATACAAGTGGACTTCTTATTGTTGCAAAAAATGATTTTGCGCATCTAAATCTTGCAGAGCAAATTAAGGAACACTCCTTTACTCGTAAATATAAGGCAGTTGTTCATGGAAATATTAAGGACGACGAGGGCACTATAGATGCACCTCTCGGTCGTAGTCCTAAAGACAGAAAGAAAATGGCTGTCACGGACAAGAACTCCAGAAACGCAGTTACACATTTCACTGTTTTAGAGCGTTTCGGCAGTTACACTTTTGTTGAGTGCAAACTTGAGACAGGACGCACTCATCAGATTCGTGTCCATATGGCTTATAAGGGCCACCCGGTTGCGGGCGACACCGTATATGGACCGAAGAACACACCTAAGGAATTACTAGGCCAGTGCCTGCACGCTGGACTTATTGGATTTATACATCCGAGAACAGGGGAATACCTCGAATTTGAGGCGCCTCTGCCAGAGTATTTCGAAAATTTTTTAAAGAAATTGAGGGATAACTAATGAATGCAGAACTTAAGGCAAAACTTCAAAAAGATGCCGTTAAAGTTCGTATGAGTGTTATCGAAGGAACATTCAATGCGAAATCAGGCCATCCAGGCGGATCACTCTCTGTTTCAGATCTTATGACATATCTCTATATGTACAAGCTGAATGTTGATCCAAAGAACCCACAGTGGGAAGATAGAGATCGTTTCGTTCTTTCCAAGGGTCATACAGCACCAGCTCTTTACGGTGCACTCGCTCTTCGTGGATTCTTCTCAGAGGACGAGATTAAAACTCTTAGAAAACCAGGCTCACGCCTTCAGGGTCACCCATCTATGCACATGACTCCTGGTGTTGACATGAGCACAGGTTCTCTTGGCCAGGGTATCTCTGTTGCAGTTGGTATGGCACTCGGTGCTAAGATCAACAAGAAGGATTACAGAGTTTACACTATCCTTGGCGACGGTGAGATTGAAGAGGGACAGGTTTGGGAAGCAGCTATGTTCGCAGGAGCAAAGAAGCTCGACAACCTCTTAGTAGTTGTTGATAACAACAACCTTCAGATTGACGGAACAATCGAAGAGGTTAACTCACCATACCCAATCGATGAGAAATTTAAGGCTTTCGGCTTCAACGTAATCAATATTGATGGTCATGACTTTGACCAGATTGATGATGCTTTCACAAAGGCTGAGGCTTTCAAGGGCGCTCCTACTGCCATTATTGCTAAGACAGTAAAGGGTAAGGGCGTTTCATTTATGGAAAATCAAGTAGGCTGGCATGGTAAGGCTCCTGATTTTGACCAGTACAACCAGGCTATGGCAGAACTTAAGGAGGCGCTCTAATATGGCAGACGTAATTAAGAAAGCTACTAGAGACGGCTACGGCGACGGTCTCCTTGCACTCGGTGAAAAGAACCCTAACGTTATCGTTATGGATACTGACCTTGCAGGCGCCACTAAGACAGGCGTTTTCAAGAAGGCATATCCTAATAGATTCTACAATGCTGGTATTGCAGAGGGTAACTTGATTGGCGTTGCTGCTGGTCTCTCACTCTCAGGTATCACAGTATTTGCAAGCTCATTTGCAATGTTTGCAGCAGGTCGTGCTTTCGAGCAGATCAGAAACTCAATCGGCTATCCACATCTCAATGTTAAGATTTGTGCAACTCATGCTGGTATCTCTGTTGGTGAAGATGGTGCTTCTCACCAGTGCAATGAGGATATCGCTCTCATGAGAACTATCCCAGGCATGACAATCATCAATCCTGCTGATGCTGTAGAAGCTAAGGCTGCTGTACTTGCTGCTGCTGACTATGTTGGCCCAGTTTATATGCGATTTGGTCGTCTTGCAGTTCCTCAGATTTTTGATGAGGCATCTTATAAGTTTGAATGGGGTAAGGGTAAAGAACTTACTTCTGGTAACGATGTAGCTATTATCGCAACAGGTCTTATGGTAAATGAGGCACTTATTGCTGCAGAAGCACTCAAAGCTGAAGGCATCAATGCTCGCGTTATCAATATTCATACAATCAAGCCTCTTGATGAAGAAATTGTTATCAAAGCTGCAAAAGAATGTGGATGTATCGTTACAGCTGAGGAACATAGTGTAATCGGTGGTCTTGGTGGAGCAGTAGCTGAAGTACTTTCAGAGAACTGCCCAACACCAATAAAGAGAGTTGGCGTTATGGACACATTCGGTGGTTCAGGTCCAGCTGTTGAGATGCTCAAGATCTACGGTCTTGATGCTGACCATATTGCAGCAGCTGCAAAAGAAGTTATTGCAAAGAAATAAGGAAAAACAATGGAAGAATTTAGCAGAAAAAAACTGAATAAGACGATGGAATCTCTTCAAGTTGCTGAGTGCAAACTTGAGGATGAGAGCAGAGTATACATGCTCAACTATAAGAACCCATACTTCCTCGACTATATGCTTGAAACTGGTGTGAGCAACACAGCTGAATTGCTCTACAAGGCAAGCATGAAAATTACAGGTGGTTTTCCGCTTATGATGGTTCCTGGTAGATTTGCTTGTTCATGTTTTAATGCTAAGACCCCTGACGGCAAACGAATTCTTGCAAGGAACTTTGATTATAAGGATTCTCCTTGTATGATAGTTTGGTGTAACCCTGAGAACGGCTACAAGTCCGTTGGTGTCGCTGATATGCTCTTTATGACATATGGCTTCAAACGTACACCTAAGGATTATAAAGACCGTTTTTGGACCCTTATGGCGCCTTACACAGTAATGGACGGTATTAATGAGAAGGGACTTTGCATTTCAGTCCTCGAACAGAAGGGTACACCAACTAAGCAGTCAACAAGTCGTCTAAAAATTACAACTACTCTTGCAATTCGTGCGATTCTCGACAAGTGTGCAACCGCCGAAGAGGCTATCAAACTCCTTGATGAGTATGATATGCATGATGCAGTAGGTTGTAATTATCACTACCACATTATCGACAGAGAGGGCGGCAACGTCATCATTGAATATGTCGATAATAAGATGGTGATTACGAGACCTGAGGAGGGTAAGGATTATCAGTACCTTACAAACTTCCTTGTTGCAGCTCCGGAGGGAGATAGAAAAGGAAACTTCGGTTACAGCCGTTACTTCCAAATCCGTGATAACATTGAGCCAAAGAAAGGTATTATGACAGAGGATGAGGCTATGTCTCTTCTTGAGCACGTAAAGCTTGAGTATAGGCATCATCTTTTGAAGCACCGTGTAACAAGTCTTTGGAGCGTTGTTTATAATATCGATGATTTGACATTTGATCTCTGCGCAGGTGCTGATTACTCAAAGAAATACACATTTGGTATTGAACCTGCAACTTGGCAGAAATAGGGGGGCATATGGGTATTATTTGGTGGATAGTAATAATCACAGCTATATCGGGTATCGGTGGTACTGGTCTCGGTGGTTTTGTTGGCGCTATCCTTCGCCGTGATTCAAAAAAGGTGGTAAGTCTTCTTTTAAGCTTCGCTGCCGGAGTTATGATGGCTGTTGTTTGCTTTGACTTGATACCTGAGTCCATAATGCCGGAGGGTGCTGATAAGCCTATTTCATTTTGGTTTATTATTATCGGTGTCTTGCTTGGATATGGCGTGATTTATCTCTTAAATTACCTCATTGATAAAACAACAAACCATGAGATTGAGCACATCGATGAATCTCACCCAAAGACAGCAGATGACCTCGATGAACTTATCCACTCCGATCACTATAAGGAGCATAAGGAGAATAGACAGACAGGCAAGTTCTATGAACTCTTTATTGCCGGCGTAGTAATGGCTTGCGCCATAGCTCTTCATAATCTTCCGGAGGGTATGGTAATTGGTGCCTCATATGCAGGTCAGTCTGAGACTGTATTTGCAGGAAGTGGTCTTATTCTCGCTGTTGTAATTGGCCTTCATAATATTCCAGAGGGTATGGCTGTATCAGTTCCACTTATCACTGGCGGAATGAGTAAGACAAAAGCTGTTCTTTTAACAGGGCTCTCGGGAGCACCAACAGTAATAGGTGCTGTAATAGGCTATTCACTCGGTCTCATCAGTCCAATTTGGCTTGCACTCTCACTTGCATTTGCATCTGGTGCAATGCTCTATGTCGTATTCGGTGAGCTTATTCCAGAAGCCATTCTTATGTGGCGTTCAAAACTTCCTGCTTTCTTTATCTTAATTGGTACGTTAGTAGGACTTGTTTTGGTAGAAGTATAATTTAAAAGAAAGGGGCTTCCTTGCGAAGCTCCTTTACTACAGCGGGGTGTAGCGCAGATGGTAGCGCGCTTGCTTCGGGAGCAAGAGGCCAGGAGTTCGACTCTCCTCACTCCGACCAGAAATAAATTTGAAGGTGTTTTTAAATGAAACTTGGTATAGTAGGTTTACCAAACGTTGGTAAAAGTACACTTTTTAATGCTATAACAAATGCTGGCGCGCAGTCAGCCAACTACCCGTTCTGTACTATAGAACCGAATGTAGGTGTAGTTGCAGTGCCAGACGAGCGCCTTGATAAGCTCGTAGAGCTCTATCATCCAAAGTCAGTTGTACCTGCAAGTGTTGAGTTTGTTGATATTGCAGGTCTCGTAAAGGGTGCATCACAAGGTGAGGGCCTTGGTAACAAGTTCCTCTCACATATTAGAGAAGTAGATGCCATTATCCACGTTGTACGCTGCTTTGAGAACGATGATATTGTTCACGTTGAGGGCTCTATTGACCCAGCACGTGATATTGAAACAATCAACCTTGAACTCATCCTCTCAGATATGGAAATTCTTGAGAAGAGAATTCAGAAGACTGAGAAAGCTATGAAGGGTGATAAGTCCCTCGCAAAGGAACTCGAACTTTTAAATAAGTACAAGGAAGCTTTGGAGAATGGTAAATGTGCTCGTACGGTAGAAGCTCCTGAGGAGATTGAACTAGTTGATTTCAACCTCCTTACAAATAAGCCTGTAATATATGCTTGTAATATGGGCGAGGAGGACTTCCTCGGTGGTATTGAGAGCAATGCTCGCTATCAGGCAGTAAAGGCTATTGCTGACGCTGAGGGTTCACAGACACTTCCTATTTGCGCTGAGATGGAGGCAGAGATTGCCGAACTCTCTAAAGAGGAGAAGGAGATGTTCCTCGCCGACCTTGGAATTGAGCAGGGTGGACTTGATCTTCTTATTCAGCGCTCATATGACCTCCTCGGTCTCATGTCATTCTTAACTGCTGGTGAACCTGAGGTTCGTGCTTGGACAATCAAGAAGGGCACAAAGGCACCTAAGGCTGCTGGTAAGATTCACTCAGATATTGAGCGTGGATTTATCAGGGCAGAGGTAATCAACTATCAGACACTTCTCGACTGTGGCTCACTCGCAGCTGCAAGAGATAAGGGCCTTATTCGTTCAGAGGGAAAGGAGTACGTCATGCAAGATGGTGACGTAGTACTCTTTAGGTTTAACGTATAAGAGGAGGTATGCAAATGTCAGAAAAACTCACTCTTGATGAAAAACAGAAAATAAAAATGGAAGATTCTACCGGTGATGGCAAGGTAAGTTACAACAGAATAATAAAAGTTGTAATTACTAGCGTGGTAGGTATTGTTGTTAACCTTATACTTGGTGGCATAAAGGTATTTGTTGGTCTTGCTTCCAACTCAATTGCTATTATTTCTGATGCCGTAAACAACTTTACCGATTCAGTTTCATCACTTGTAACAATCATTACAATGGTAATTGTAGGTAGAGGCGCCACAAGGAAACACCCATTTGGCTTTGGCCGTGTTGAATACTTTACAAGTATGATTATTGCTGCTCTTGTTTTGTTTGCAGGTGGCGAGTTTTTAATCAGCTCTGTTAAGAAGATTATCAGTCCAGAGCCTACATCTTACACTTGGGTTTCCATCGTTTTACTTGTTGTCGCAATACTTGCAAAGATTGCTCTTGGTTTTTATACCAAGAGCCGAGGAAAGAAACTTAATTCCCCAAATCTTGAAGCATCTGGTGCGGATGCACTTTCAGATGCTATTATTACAAGTGTAACTTTAATAGGTGCACTTATTTCAATTTTTACAGATATCGTAATTGATGGTTTTATTGGTGCAATAGTTTCTACCTTTGTACTAAAGGCAGGATTTGAAATCATGCTAGGCGTAGTGGGAGAACTTCTCGGAAAACGCCCTTATGAAGAGCTTGCAGAGGAAATAATGGAAGAAATCCGTCATTATGATGGCATAGTTGGTGCATATGACCTTATTCTTCATAACTATGGACCGAATGTTTACATAGGTAACGTCAATGTTGAACTTGATGAGAGTATTTCTATTCGAGATGCATACGAGATTATCCATCCTTTGAATGTTGAACTCTTTAACAAGTATGGAGTATTCTTCTACTTTGGTTTTTATAGTATTAACGTTAGTGATGAAGATGTTAAAACTATGAGAGAGACGGTTACAAAAGTGCTCATGGAAGATCCTGATATTCTCCAGATTCATGCATTTTATGTAGATACAACCAAGAAGAATATGAGCTTTGACGCAGTAATGGACTTTAGTGTAAAGACTACTCTTGAGAAGTCACAAAAACTTAAAAAGAAGCTTTTAGAGATTTATCCAGATTACGACATCACAGTTGTTGCGGATAGGGACTTTACTCTTAAGCGTCAAGTAGAGGAATAAAACAATAAGGATCCACTTGAAAAAGTGGATCCTTTAATTTTTGTCTTATTGAAGTGCCTTGTAAATGTCGCCTTTTTTGAGGCCTGTCTGTTTTGCTACAGTTTTTGCAGCATCGTTTACACTCATGCCTTTGGAAACAAAGTCTTGCGCGAGTGCGATAGCGCTCTCTAAAGTAACCTCTTCGGTTTTGTCCTCCTTCGCGCCGGCAATGATGAGGACAATTTCACCTTTAAGGTTGTTGTCTGGATAGGCATCTACGGCGCTTGATAAGGTGGTTTTGATAACTTCCTCGTGAATTTTAGTGAGTTCACGTACAATCGCTATTTCGCGGTCTCCTAGCACCTCATAGAGGTCACGGAGCGTTGCAGAGAGTTTGTGTGGTGCTTCATAAAAAATCATTGTGCGGCGTTCACAGCGAATCTCGTCAAGGTGTTCACGCCTTGACTTTTTATTTACGCTGAGGAATCCTTCGAAAGTGAAACGCCCATTGTCCATACCTGATATTGCTAGTGCTGTCGCAAAAGCAGTAGGGCCAGGTACTGATTGTACTGTAATGCCATGCGCATGGCAAGCTTTTACAAGTTCCATGCCAGGGTCAGATATTGCTGGCATGCCGGCATCAGATACAAGCACACAGTTTTCACCACTGATAATTCTGTTTAGTATCTCGTCTTCACGATCATATTTGTTATGCTCGTAATAGGAGACGAGTTGTTTTTTTATGTCAAAGTGATTAAGGAGCTTTAAGGTAACTCTTGTGTCCTCGGCAGCGATGAAGTCACAGCTTTTTAGAGTCTCAATCGCCCTTGGGGAAAAGTCAGAGAGATTACCTATTGGTGTTCCCATAACGTAAAGTGTACCAGCCATTTTATTCTCCTTAGTCTCTGTACTGTCCAATGATACTTATAAGTTCCTCTGAGTCCTTACCATTCTCATCTTGGATGATAAGAGGAGGGAGGACTTGAAGGAATGGTTTAGAGCCTTTCTTGCCCTCTATTAAAAAGAGCCATGGTGCAGTATTTGGTTGCTTTTGAACGAACCTCAAAGTCTTTGGTTCGATATTATGTGCTCTCATTTCGCACATGACGTCGGATAGGCGCTCCGGTCGGTTGCACATGCAGAATTTACCACCGAAGTTTAAAAGCTCTTCTGCAGCCTTACAGACGTCCTTTACAGTGCAGGCAATCTCATGCCTTGCAATCTGTTCAGGTGTGGCCTCAGAGAGGATACCGGTGCCTGCTGGCTTATAAGGTGGGTTCATAGTGACGACATTGTATGAGCCCTTTGGGAGATTAAGATTTTTAAGGTCTCCAAGGATAGCGGTAACGTTACTGCCGTTAAGTTCGTTTGATCTGTTAAACTGATCAATAGCCTTCTCCTGGATGTCTACACCTGTGATATCTTTAACTCCGTCGCGAAGCCAGATGAACGGAATTATTCCACAGCCTGTGCCGAGGTCTATACATTTGTCACTTGATTTTGGATTTGCAAAATTTGCAAGTAAAATAGCATCCGTTCCAAATCCGTGGTCCTTGGAGCAGATTACTTTAATGTCTTTTCCCAATGTCTCAATAAATTCATTCATGCCTGGAATTATATCATATTTTTATATAACAAAAAAGACTTGGAATTGCTTCCAAGTCCTTCTCGTCATTTTAAAGTGCGATTATGCCTGCTCGATTGCTCCTGTTGGGCAAGTGTCAGCGCATGAACCACAGTCGATGCATGTAGCAGCGTCGATTGTATAAATGTCGCCTTCTGCGATAGCGCCTACTGGGCAACCATCTTTGCATGAACCACAAGCTACACAAGCGTCAGTAATTTTGTAAGCCATGAAACATACCTCCTTATTAAGATAGTAATATTTTAAATAATCTAAATTGTTTTTTCAATAGATTTAGGATATTTTATTGTCATTTTTTTGACAATATGATTAGGGCAACTGTAGTTGTAATTCCTAAAACAGTGAAGATATAAACAACAGCAGTGCCAGGTTTTTTTAGTTTGAAAGGCGTTATATCAAGGATTGCTGTTATTATTGCAACGATAGGGAATGCGGCTGCAAATGATTCTCCAATAACTGTGTAGAGAATATAGAAGAAAGGAATGATGATTGCGGAGGTTGTAATTGGAAGACCTCTATAACTGTGATCATCATTGTCGGGATCTGCGCGACGTTCCATCTCAACAACGTTGAAGTGTGCGAGTCTAACTATACCCGCAAGGACGAGACAAGTTGCTGCAACTACACCGAAGTATTTGTTTGGTGAGAGTGCAAAAACAATCATTGCTGGTTGTACACCAAAGCATACATCGTCACAAAGAGAGTCAATCTCAATGCCGAAGTTCTTCTCATGCTCAGTTCTATTTTTCTTTGATCTTGCAATACGTCCATCGAACATATCACAGAAACCTGAGAAGAGAAGACAACAGATTGGAACTAAAAGCGAGCTGACTTCTCCTGCCATAAATAGTGCTGACCAAGACATTCCGACTACGGCAGAAGCGAGTCCAACATAGGTAAGAATTACAGTGTAACTCCATACACCTATCATTTTATATTCCCCCAATAATTAAAGTACTTTAAGAATTTTCTCAACAGCTTCCTCTATTGTACCGTTGTTTTCAATTTCAACATCGGCAGCATCCTGGTAGAGAGGAAGACGGATTTTTTGCATCTCCATAAGAGTTTCAGGGCTCTTTGAAAGAGGCCTGTCATCTGTAGGAAGAAGAGTGATATCACGGCGAATAAAGAAGATTTTACCGTTTTGGTGGAGAGCAGGGTAGTTCTCACGGTCGAGAATAGCACCACCACCGAGCGCGATAACCTTATTGCTGAGCTTACAGTTTTCTACGATAGCCTGATGCTCAAGGTTGCGGAAAGTTTCTTCACCATACTTACTGATTATTTCAGCAACGCTCTTCTTTTGCTCAAATTCGATAACCTTATCAATATCGATAACTTCGCGGCCGGTCTTTTCACCGATTGCCTGTGCGATAGTTGTCTTACCACAGCCTGGCATACCAGTTAAGATGATGTTCTGATTCTGCTTGTAGAGCATTGATGTGATATCCTCAACAGTAGCGTTGATCATGTTGCGGTCAAAGAAGAGATTGTAACTCTCTCTTGCCTGAGCAACAAGCATTGAAAGGCCACCAACATAAGGAATTCCAAGTTGCTCAGCTTCGAGGAGAAGAGCTGTTCGAAGAGGGTTGTAGATTACATCAATAACACCTGAGCATCTTGGGAAACTCTTAAGAGAGATGAGCTTCTCTCCATTTTCAGGATACATGCCAACTGGTGTTGTGTTAACGATAATGTCTGCATCAGCGTGGAGACCAAGAGCGTCGTAACCTTCGCGAGTGACGATTATTATCTCACGAGCGCCTAAGTCCTCGAGGCCACAGCGCGCAGCTTTAGATGCGCCACCAGCGCCAAGGATTACACATTTCTTGCCAGAGACATTAATGTTTGATTTTTCAATCATATATTTGAAACCAGCGATGTCTGTGTTGTAAGCGCAGAGCTTACCTTTCTTCATAACGATAGTATTAGCAGCGCCAATACGGAGTACGTCATCGGAAAGCTCCTGACAGAAGGCAAGAACAGCCTTCTTGTAAGGGATTGTTACATTGAGACCCTGGATGTCAGAACGTGAGAGGAAATCTTCAAGATTCTCAGGCGCAACTTCGAGGAGTTTGTAGTCATATGCAACTTTGCCACGAAGGCCGAGTTCTTTATGAATCTGCTCTGAGTAGCTGTGCGCGAGGCTCTGTCCGAGAAGTCCATATACACCTGGCATCTGAACTACTTTGCGCTTTTCGTCTTCGTTATAGGCTTTAATCCAAGTCTCTTGATAATCCTTTGAAAGTTCAAAAATAGTTCTAAAAAGGGCAGTAGTGTAAGCTGAGAACTCACCACTGAGTTCTGAGACTTCACTGATTATTTCATATTCTCTCTGGGTGTCCTCGACAGGCATGTTACGTTCAGCTTTGTATTCTGAAACCTGCTCGGAGAGCTTCATACGCTCAAGGAAACGTGAGAGTATATCTTTATCAATTTTATCAAGTTGGTCTCTAATTTCGTCTAAGTTTTCAATCATAGCTTATTCTCCTCTTTTAAGACCTCTGTTATACATATGGCAGCCACGGCTTCAACTACTGGGAGTGCCCTTGGCACAACACAAATGTCATGGCGACCGTTTATACTGATTGTTGTCTCTTCTAACGTTTTTATGTTTACTGTTTTTTGCTCTTTGCTAATAGAAGGCGTAGGTTTAAATGCTACATTGAAGGTTATCGGCATGCCCGTTGAAATACCACCGAGTATTCCTCCACAGTTGTTGGTCTCTGTGATGACCTCATTGTCTTTTACAATGAAAGCGTCGTTGCATTCTGAACCGAGCATGTCGGCGGCAGAAAAACCGGCGCCAAATTCTACACCTTTGACTGCTGGTATTGAGAACAGGGCAGAGGCGAGTTTACTTTCGAGTCCCTCTGCGAAAGGTCCTCCGATACCGGCTGGGACTCCGCAAATTTGGCAACTTATTATGCCGCCGACAGAGTCTCCGTCTTCCTTAGCTTTTTTAGCATCTCCCATTGATTTGATATCAGCAGAAATGCTTATATTACGGCGTTTCAATATCTGTAAACAGATTCCGCCGAGTATGCACATTGGGGCTGTAAGTCTTCCAGAGAACTGACCACCACCGGTGAAATCATATTTTTCACCATACTTTTTGTAGGCGGTATAGTCAGCATGACCTGGACGTGGAGTATCTTTGAATGTCTCATAATCTTTTGGAGAAGTATCGGTGTTTTTAATACTAACCTTGAGTTCTTCTCCAGTGGTAACGAAGATATTAAGATTATCTTTCTTTGTTACGCCGGATTCAAAGATTGGAATGTCGGCTTCGTCTCTTTGAGAGGCGGAGTCGGATGTTCCAGGTCGACGTCTGTCGAGGAATGTCTGGAGTTCAAAAAGATCAATCGCTTCACCTTTTGGAAGACCAGTTGCAGTGACACCTATCTCTGGACCATGTGATGTTCCAAAATACTCTATGTCAAATGACATTAATCCTACCTCCTAGGGACTCTATGTCCTTAAAGAAACGTGGATATGACTTATCTACTGCGCGAGCCTCATTGATAATGACTGGACTCTCACATCTTGTTGATGCGATAGTTGCAGCCATAACAATACGGTGGTCGCCAAATGATTCTACAGTGCCACCCTTTAGAGGCTGAGGATAGATAATGATACCATCTGCAGTATCTTCAGCTTTGCCTCCGAGGGAGTTGATTAGTGCACAGACAGAAGTAAGTCTGTCACTCTCCTTGAGCCTAAGTCTTGCAGCGCCAGTAAAAGTTGTCTTACCGTCTGCAAAAGCAGCAGCTATTGAGAGTGCAGGGAGAAGATCAGGTGTATTGATAAGATCAATCTCATATTCTTTTGCACCGAGGATGTTTTCCTCAGTCTCAATGTCAGCTGTATAAAGACTTAAGAAGTCAAGTATGCTCTTATCACGTTGAAGTGAATTGAATTTCAAGTTGTTTATTGTTATATCATTTCCAAGGAAATTAGCAACGTAGAAAAAAGCGGCATTTGACCAGTCGCCTTCAACCTTAAGAGATGAAGGGGAAATATATCTGTTATTGCGCTTGATTACGCCGAAGGTGTCATTAGTTGGTGAAACTGTTGCAACACCAAACTCGGCGAGAGCTTTGATTGTAAGCTCTACATATCCTCTTGAGAGAAGAGGAGTGGTAAGTTTTATTGAGCACTTCTCCTCGAAGAGTGGGAGTGCAAGAAGGAGACCTGAGACATATTGAGAGCTGAGGTCGCCAGTCACTTCAAATTTACCAGGTTTTAAACGTCCTGTTGTTGTGAATGGAAGTCCATCTGATGAGAAAGATACACCGTGGGCTTCAAGGGCATTCTTTAAACTACCTATTGGGCGCTCGGTGAGACGTTCGTTTCCTTTAAATGTGACACTGTCACAGATTGCTGTAGCAACAGGCATAAGAAAGCGGAGAGTTGAACCACTTTCCTTGCAGTCGAGCACAGGGTGTTCTGGGACTTTCTCTATTGGTGTAACAGCGATTTCAGTGTCACTGATTTCAATTTTTGCACCGAGTTCTTTGAGACAATCAATAGTTGCGAGGACGTCGTTTGAGAGGGCGTCTGTAGGGTTGCCAAGGATAAGTGTACAAGGTGCATCTGAAAGAGCTGCACAGATGAGTACTCTGTGTAGTTCTGATTTTGAATTTATAGCATTAACCTCACCAATAAATGGTGTAGGAGTAATTTCTAGAATCATTTATTTCACTCCAAGAGTAATAATATTTAGTAGTTCGTCAATCTTGACTGATTTAATTTCGCATTTACCGAAACTGATAGGGAAGACAAGATTGATATTTTCACCTCTGCGTTTCTTGTCAGAAAGGGCAGAGTTGTAGAGATCTTTTGGGGATATGATAGTTGAAGTTGGGAGGCCGCATTCACGGACAAGAGCCTTGATTTTATTTGCGGTGCCTTCTTCAGTGATGCCGAGAGCTTCCCCGGCTTTTGCCATACTACACATACCGACTGCAACAGCATGTCCGTGTGGGATGGCATAGCGTGAGGCATGCTCGATGGCATGACCAATTGTGTGGCCGAAGTTTAGATACTGGCGACGGCCAGTGTCGAGAACATCGTCTTTAACATAACTGATTTTTGTATTAATAGCCTCCTCGACAATTTCTTCAAGGAAAGGCTTAAGTGCGAAGTGAAGGTTGTCGTGGTTTTCTACACATGAGTGGAGAATCTTCAAGATCTTTTCGTTTCCGAGCATACCGTATTTGATAATCTCAGCAACGCCATCGTCGAAGAACTTCTTATCCAAAGTTTCAAGTGTATCAACACTACAGATGACACTTATAGGCTGCCAAAAAGCTCCGCAGAGATTTTTGCCAGACTCAAGGTCTATACTTGTCTTGCCACCGACTGAGGAGTCGACCATAGCAAGAAGGGATGTTGGAATTTGAACATAATCGATTCCACGCATATAGGTGGCGGCAGCAAAGCCTGCCAAGTCACCTGCGACACCACCGCCGAGCTCGACTATTAAATCTGAGCGTGTGATTTGATTGTCAGCGAGGAATTCAAGAATCTTCTCATATGTCTCCATATTCTTTGAAGATTCACCTGCAGGATAAGCAAAGATATAAACTTCGAATCCTGAGTCTTTAAGAGAGTCAACAACAGTGTTTGTGTAGTAAGTGCCAACAGTGAAGTCGGTGATAAATGCAACGCGACAAGGTGAATGGATTGCTCCTATTATTTCACCTGTGTTTTTGAGTATGTCTGTGCCAATGTTAACAGTGTATTCTTTCTCTAAACCGAGCTTAACTGTTATCTTACTCATATAGCTGCCTTAACTCCTTTCGCTTTCTCAACAATGCTTGCAAATTTATCAGGTTTGAGTGCCTGACTTGCATCGCAGAGTGCTTCATCCGGTCTGTCGTGAACTTCGATTATGAGACCATCAGCGCCAGCTGCAACTGCGGCGAGTGATAGAGGCTCAATAAGTTCATAACGTCCAGCAGGATGTGAAGGGTCAGCGATTATTGGAAGATGTGTAAGTGACTTAAGAGAAGGAATAGATGAGACATCAAATGTGAATCTTGTGTATGTCTCAAATGTTCTAATACCTCTCTCGCAGAGGATTACTCTGTCGTTGCCTGCAGCCATAATATGCTCGGCGGATGAGAGTACTTCCTCATATGTTGCTCCGAAGCCACGCTTTAGAAGAATAGGCTTGCCAGTCTTACCGAGAACATGGAGAAGACCAAAGTTTTGCATATTCTTTGCACCGACTTGGATAATATCTACATCGTCAAAGAGACGGAGCTGTGATGCATCAGTAATCTCTGATACTACAGGGAGTCCTACCTCGTGACCAGCTTTAACAAGATAGCTGATACCGTCGTCCTCAAGGCCTTGGAATGTATAAGGTGAGGTACGAGGTTTGAATGCTCCACCTCGGAGCATCTGAGCGCCTGCGTCCTTAACTGCTTTTGCAATACGCATTATCTGCTCCTCTGACTCGATTGAGCAAGGACCAGCGATAATGCAAAGATTACCGTCACCAATCTTGGCGCCGCCAACTTCGATTATAGTATTTTCAGGATGATTCTCTCTTGAGGTTAACTCAAAATCAGCCATTAAACTTTCCTTCTTCCGCTGAGGTTGTTTTGTATACACTTTGTAACACCCATATTCCAACTATGATAGTGAATATGCAGTTACAGATGTAGAGAACTCTATAAGTAGATAGGTCCACGGTATGTGCCGTGATGAATGTGTCTGAATATGCCCTTGCGGCATTCATGATTAGGTGTACTGAAATAGGTAAATCGAGTGAATTTGTTTTAACGTAAAGCGCAATTGTCATAAGACCTATGCCAAAGGTATATAGGAGGTTATAGCCGAGGCCATTTAGACAGTCGGTCATAACGAAAATAGTTAGGAGCGGGCAGATTTCCATTAGGCCAATCTTTTTGTCGCCACTAACTCTCATATAGTCGGCACCTTTTCCGACAACAAGGAGCTGTACCCACAGAGCGGAACAAATTGCTTCAATTGCGATAGTGAGGAACTTTCCAAACCCAAGTGTATAATCAAGTGATCCACTGGATATGATTAAATACGTGAGGGTTGGAAGTAGGCAAATGAGCAAAATCCCATCATTGTCGTTAATGGGTTTGTCAATGACAGTATTACCTTTTTTGCATACGAATAACGCTACAATTGTAAAAACAATTGAGACAATAAGCTTTAACATTTTTGTTTCTTATTTATCCTGTAAGAGTTTTGAAACTTCTTCAACGAATGTGCTTACATCTCTAAATTGTCTGTAAACAGAAGCGAAGCGTACATATGCAACTTCGTCGATATCCTTGAGCTTCTCCATGCAGAGTTCACCGATCTTCTCAGAAGTAACTTCTCTGTCAAGTGAGTTCTGAAGCTGAGACTCGATATCGTTGATAGCGTCTTCGATTGTGTTCAAAGATACAGGACGCTTTTCACAAGCTCTAAGCATACCGGCCATGAGCTTGTTTCTATCGAACTGTTCACGTGACTTATCTTTCTTTACGACGATAAGTGGAACACTCTCAATGATTTCATAAGTTGTGAATCTTTTTGCACATTTAATGCACTCGCGACGACGACGGATGCGTTCACCCTCGTCAGTAGGGCGTGAGTCGATTACTTTGCTCTCTTCATAACCGCAGAATGGACATTTCATTTCAAACACCAACCTATAATAATTATTATCCCTATATAGTATATAAATATATACAGACACACAAATTATAGCATTAACCATTTCCAACTTCAATATAAATTGTATATTATAACTAAAAAAGACACATTATCTTGTACCGAAAAAATAATAGTTGCCAATAATACGGCTAGAATGTATAATAAACGAGCGCCAAAATAGGCGATAGATACTTTGGAGAGTTGTCCGAGCTGGCCGAAGGAGCGCGATTGGAAATCGCGTAAACCGTTAAAGCGGTTTCGTGGGTTCAAATCCCATGCTCTCCGCCAAAAAAGAGTTCTAATTATAGGGCTCTTTTTCTTTTTTTTGTGAACTTTTTGTGTTATATTATTCTCTGTTATTATTTGGAAGGAAGTGTGCCAAATGGAAAACAAATTGTTGTTTCTAGGAACAGGCGCAAGCGACTGGTTGATAGAAAAAAGATTGCCTGGAATGTATTTTCGTAGGTATACTTCTGCACTTTTAAACGATGATTTGCTCATCGATTGCGGCCCTCATATCTTCGACTATTTGGAGAAAAACGAGTGTCCGGCACTTCTTAAGAATCTTGAGACAGTAATTATTACTCATAGACATTCAGACCACATTGATCCAAGTGTTTTGATGAAAATTGCAGAGAGAAAAGAGATCAACCTCATCTGTGATGATTACACTTATTCTCTCGTAAAAGATGCAAAGAATATCAAGCAAATTAAGCTTCCTCTCTACAAAAAAACTAGAGTCGGGAAGTACCAAATAATTGCACTCCCAGCCAACCATGATGTTCATGGCGGTGGTAAAGATGCACGTCATTTCATTATCATTACACCTGACGGGAAAGAGCTATACTACGGCCTTGATGGCACTTGGTTTACAACTTCCGAGTGGATTATTTTGAAGAAGCATCAGTGTGATGTTATGGTCTTTGACTGTACTATTGGTCGCGCGAAAGACGCGCGCGTATTTGAGCATAATAACTTTTCTATGGTTAAGCAGATGGCAAAACAGGTGAGACGTGAAAAGGTGCTTAAAAAGGGCGGCAAGATTGTCGCATCGCACTTCTCACGAAAACTTATGCCATCTCATCCAAACACAAAACTTATGCTCAAACTTCACGGCATTATTGCCGCTTATGATGGTTTCGAAATTAAATTTTAAATAATTATTCGAATAAGGTGAAATCATGAAGAAAGAAGTTAATTTTGAACAGGTTGACGTGGAACGTGTCTCCGACAAACTCTCTAAGGCTATTCAAATAAAGACAATAGCAAAGCTCGATGAGACGGACTTTGACTGGACTGAATTTGATAAGTTCCATAAGTTCTTGGAAGATGAGTTCCCACTTGTTCATAAGAATTTGAAGAAGGAAGTAGTAAAGAGGGCAGACCTCATTTACGTTTGGGAGGGTAGTGACCCTACACTCGAACCAATTGCTTTCCTCTCTCATCAGGACGTCGTTCCTGTAACTCCAGGCACTGAGGGTGACTGGACTCATCCTGCATTTGATGGCTACAATGATGGCGAACTTATCTGGGGCCGTGGCGCCGTAGATATGAAGAACCAGCTTGTATCCGTAATGGAAGCTATTGAGACTCTTCTTGAAGAGGGATACAAGCCAGTCCGTTCAGTATATCTCTGCTTCGGTCACAATGAGGAGATTATGTCTGAGAAGAACAGCGGCGCTATGAATATCGTCGCAGTTTTAAAGGAACGTGGAATCCGCTTTGATTCAATCATAGATGAGGGCGGTGCTATGATTCCTGTAAGCATTCCTCCAATTGCTGACATCGTTCTTGCTGGTATAGGCATAGGTGAGAAGGGTTATGCTGATTACAAGGTAACCGTTGCTGGAAAAGGCGGTCACTCATCTGCACCACCAAATCACTCGGCAATAGGTGAACTTGCTAAGAAGATTGAGAGACTTGAGAATCATCCATTCCCAGAGGAGATGCCTGATTACTTCCTAAAGCTCATCACATCAATTGTTGAGAGAGTTGCATTCCCACTCAACAAGCTCGCTCCAGCTGTTTCAGTACTGAAGCCTGTAATCACTAAGGCCATGACTTTTATTCCACAGGGCGCAACATTTATCCGCTCCTGCCAGGCAGTCACAATGTGTCAGGGCTCACCGGCTTCAAATGTACTTCCGCAGCGCGCTTCCGCGACCATTAACTTCCGTCTTGTACAGGGCACGACCCTCAGTGACGTTGAGGCTAAACTTGAGAAGTATATGGGTGGCAAGAACGTCACTATTGAGCAGCTTGAGGGTCGTGAGGCCTCAAATCTCTCACCTGACGGTTCACGTGCATTTAAGACAATTAGCAAGGTTGTCTTTGAGGCTGATAAGCGCGCTGTCGTATCACCTTTCCTTGTAATGGGTGGCACAGATGCTTATCACTATGAGGCAGTTTCAAATAACGTTTATCGTTTCGGACCATATGCCGTATCTACTGAGATTATGATGACAGCCCACTCAACAAATGAGCGCATCCCAATCAAAGAACTTGGCAATGGCGTAGCATTCTTTAAGCGCTATATTCGTCTTATGACGGCTGAATAAAGGTAACAAAAAAGCTCCAGTTCAAACGAACTGGAGCTTTTTCTATTAAGTTTATTTTTCGAGAGCATCTACTCTAAAATTAGAGCCTGTCTCGTATGCGCCGACGATGGCAAAGTTTTCGAAAGAATCGATATTACCCTGCTCGTTCTTAGCGCGATAGCAGTCGTAGTATTTAAATGACTCGTCCATACAGAAGCGGGTGAGGCAGATAGAGCCCTTGCCCTGCCACTGACGGTAGTCGATCTGTGGATCGAAGATGTAGTTCTTACCATCAAGAGTCATAATAACCCATGTGTGTTGGCCACCTGAGAAGTAACCTTCAACACAGTAAGCATCAAAGCCGAGAGCACGCATCATTACCATGAATGCTGCAGAGTACTCTGTGCAAGTGCCATGGCCTGAGAAGAGGAAGCCTCTTGCACGGCCAACTATTCTATTATCATAATCACTTTCATAATGAACATCAGAAGGATCATATGATGAATAGTAAGTATAGTTTGTTTCAATGTACTTATAAACTGTAAGTACTTTTTCATAATTTGACATAGAACCGTTGAGGAGACTATCTAAGATCTCTGCAACCTTTTTATCAAGCTCAGCATCGCCAGTAATCATAGGATTTAATGCTGCGTGATTTATAAGAGTCTCTTCAACAACGCCGTATTTAATTTTATCGTTAGGGTTTGTAATCTTTTCTACAACTGCGTCTTGTTCAAGTGAAGCTGCAAATGTAACTGTGTCTGTAGCAACTTCAATTTTATTGCTTCGTGACTGGATTATTACTACTGAAAATACAGTAATAAAGAGGAGAAGTGAAGCAACAAGTCGTGATTTGAATCGAATAAAAACACTTCCTAATTCATTCTGTAATTTTTTGTAACCGTTTTGTAACTTATTGGCCACGGGGGATACTTTAACACAAAAAGTTACAAAATGCAACACTTTTTTAAAAATAACCAAAAAAATAATAGTTGTGAAGTGCATAATTCACAAAATTGTCGAAGGACAAATCCTACCTATTCTTATTTGTATGTTCTATATGCTATACTTCAAGTGTTGTTTAAACTTATTTAATAAAATATATTTCGTTGGATTTCGTTGGAAGGGAAGCTTATGAAAAAATATAACTGCCCGAACTGTTCGGCAGAACTTTATTGGGATGCAGAAGCGAATGCTCTAAAATGCGAATACTGCGAAAAGCAGTATCAGCCTGCAGAGCTTGACGCTATCGCAGCTAAAGTTGACGCAGTGAAGGGCAAAAAGACAGAAGAAAATAAGGAGGATCCTGCTGAAAAAGTTGCTCGTGAGACAACAGATCAGGATAAGGTATCCGATGACTCTTCGAAGACTGATAGCGCCGATCTCGTAGTATATTCATGCCAGAACTGTGGCGCCGAAGTAATCACTTCAAAATCTACAGTTGCGACAACTTGCGCATTCTGTGGCCGCGCTATTTCACTTTCAAATAAACTTGTAGGTGAATTTAAGCCAGATTCAGTAATTCCTTTTGCAGTCGATGAAGATAAGGCAAAAGAAATTTACAAGGCATACTCAAAGAAAGGTGGCCTTGTACCTAATACCTTTAAGAACGCAAGTGTAATTAAAAAGGTTAAAGGCGTTTATGTTCCTTTCTGGCTCCACTCATATGATGAATCTGCAAATATTATGATTGCAGCAGAGAACACTCACAGTCATAAACGTGGTGATGATAAGGTTATTGACCATGAGATGTTCAATGTAGATATGGACGTTTCATCAAGGTTCAATAGTATTCCTACTGATGGTCTTAAGAACCTTGACGATGAACTTATGGCAGCAATTGAGCCTTTCGATTATTCGAAGCTTTCAGACTTTAATCCAGCATATATGGCTGGTTTCTATGCTGAGGAATATGATGAGGGCGCAGAGGTTAAGATTGCTGAGGCAAAAGAGCTCTCAAAAAGAGCCCTTGAGGCTGAGGCAAAGAATAATGCAGGCCCTTATATGGAAAAACTTGTAACCTCATACACTCCTAAGTATGAGAATGTTGAGTCAAAATACGCAATGCTTCCTGTTTGGCTTTTCAACGTTGATTACAAGGATAAGCTTTATCAGTTCGCTGTAAATGGTGAGACAGGTAAAGTCGCAGGCAAACTCCCAATGAGTAAAGCAAAACTTGCAGCAGCTGCAGGTGGTAGCTTTATTGGAACACAGTTAATAGCCATGATTATTAGGCTAATAACAATGTAAAGGGGGTGCGATATATGACTAAAAAATTACTAGCGATTTTACTTGCAATTTCAATGATTTTTGTTTTCGCACTTCCAGTATTTGCTGAGGACCCTGATGATGCTGTGGCATCTTATGATTTTGTGGATGATGGTAGTTACACAGCTCCTAACGGTTATAACTACTTCTACTTTGTACCTCTTTACAACATGATGTTGGAGGATTCAGAACTCAGTCCTCATAATTATGAGAATGTTTGGGATTTCGCAGGTCTTCTCGATGACTCCGAAGAAAGAAATCTTCAGGAACGCGCTGAAAGCGCTAAAGCTGAGAAGGGCGTAAACATCTACTTCTTAACTTATCCTAATGCTTGTGGTGTAAGTGAGACTACTTTCACAGATGACTTCTATGACTATTACATCACAAAGCTTGACTTTGATAATGAGGTAGCAGGCATTCTCTACGCCGTTGATATGGATAATAGACAGCTCTATATCAACACTGCAGGTGCATATTCAAGTATGCTCGCTGAGAGCACAGCATATGATCTTCTTGATAAGACATATGAGTCTGCAACAAACGGTAATTATTACAGCTTCTTTACAAAGACAAATGATTTAACTCTTAAGAAGCTTTTCCCATCAATTAAAGAAAAGCTTATGCCTACTAAGGCATCACTTATCGCATCTCTTGTCGTAATGGCTGTAGTATTATTTGGACTTGTTGGAAACTTTAAGAAGGCAAACGCTGCTCCAGCTGGTCAGACATATCTTAACGGCTTCAACGTTGAAAATAGAAATGCGGTCTTCATGGGACATCGCGAGGAAGTTATTCACGACTTCTATAAACAACAGTCTTCAGGTGGCGGTAGCCACTCAAGCGGCGGTGGCGGCTCTCACGGCGGAGGAGGTCATGGCTTCTAATGAGCTTGAAAGACGCAATAACTAAAAAACTTCGCAAAGATGTTATGGATGTGACGGTTGGTGCTACTGGCCTTACACCGTCACAACTATATAACGTCGCAGAAGCTGCGATGAATTTTCTCGAGGGCGCTGAAACTGCATCGCCAAAGTCTGTTACAGGCGCAACTGATGTATATCTTAAGAGAATTAAAACTGATTTTAAGAATTTCAGTCAAAGTGATGCAGAGGTCGACCTAAAGGACTTCATCAGAGAGTATTTATCATACAAGTACGAAGGTACTGAGACGATAAATCTAAGCAATGTAGGAAGTGAAGTAGTTTCTTCAATTGAGAGAGTCAGCTACTATGATTATTTGAGCGATATCACTTATAATAAGTTTGCGATTGCTGGCTATCAAAAAGCTGAAGATTATGCTACAATTAAGTATCAAGTTTCGGTTGGCTTTGACCTTGCGGAGACCCCAAATGGCGATAAGACAAGAATAGAAACAAGATTCAAAATTGATTATTCACTCCGTTTTAGACAGGAGAACAGTGATGCCGTTATCAGCTATATCTGTCCAAACTGTAACGCAACAATTGGTGTTGCTGATGTAGGCGAGTGTCCATACTGCGGTGCAAAACTCGTAATGGATACACTCTATGCTTGGTACATAGCTTCCGTAGTGGAAGGTTAAATTTATAAAAACTCTAGAAAAGGAGACTAATAATATGGGACTTAAAAAAGTTGCTGAAACTGTAGGACTTTCTGGTGCATTATCAGGCGTTGTTCAGTCCGCAGCATGGAAAGAGTATTTCCAGTCAGGCGATATGTCAAATGGTGTTATCATGAAACGCGGTGAGAAGATCATCGTTGGTGGTAGCAAGAACACAAAGGCAGATGACAACCTTATTTCTGCAGGTTCAGGTATTGACGTTCAGGAAGGTCAGGCAATGATCCTCGTTGAGAACGGTGCAATCGTTGAATTCTGCGCAGAGCCAGGTCGTTATACTTATGATGAGTCATCAGCTCCATCATTCATTCCAGCTGGCGACGGTTCTTTCAAAGACAACCTTATTGCAAACGTAAAGAAGCTCGGTAAGGAAGTAGCTGACCAGTGGATGGCTGGTGGACAGCGCTTCAGCTCACAGAGAGTATTCTTCATCAATATGTGCGAACTCATCACTGTTCCAGTTAAATGGGGTTGCGGCGACATCGGATTCCATCACACTGGTGCTATGGGTGAGCAGTTGGATATCACAATCAAGGGCAATGGTCAGCTCACAGTTAAGGTTTCTGACCCACTCATGTTCTATCAGAACATCGGCGCTCAGTTCGCTGGCACAGATGGTGACGTAGTAGTTAAGATCGACGATGAGGGTATCATGTCTAACTTGAAGTCTGGTATCCTTGACAAGATTGGTGAGGCTATCTCAGCTCTCGGTACACAGCAGCCAGTAGCTTACACAGCTATCGGTTCTCATTCAAGCGCTGTTAAAGATCTTATCAACAATAATTTGAGCCAGGAATGGGCTGGTGAGCGTGGATTTGAGGTATGCACATTCACAGTAAACGGCGCATTCATGCCAACAGATGAGGATAAGGAAGCACTCAAAGAGATGCAGAGAGCTTTCAATATGGGCGCTAACACAAATGCTGCAAACTATGACGTTCAGAAGACAATGGCAGAGGGCGTTAAGGCTGCTGGTGAAAACGGCGGCGAAGGCGGCATGATGGGCATTGGCCTTGGCATGGGTGCCATCGGCAACGCTGGCCTTGGCCAGATGACTAACCAGAACCCACAGCCAGCAGCACCAGCAGCTGCAGCACCAGTTGCAGGTGGTTGGACATGCGCATGTGGCACAACTAACACTGGTAACTTCTGCACAAACTGTGGATCAGCTAAGCCAGCAGCTCCAGCTGGTGGTTTCTGCCCAGAGTGTGGCACAAAACTTCCAGACGGTGCAAAATTCTGCACAAACTGCGGTAAGCAGCTTTAATTTGTATTAAAAAAGGGTGGCAGTTGCCACCCTTTTTGTTTTGTGTTAATATAAATTGTTATTAAATTTAAAGGAGGGTCCAAAATGCTCCTTGTTATTGATGCGGGTAACACTAATGTGGCAATAGGTGTCTACAGAGAGAATGAGCTTCTCTTCGTGTCCCGACTGGCAACAGACCGCACCGTTACCGGTGATGAGTTTGCAATAAGTATTAACAGCATTTTTGAACTTAACAAAGTTGAACCAAGTGGTTTTGAAGGTTCAATTATCAGTTCTGTTGTTCCAGAACTCACACGTGCCATTAAAAATGGCGTTAAGAAGGTTACTGGTACAGAACCACTTATAGTTGGTCCTGGGGTAAAGACAGGCCTTGACATCAAACTTGATAATCCGGCTGAACTTGGCTCTGATCTCGCTTCAACAGCCGTTGGAGCAGTTTCAAAGTACGATCTTCCTTGTATTATTGTTGACCTCGGCACTGCTACAAAGGTCACTGTAGTTAAAGAGGGAGGGGTATTCCTTGGTGGAGCTATTGCTCCGGGTTTACTTATATCACTTGATGCACTTTCAAGTGGAGCTTCCATGCTCTCATCAATAGCACTTCATTCACCTAAGAAGGCTATTGGTACTAATACAACTGAATGTATGCGTTCCGGTATTGTATATGGCACTGCCGAAATGCTTGATGGTCTTATTGACCGTATGCAGGAGGAACTCGATGTTCCTGCAAAAACAATCATAGCAACAGGTGGCTTGTCACCAGTTGTAGTTAAGCATTGCAAGCATGAGATGGTCTATGATAGGGATCTTTTGCTTGAAGGTCTTAAAGTTATTTTTGAAAAAAATAATTAATCATTGGAGATGATTATAGTGGCAAATAGAACAGACTTTTTCTTTACATCATCAACTGGTGATGTTGAGATTCACGCAGCAAAATGGGAAGGTCCTGAGAAGAAGGCAGTTTTCCAGATCAACCATGGTATGGCTGAGCATATTGAGCGTTATGAGGGATTTGCACAGTTCCTCGCTGATAACGGATTCGTAGTTTATGCAAACGACCATATCGGACACGGTAAGTCAATCAATGAGACTTATAAGCTAGGCTTCTTTGGTATGGATAATACTGAAGGTGCTGTATTTGCTGATGACTGTAAGCTTCTTACAGATATCGCAAAAGAGGAGAACCCTGGGCTACCATACTTCTTCTTTGGACATTCAATGGGCTCATTTGTTGCAAGACGTTATGGCGCTCTCTACGGTGATGGCCTTAAGGGTCTCGTAGTATGCGGTACTGGTGGACCAAACCCAGCAAATGGTATTGCTATCTTCCTTGCTAATGTTATTTCTAAAATCAAGGGCGTAGAGGCTGATGGTAAATTCATCAATGGTCTTGCTTTTGGTTCTTATAACAAGCGCACTGAGAAGCGTACAGGATTTGACTGGCTCACTAAGGATGAGGCAATTGTTGATAAGTATATTGATGATCCTCTCTGTGGTTTCTTGTTCTCAAACAGAGGCTTTAGAGATATGCTTACACTCCTTAAATTTGTAAACAGCGCTGACTGCTACAATGCTACTAAGAAAGATCTTCCAATCTTCCTTATCGCTGGTAAGGAGGACCCTGTAGGCCCTTATGGTACAGGTGTTGAGAAGGTATTTGATGCTTATAAGAAGAACGGTAACCCTGCAGAGATTAAACTCTATGAGGGCGACCGCCATGAGATTTTAAATGAACTCGACAAAGACCAAGTTATGGCCGACATTCTTGCTTGGTGTAACAAATTAATCTAAAGTTTGAGGTAGATTATGTCAAAACAGGAGAAGGACGTCCTTATTAAAACTAAGCTCTTTGGTTTCGATAAGAAGGGAACCATGGACTATATTGAGAAGGTTAAACTTGAGAATGAAGGTCTCAAGCGCCAGGTGCAGGACCTCTCTGCGAAGCAGAACGCTCTCCTTAAGGAGAACGCAATGCTTAGAGCTAGACTTGACGTAGCTGCAAAGGGTGGAACTCCACCTGCAGCACCAGTTGCAGAGGAACCAGTACCTGACACTTCAAGCATTGCAGGTCCTGCAGTAGAGATAGTTGATAACTATGGTGAGCAGGTTGCTGCGCGCATGACTTTTGAGAATCTCTCTGACCTCGATGCCCCATCAGCATATGAGATGCCATATGAGTCCGTTGGTAGACGTAATGCAGAGCCAGCTGCTCAGCGCCAGGCAACTAAGAATGCTGATGGTAAGTATGTTGTATCTTCAAAGAACAACGTAACTAAGAAAAACGGCAAGACTTATATCAGTTCTAAGAAATAATTTGGTGTAATATGTCTGAAATTAGAATTTCGACAACTGAATTAAAAGATAAAGCGAACACCCTTCACGCAGGTGACAGGGTGTTGCTTTCTGGTACTGTGTACACTGCAAGAGATGCAGCACATAAGCGTTTCTTTGAACTCCTTGATAGGGGTGAGAAACTTCCTTTTGATATTGAAGGGGCTTGCATCTACTACTGTGGCCCAACACCTACCCCAGAAGGTCTCGCTATTGGTAGCGCAGGTCCTACAACTTCAAGTAGAATGGACCCTTATGCTCCTCGTCTTTTGGATCTTGGCCTTAAAGCTATGATAGGCAAAGGGGCAAGAAATGACGCGGTAAACGAGGCGCTAAAGCATGGCGGAGCGGTATATTTTGCCGCAATTGGTGGAGCAGGTGCTCTCTATTCTAAGTGCATTACAAGATGTGAGGTGGTTGCCTTCGATGATTTGGGATGTGAATCCGTTAAATGCTTAGAACTAAAGGATTTCCCAGTTATTGTTGCAACTGATTCATTTGGCAAAACACTTTATTAAAAAATAAAAGAGACGCTTTATTAATAAGCGTCTCTTTTTCAATTATTTACACCCGCCGAGCCGGGGTCCAAGATATATTAACCTGCACAATAAGCAGGTGGGTGCCCTCCGTCCACTACCATGCTCCCAGCGTCCCATAAAGGGGAGGTCTGCAATCCGTATTCGAGTTAGGCTCCCGTTAATAATTCGTTGGGTTAGTATTCAAGGAGAATCGTACCCGGCAGGCTTTAAACAATTATTCGTCGTCCTCGCCAACAAGGAAAGGATATTTTTTCTTGATGCGTTCGAACATAATCTCTCCGATTTCGAGGAGTTCTTCCTCGTCTTCAATCTGCTGGAGATATGTCTCGCCGTCGTCATCTTCTACAACTTCAAGGATGAAGAGCTCGTCGTCTCCATCAAGGATTTCTTCGTCCTCTCCAAAAACAGGGAGAAGGGCAACGTAACGCTTGTCGTTATCAGATTCAATGCGGTCGAGTTCTTCAAACATATGCTCAACGCCGTCGTCGTCAGTTACTGTGATAATATCAGGATTATATTCTTGTTCTGTCATGTTTTTGTCTCCTAAAATATGATGTAATAATTGTAATATTTAGATTTATAATTGTCAAATTTTATGGTAGAATATTCTTGTTATTTTTCCACCTAGAGAGGCACAAAATGAGCGATCAAATTAACTTTGACAACTTAATAGATGAAAAGGCTGAAGCGAGGGAGCGAATTGCATATCTTGTCAAGACTTTGACCTATCATAGCAACCGTTATTACAACGAAGATGACCCTGAAATTGAGGACTTCGAGTATGATGCTTTGCAGAATGAACTCAAAGCGCTTGAGGCAAAATATCCTGAGTTTATTACCAAGGATTCTCCAACTCAAAAAGTTGGTGGTAAAGCCGCTACAAGTATGTTCTCTCCAGTAACTCATACCGTTAGAATGGAGAGCCTTCAGGATGCTTTCTCTTTTGAGGAACTTGATGAGTTCGGGAATAGAACAAGTGCTGCACTTAAAGCTTCTGGTGCGGCCTATGTCGTTGAACCTAAAATTGATGGTCTCTCAGTGTCTCTTGAATATGTTAATGGTGTCTTTACGCGCGGATCAACACGTGGTGACGGTGACGTAGGTGAGGACATCACTGAGAATCTTAAAACTATTAAGTCAATTCCAAGAAAACTTAATGAAGCTGTGCCTTTTATTGAGGTTCGAGGTGAGGTTTATATGCCTCGTGAGGTCTTCTTACAGCTTGTTGCAAAACAGGAACTCAATGATGAGAAACCTTTCAAGAATCCTCGTAATGCAGCAGCAGGCTCTCTTCGTCAAAAGGACCCTCATATTACTGCTGAACGCAACCTCGATATCTTCGTGTTTAACGTACAGCAGATCGACGGTAATTTTGATGCATATGAGCACAAACAATCACTTGATTATCTCAAGAATCTCGGCTTTAAAACTGTTCCTTTCTACACTCCTTGTAAGGACATAAAAGAGGCACAGGCTGAGATTACAAGAATCGGTGAAAACCGCTATACACTGCCATTTGATATTGATGGCGCTGTAATAAAAGTAAACGATTTTAACCTTCGTGAGGAACTCGGTAGTACTGCAAAATACCCTAAGTGGGCCATAGCATACAAGTATCCTCCAGAGGAGAAAGAGACAGTCGTAAAAGATATCGCTGTCCAAGTTGGTCGTACAGGTGTTTTGACTCCTGTTGCAGAGTTTGAGCCTGTGCTTGTTGCCGGTTCTGTTATTGCCCGTGCAACACTTCACAATCAGGACTTTATAAGTGAAAAAGGAATTAGAATCGGCGACACTATCAAAATTCGCAAAGCCGGGGATGTAATACCTGAGGTTGTCTCAGTAGTAAAGCATGGCGAGAACGCCACACCTTACTATCTTCCGACAATCTGTCCATCTTGCGGCGCAGAAGTGTACCGTGAAAATGGCGAAGCTGCGGTTCGTTGCACGAACCCTGAGTGCCCAGCACAGCTGCTTCGCGTCCTTATACACTTCTGCTCTAAACCTGCGATGGACATCGACGGTCTCGGCCAGAGCGTTGTAGAGCTTCTTATCAATGAGGACTTAATTCATAACCCTGCTGATATTTACGGCCTTCGTGCCATAGACATAGCCGGCCTCGACCGAATGGGCGAGAAGTCCGCTGAGAACCTCATCGATGCCATTGAAAAGTCCAAGGAGAATGATCTTTCAAAACTAATCTCTGCATTTGGTATTCGTCATGTAGGCGAGAAAGCCGCAAAGCTCCTCTCCGAGCACTTTGGAAATATGGATGCCATTCTCTCGGCATCAGTTATTGATGTCCTTGGAATAGAGGGATTTGGTCAGATTATGGCCGAGTCGGTTGTCGAGTTCTTTACAAAGCCTGAGACAATCGATCTTATAAACAAACTTAAGGACTACGGCCTAAACATGAACTCTATGAAAGAGAAGATTGATGACCGCTTTGCCGGACAGACCTTTGTACTTACTGGCACACTGCCAACGTATACACGTCAGGAGGCAGGTGCTCTAATTGAGAAGTACGGTGGCAAAGTTTCCGGCTCAGTTTCAAAGAAGACTTCATATGTTCTTGCGGGTGAGGAGGCAGGCTCCAAACTCACAAAGGCGCAGGAACTCGGCATCACAGTAATTGATGAGGCTCAGTTCCTTGAGATGATAAAATAAATGGACATAATAAAAACCGCTTATCGAAGTGATAAGCGGTTTCTTTTTGTTTAACTTAGATGCCGAGATCCATCTGTGCGCCAGACTTAGTTGAGAGCTCTGCCTCGTGGCGTTCAAGGATCTTTCTAATCTTCTCTGATGGGTCAAGGAGTGATGAGATTGAGAAGTCGTGGTTGATAGTATCAATGATGAGTGCTACGTACTTTGACAACTCAACTTCAGTGTACCATGTACGCTCCTTGAGCTCAGGTGTTCTGTAAACAAGGTTTGTTGTAAGAACCTTTTCGATTGTGCCGTTTTTCTGGGCTTCGTCAAATATTTCGAGGCCGTTGCAGAAGAGGCCGAAGCATGTGCAAACGTAGATACGGTTTGCACCGAGGCCCTTAAGCTTTGCTGCAACTTCAAGCATTGACTCGCCTGAAGAAATCATATCATCAACAATGATAACGTCTTTACCCTCAACGTTAGTGCCGAGGAATTCATGTGCAAGGATTGGGTTTCTGCCGTCTACGATTCTTGTGTAGTCACGGCGCTTGTAGAACATACCGAGTTCTACGCCGAGAACTGTTGCGTAGTGGATGGCACGTCCCATACCACCTTCATCTGGGGATACAACCATGATATTTTCAGGGTTGAAGTCGATATCTGGTGAACTCTTAATAAGAGCCTTGATCATCTGGTAAATTGGGGAGATGTTCTCAAAACCGTTGAGAGTGATTGAATTCTGTACACGAGGGTCGTGTGCGTCGAATGTGATGAGTGAGTCAACACCCATGGTTACGAGTTCCTGGAGAGCCATAGCACAGTCGAGTGATTCACGAGAACTACGCTTGTGCTGACGTCCTTCATAGAGCATTGGCATTACAACAGTGATTCTGTGTGCTTTACCACCGATAGCAGAGATAACTCTTTTAAGGTTGGCAAAGTGGTCATCTGGGCTCATTGGAAATTCCTGACCGTACATCTTATACTTAACGCCGTAGTTGAATACATCAACAAGAATGAAGATATCGTAGCCACGAACGGTCTGGTTGATAACAGCTTTTCCTTCGCCTGAACCAAAACGTGGGCAAGAAACGTTGATAAGATAAGAATCTTTCAAGTAACCTTCAATGTTAAGAGGGGAGGCAGTAGATTTGTCATTTTCTTTTCTCCACTTAACGATGTAATGGTCAATCTTCTCTGCGAATTCTTCAGTACCTGGGAGAGCGATAATACCAAGTTTTCCGTAAGGGATTTTGGTGTATTCGGAGCTCTCTGGTAAGTCGAATGCTGTAGTTTCAGTTATCATTTTAAGTTTACCCCCAAAACAGAATCTCATATTCATATTAAGATATATACGTAAAAATTTTAACATAAGTTATTTAGTAAAACAACCAAAAAAAACACCAAAAAATAGTACCATTTCAACACCAAAAATGGGCAATAAAAGATATGTCAAAAAGTTAACAAGGAATAGGCCATTTTTTAAGAGTTTACTTGTTGAATTTGTATATTTCGGTTGCTATAATGTTTAAGTTAATACTCGTTATTAATATTCTATATTAATAGGTTTATTAGTAACATATTAAATTTTTCGAGAAAGGGGAAATTTGGCAAATGGCTTCAGAAATGATTAATCAGGTCCTCGACGCAGAGAAAACAGCTGCTGACAAAGAAGCTGCTGCAAGAGCAAAAGCTGCTGAAATAGTTAAGGCAGCAGAGGCAGAGGCTAAAGCTACTGCTGAAGCCGGTAAGGTTGCTGCAGCCAAGGAGAAGGAGCAGATCCTTTCAAAGGCTCAGAAAAAAGCGGACGAGATTTATGCGGACGCAAGAACTCAGGCTGCACAGAAGAGAGACGGTCTTCTCAAGAAGAGTGAAGAGAAGATGGACGAATCTATTGCAACTGTAATCAAGCACATTATTCCATAAGCTCATTATGGAGACAAATTTAATAAGGAGGTGTATCTTGAATGGCGATTTTGAACATGAAGCGCATTGAGCTCCTTGCTATGCTTAGCGACAGTAAAGCTATTGTCGATTTGATTCAGCAGAGCGGCTGTGTTGAAGTTTTGGAATACGAGGAAGAGGACAACAAGGACTTCTATAAACTCTCAATGTCATCAACTGTTTCTCAGTTTGACAAGTTCCAGGCTACTGCAACACAGGCACTTGAAGTTCTTAACAAATATGCTCCAAAGGATAGTGGATTACTCGATTCTTTCGCACCACGTCCTGACTTATCTGTTACAGACTTCTACAAGAAGGCACAAGAAGCAGATGCCACACTTAGTAAGTGCTACAGCATTAACGCGCTTTATAAGGAGATACAAGACGCTAACACGGAAATTATCCGTTGTCAGACTAGCATCGACCAGGTAATGCCTTGGGCAAACCTTGACATTCCTTCTTCTTTTAAGGGAACACAGTTCACTTCTACTTTCATCGGTAGCATAGGCGAACCAATTACTGGCGAAGAGATTGACGCTAAACTCGCTGAGCTTGTTCCTGAGATTGATTTCAAGACTGAGATCGTTCTCGCTGACAAGAATCAGACATGTCTTGTAGCTATTTGCCATAAAGATTATGCTAAGGATTTCGAACAGGCATTACGTAGCATAGGCTTTGTGACGCCGTCAGATCCAACCAAGCACGAACCTCGTGTTCGTATTGAACGCTTGGAAGCACAAATTGAAAAGTGCAATGAAAAAATCACCGAGAATGAAGAAAAGATTAAGACATTCGCTGAATTCAGAGGCGATATGGAATTCTTAGTTGACTACTTTGTACTCAGATCTGATAAGTATCAGGCACTTGACAAAATCTCTATGAGTGACAACGTATTCGTACTCACTGGTTATATTCCAGAGATCTACGTTGAGGGACTTACAAAGAAACTCACAAGTCTCTTTGATGTTGCCATCTCAATCACGGACCCAGATTATGATAACGAAGATGTACCAGTCCTTCTTAACAATGGTACAATCGGTCAGACAATGGAGTCCATCACAGAAATGTATGCATTACCAACACGTAAGGACATCGACCCTAATAAGTTCATGGCAGTATTCTATTATTTGCTCTTTGGTCTTATGCTCGGCGACGCTGGTTACGGTATCATAATGGTACTTGCATGCCTCTTCGTTAAGTTCAAGTACAGACTTGAACCTGCAAAGGCTAAGACAGTTAACTACGGTTTGCTTTGCGGCCTTGGCACAACATTCTGGGGAATACTTCTCAACGGTTGGTTCGGTGACCTTCCAGCTTATCTTTCAAATGGACTTAAGATGGGCGGAGCAAACCCAATGTCAAAAGCAAGCTTCTTTGAAGCAATGGAGACAAGTGAAGCAACAGTTGTATTCCTTATGTTCTGTTTGATGATCGGTATCCTTCATCTTGTTTATGGTCTTTGCATTAACATTTACAATGTTTGGGTGCACGGCAATAAACTTGAAGCAGTGGTAGAGAATGTTCCAATGATTATGATTTTAATCGGCTTCTTACCACTCATTGATAGCCAGATTTCAGGCGTTGCTCTTAGAACATACGCTGCAGACCCAACAATCTCTCATGGAGCCATCCAAAAGGTTTGTCAGGGACTCGTAGTATTCTTTGATGGCGTTGGTAAGGACTTTATTTATGTACTTGCTGCTGGTGCAGCACTTACAGTTCTTGCTCCTGTAATCATTGCTATTAAGAACAAGCAGAAGTTTGGTAAGATTGCAGGCGGTTTTGGCGCTGGTCTTTATGCTTTGTACAATGCAGCATCAGGCGCACTCGGCGACATTCTTTCATATGCTCGTCTTCTTGCACTTGGTCTTTGCACAGGTATCATCGCAAGCGTTATCAATCAGCTCGCATCAATGCCAGGCAACCCAATCTTGTTCGTAATCATATTTATCTTCGGTCACGTAGTAAATATGGCTATCAACCTGATTGGTACTTACGTACATACAAACAGACTTCAATATGTTGAGTTGTTTGCTAAATTCTACGAAGGCGGCGGCACACCGTTTGAGCCTTTGTCAGTAAAATCAAAGTCATTTAAATTTAAGGAGGAAAATTAATATGTTCCAGATAGTACAAGCTTTCGGCGGAGACGCATTAGCAATTTTAGGCGCTGCTCTTGCAGCAATCATCGCAGGTATGGGTTCAGCAAAGGGTGTTGGCATCGTTGGTGAAGCAGCTGCCGGCGTAGTTTCAGAAGATCCTGGTAAGTTCGGTAAAGTTCTTATTCTTGAAATTCTCCCAGGTACACAGGGCCTCTATGGTCTTCTCGCAGCAATCATGGTTATGGGTAAAGTTGGCGGTCTTGATCTCGCATCAGGCGCTATGCTTCTTTTCGCTTCTCTTCCAATCGCAATCTGCGGTTATTTCTCAGGTAAGTCACAGGGCCGTGTAGCAGCTGCTGGTTGCTCACTCGTTGCTAAGAAGCCTGAGCAGAGTGGTAAGGGTATCATCTTCGCAGCTATGGTTGAGACATACGCTATCCTTGCACTTCTTATCTCTATCCTTCTCATCGGTAAGGTTGGCTAATTTAGATTAGTTAGTTAAACATTATTGATTAGGAGGTTTATCAATGGCAGGGTTAGAAAAAATTATCGAAAGAATTGCTAGTGACTCTGCTGCAAAATGTGACGGCATCATTTTCGACGCTCAGAATGAGGCTCAGAAAATCAAAGATGCTGCTGCACAACAGTCTTCTGATAATCAAGCAGCAATTGTAGAGGCTGCCAACAAAGAAGCTAAAGCTATTGTTGACATGGCTGAATCAGGTGCTGAACTTGAGGGTAAGAAAGAACTTCTTGCTACAAGAGTTGAGATTATCAACAAGGCTATTGATGTTGCCTCTAAGAAATTAGGCGATATGCCTGATGATGAATATTTTGCAGCACTCTACGCTCTTGCAAAGAAATATGCTCAGAGCGGTGAGGGTACAATGCTTCTTTCTAAGAAGGATTTAGGTCGTTTACCTAAGGACTTCGATAAGAAAATTAATGAGGGTCTTGCAAAAGGCGCTAAGATTAGCGTTGCTAAGGACCCAGCTAATATCTCTGACGGTTTTATTCTCGTTTACGGAGATGTTGAAATTAACTGCACCTTTGATGCACTCATCGAGGATTCTCGTGACGCTATCAAAGATGAACTCTTTAGTATAATTTTTGCCTAAACAACACATATTGCAAAAGGAGGCGCGACAATAATGAATCGCGAATTAGATTACACTTATGCAGTAGCGCGTGTGAGGGCAAATGAGCTTTCTCTTTTAAGTGCAGCAGATATTGAACAGCTTATTACTGCAGCTGACTATAAAGCAACAATGCAGAAGCTTTCAGACTCTGGCTGGGGCGAAATTAAAGATATCTACGATTATGCTACATATCTTGAAAATTATTTCGCTAAGACATGGGCTTTCCTTGAGGAGATTCTTCCAGATCTTCATGAACTTGATTTACTCCTCATCAAGAACGACATGCAGAACCTTAAGGCAGCACTTAAAAGTATCGTATCTCAGCATGACGCGAAAGACTTATATGTTCAATCAACGGTTTATGATACAGAGAGCATTTTAAAGGCAGTTGACGAAAGACGTTGGTCTGACCTTCCTGACTTCATGCAGAAGCCAGCAGAGGAGGCATATGAAGTACTTACAGCTACTTCAAATGGTCAGCTCGCTGATGCTATCATCGACAAGGCTACACTTGAGAGAATCAAGTTCCTCGGTGTAGAGTCTGGTAGCCCAGTTCTCGCTGAACTCGCAGAGCGTATGTGCGCAACAGCTAACATTAAGACAGCTCTTCGTTGCGCAAACACAGGTAAGTCTAAGGACTTTATCGAGCGTTCAATCTGTGAGTGTGACACTATTACAAAGGATAAGCTTGTAGAGACAGCACTTGAGAGTGTTGAAGCAGTACTTGCTTATGTTGATGAGTCCTCTTATTCAGCTGCAGCTGAAAAGTTTAAGGAGTCTACATCAAGCTTTGAAAAATGGTGCGACGATATTCTTATGGAATGCGTTACAATGGCACGTTACACAGCATTTGGTATTGACCCAATTATTGCTTACTACGTTGCACGTGATGCAGAAATTAAAACCGTACGTATAATTCTTTCAGCCAAGATTAATAATCTTCCTGCAGAAGTTATAAGAGGGAGGGTGAGAGCGCTTTATGTTTAAGATTGCAGCAATGGGCGATAAATCAAGCATCTATGGCTTTGCTTCTATAGGTCTTGAAATCTACCCAATCGAAGATCCTCAGGTTGCTATCCATCAACTTCGTTCTATGGTAGACGGCGGATATGCAGTAATTTTCATTACTGAAGAACTTGCAACACAAATCGAAAGCGAACTCGACCGTTACCGTGAATTACCTACACCAGCAATTATTCCAATTCCTGGTATCCAGGGTAATACAGGTCTTGGCATGAGAAACGTCAGCAAGTCTGTTGAACAGGCAGTTGGCTCAGATATACTTTCAGACGCGTAATTGCGAATTTTAATTTTAAGCCGTAAACAGAAAGGCAAGTGATAGATAGAATGAGTAAAGGTACTATTACCAAAGTCTCCGGACCACTTGTTATTGCCGATGGCATGCGTGACGCTAACATGTACGACGTTGTACGTGTAAGTGACGAGAGACTTATTGGTGAAATAATCGAAATGCACGAAGACCGTGCTTCTATCCAGGTTTACGAAGAGACTTCAGGTCTCGGAACAGGTACAGCTGTTGAATCAACAGGTGAACCTCTTTCAGTTGAACTTGGTCCTGGTCTTATTACCACAATCTATGATGGTATTCAGAGACCTCTTGAAAAAATCATGGCTCAGACTGGTAACAACCTTAAGAGAGGTATCGAAGTTCCTTCTCTCGACAGAGAAAAGAAATGGCACTTTGTACCAAAGGTTGCTGAAGGTGACGAAGTTGTAGCTGGCGACATCATCGGTGTTGTACAGGAAACTGAGGTTGTTGAGCATAGAATTATGATCCCACCACGTTCAAAGGGTGGTAAGATCAAGAAGATCGCTGAAGGCGACTTCGTTGTAACTGACACAGTTGCTACACTTGATAGTGGCGAGGAAATTGGACTTATGCAGAAGTGGCCTGTACGTGTTGGCCGTCCTTATGCTAAGAAGATCGACCCTGATATGCCACTTGTAACAGGACAGAGAGTTGTTGACGCACTCTTCCCACTTGCAAAGGGTGGTTGTGCTGCTATCCCAGGACCATTCGGTTCAGGTAAAACAGTTACACAGCACCAGCTTGCTAAATGGGCAGACGCTGAAATCGTTGTATATATCGGTTGCGGCGAGCGTGGTAACGAGATGACTGACGTACTTAACGAGTTCCCAGAACTTATCGACCCACATACAGGTAAGTCTCTCATGGAACGTACAGTTCTTATCGCTAACACATCTGATATGCCTGTTGCTGCTCGTGAAGCATCAGTATACACAGGTATCACAATCGCTGAGTACTTCCGCGACATGGGTTACTCAGTAGCTCTCATGGCTGACTCTACATCTCGTTGGGCTGAGGCTCTTCGTGAAATGTCTGGTCGTCTTGAGGAAATGCCAGGTGAGGAAGGTTACCCTGCTTACCTCGGTTCTCGTATCGCTCAGTTCTATGAGCGTGCTGGTCGCGTAGTTTCACTCGGTTCTGATGAGCGCGAAGGTGCTCTCTCAGCAATCGGTGCTGTATCACCTCCAGGTGGTGATATTTCAGAGCCTGTATCTCAGGCAACACTTCGTATCGTTAAGGTATACTGGGGTCTCGACGCAGCTCTTGCTTATAAGAGACACTTCCCAGCTATTAACTGGCTTACATCTTACTCACTTTATGCTGATAAGCTTGGTAAGTGGTTTAACGCTAACGTAGCTGAAAACTGGACAGAACTTCGTACAAAGATGATGACACTCCTCTCAGAGGAAGCAGAGCTCGACGAAATCGTTAAGATGGTAGGTATGGATGCTCTTTCAGATCCTGACCGTCTTAAGATGGAAGCTGCTCGTTCAATCCGTGAGGACTTCCTTCATCAGGTAGCTTTCGATCCAGTTGATACTTATACTTCACCTAAGAAGATGCACGACATGATGACTCTCGTAATTGCTTTCTACGAGCAGGCAGCAGATGCTCTTTCAAAGGGTGCAGCTATTAAAGACATCATTGACCTTCCAGTACGTGAAGCTATCGGACGTTTCAAGTACATCAAGGAAGACGAAATTGATGCAGAATTCGAAAAGATCTCAGCAAGACTCAACTCTGAACTTTCTGATGCTCTTAACAAGGAGGAGGACTATTAATGCCAAAAGAGTATAGAACTATACAAGAGGTAGCTGGTCCTCTTATGATCGTTCGTGACGTTGAAAACGTTACATATAACGAACTTGGCGAGATCGAGCTTGGTAACGGCGACAAGCGTCGTTGCAGAGTTCTTGAAGTAGATGGTTCTAACGCTGTTGTACAGCTCTTCGAGAGCTCAACAGGTATCAACCTCTCTGACTCTAAGGTTCGTTTCTCTGGACGTCAGATGGAACTTGGTGTTTCTGCTGACATGCTCGGCCGTGTATTCGACGGTCTCGGCAACCCAATCGATGGTGGTCCAGAAATTATTCCTGATAAGAGACTCGATGTAAACGGTGCACCAATGAACCCAGCAGCTCGTGCATTCCCATCAGAGTTCATTCAGACAGGTGTTTCTGCTATCGACGGACTTAACACTCTTGTTCGTGGTCAGAAGCTTCCTATTTTCTCAGGTTCAGGTCTTCCACATGCTGAACTTGCAGCTCAGATCGCACGTCAGGCTAAGGTACGCGGTAAGGACGAGCAGTTCGCCGTTGTATTTGCAGCACTCGGTATCACATTCGAAGAGCAGAACTTCTTCGTAGAGTCATTCCGTGAGACAGGCGCTCTTGATAGAACAGTCATGTTCTCAAACCTTGCAAACGACCCTGCTGTTGAGCGTATCGCTACTCCTAAGATGGCTCTTACAGCTGCTGAGTACCTTGCATTTGAAAAGGGCATGCACGTTCTCGTTATCATGACTGATATCACAAACTATGCAGATGCTCTTCGTGAGGTATCTGCTGCTCGTAAGGAAGTTCCAGGTCGTCGTGGTTACCCAGGTTACCTCTACACTGACCTTGCAACAATGTATGAGCGCGCTGGTCGTCAGAAGGGTAAGGATGGTTCAATCACTATGATTCCTATCCTTTCAATGCCTGAGGACGACAAGACTCACCCAATCCCTGACCTTACAGGCTACATCACAGAGGGCCAGATCATGCTTTCACGTGAACTTGACCGTCGTGGAATTCAGCCTCCAGTAGACGTACTTCCATCACTTTCACGTCTTAAGGATAAGGGTACTGGTGAAGGTAAGACTCGTAAGGACCACTCCAACACAATGAACCAGCTCTTCGCTGCTTACTCTCGTGGTAAGGACGCTAAGGAGCTCATGACAATCCTTGGTGAGGCTGCTCTTACAGATATCGACCTTCTCTATGCTAAGTTCGCTGATGAGTTCGAGAAGCGTTACGTTTCACAGGGCTATCATACAAACCGTTCTATCGAGGAAACTCTCGACCTTGGTTGGGAACTTCTTAGACTTCTTCCTCGTGCAGAACTTAAGCGTATTTCTGATGCATTACTCGACGAGTACTATGACAAAAAGTAAAGTAGGTGAGTTTACGTGGCAAGATTAAATGTTAATCCTACCCGCATGGAACTCACTAACATGAAAGGCAAGTTAAAGACCGCTAAAAAAGGTCATAAACTCCTGAAAGATAAACGTGACGAATTGATGCGTCAGTTTATTGAGCTTGTTCGTGAGAACAAAGAGCTCCGTCGACAGGTTGAAAAGGGTATTGCAGAGGCAAATGCTCATATGGCAGTTGCTCGTTCTGTAATGTCTGATGAAGCTTTGAACGTTGCTCTTATGCTTCCTATGCAGGAGATGAGCCTCGAAATTACTGAAAAGAATGTCATGAGCGTTATGATCCCTGTTTTTGAAACAAAATTCAAAACAGCAGATGCAAACGACATTTACTCTTACGGTTATGCTTTCACATCTTCAGATTTGGATGACGCTGTTAAGGCTTTATCCGATATCATGCCTTTAATGCTCAGACTTGCTGAGGTTGAAAAATCATGCCAGCTTATGGCTGCTGAGATCGAGAAGACACGTCGTCGTGTTAACGCTCTCGAGCACGTTATGATTCCTCAGTATGAAGAGACAATCAAGTATATTCGTATGAAACTTGATGAGAACGACCGTAGTACAACTACACGTCTTATGAAGGTAAAAGATATGATGCTTGAAGACGCTCATCATTATAGTGAGAAACAATAATCACAAAAATAAATGGACTCCCTTGAAAAAGGGGGTCCTTTATTTTATTATAATAAGGTAATTTATATACATTATTAAACGAGGTCTTTTGATGGGAACAATTAAATGGATTTTAATAGCTATAGCAATTGCTTACTTTATTTTCATAGTTGTTAATGGCTATAAAAACGCTAAGAGAATAACTAGCAAGCGTATCTATTCGGACTTCCACGTTCACAGTAAATTTTGCGATGGGCAGGATGAACTTGAGGATATTGTAAAGGCTGCAATAGAGAAGAATATGCCTAAACTAGGCTTTTCTAGCCATTCTTATCTTCCAAAGGAGAAGGATTGGCCAATGAGCCCTGAGGGTACTAAAGAGTACAAGAATCAGGTCAACGAACTCAAGGAAAAGTACAAGAATGACATCGATATTTTGCTCGGTGTAGAGCAGGATTATTGGTCTTTGGCGGATGATTTAGAGGACTATGATTATGTCATCGGTTCCGTTCATGCCATCTATGAAAAGGACACTGTAAACTCAGCTGTTGATGGTGCCAGTGAGATATTTAACTATGCTGTTGAGCACTATTTTAATGGTGATAGAATGGCTGCTGCTGAGCGCTATTTTGAGCTTGTGTCAGACCTCTATGACAAGACAAAATGTGACGTGATTGGACACTTCGATTTGATCACAAAATATAATGAAAAGTTCATGAATGAACAGGGAATTCCATTCGTTGATACGGAGGATCTACGCTATATCGAGGCTGAGCGCAAGGCACTCGAAAAGCTCGTAGCTACGCCTGTTATCTTTGAAATCAACACTGGAGGAATGGGCCGTGGATTCCGCACAACACCTTATCCTTCAGAGAGGGTTTTGCAGTTCCTTTCTGAGCATAACACACCAGTTATTTTGAGCTCAGATGCCCACTCGAAAGACAACCTCTGCTACGCCTTTGATGAGGTGATAGAACT
>JAKSQX010000039.1 GCA_024403955.1 Clostridia bacterium | reverse complement strand
CAGGTCTCTTGCTCATAGTTTTGAGTTTCACACTTTTCTTAAAGTAAGACAAAATTAAAGACGCCCTTTTGGGCGTCTTTTTTTGTCTATTTGCAGAGCTCTACGAGTTCATCAAGGTGCTGTTCCATTGCGTCGAAGAAACGGTTGAGCATCGCCTTATCCTCGTCATTACCACGCTCGCAGATACAGAGTGTCATGATGCCGTTTAGGGATGTCGCAGACATCAGGGCAAATGGTTTGTATTTAACTGCACCTGTCATGAAACCATCAATTGGTTGGTTGCCGCAAAGTGATAAGGCATTTGTGTCTAACACACCGATGTTGCTCATAGACAGCAATGGATTAGAATATCCAATTTTAATAACGTTTTCTGATGCAACATAAGGCATAATATTGTACGCGAGCTTCAAAAGAGGGAGACCATAGAGACCCATGAAACGGTCGTCTTTGTTCCTGCGCGATGATATTTTGGCAAATTCAACGCTCTCTTTGATGTCACGTGCTTTGCCTGGGGTTGAGCATGGCATATATGCCGTGTGATTTGTATAGCCAACGTCACTGAGATTATGAATGTAACGTCTCAAATCGACGGCGCAGGACACTACAATTTCCTCATTATCTTCGAAATTTGCAATGTCGTACATCGAATAGAGAAAAGCACCGACGAGAACATCGTTTACAGTTGCATCAAGCGCTTTGCCAGCCGCACGAAGTTTAGCAAATTTATCTGCGCTAATTTTGCGCTTTACGATAAAGGACTTGTCGGTTTTTTTCTCTTCTGTGAATGGGAAACCGTGCTTATCCTTGTTCGAGACATTTTTATAAAGTCTCTTTGCTGCATGCTTCTCCGTTACGCTTAAATCAGAATATACTTCCTCGAATGAACGGGAACCCTGTCTAATCATCTCAACTGGACTCTTTTGCTCATTTACAAGCAGTGTATAGCCCTCGCAGAAAGATGCAAGGAATGACTTAAGGTCTCCTCCGTCCATGCACATATGGTTTGCAACAAGGCATAGAGTTGATTTGTTGTCCTTGTTTATTACAGCAAACTTTATTTGAATGTTGTTCTCCGGTGGGAGGTATTGCATAATAAAGTCTTCTGTCGCAACTTCTAAATCATCTGGATTATCAATAACGGTTAAAAGTTCCTCAATTGTATATTCTTCAGGCTCCCAATATGGATTACTTGCACTGAAATGGAAACTTGAATGTAGGACTGGTATCTTCTCTACAAAGCATATAATAACGCTTTTGAGAGCTTTGACATCGATAAGATAATCATAGTTTAATACCACGTGAACCATGCGGTCGTTATAGTCACGGAACATATAGTGCATCTTGTCCCAAAGCTCAGCGTGAAGTCGCTCTTTTTTAGCCATTGATATGCACCTCCGTATTGTCAAGCTTTTCAAGTCGGAGTGCTTCTGCACGTTCCATGAGTCTATTGCTACGATTGTAGTGAATAACAAATATAATAATTGATACTGCAATGCCGGCAACAATCAGCATCCAGCCAGTCTGCCAGTGAATCACATGCATTAATCCAAGTGTTAAATAAAGCCATGTTCCGATACCAGGCGGGGTTGCTATTGTGTGCCAAATGCCGTATTTCTCATGCGCCAAAAGTGGAACAAAGCTGTCGAAAATTGTAAGCACGAGAAGGGTTGACGTGATAATCAATTCGCTGTTATGCATTTTAAAGACGATGTCCATAATAAGCCACAAGAAAAAGGCAGTTATGAGAACAGCAATTGAAACATCTGTGCTCAGGGACAATCTGCGCCTGCCTCTGTAGTGTAAGTGCTCTGGCATGACAAGCAGGAAATCGGCATACAAGACGATGCCACCAGCGATAATTATCCATGAGTGCTCAAAATCATGGTTGTAGAATGTATCAAGTAAGAAAAGGATGCCAACAAAGATATAATATGAGACCGAGAGCAAAATTTTTAATCTAAAAAGTCTCTTTTCTATTCTATCTTCAAGCGCCTTTCGTTGCTCTTTAATAAAATCATGTCGGCAGTCGACGTTTTCACTAATGATTAAGTCACGAATTACTTTTGAGTCGGAAAGGCCACGCTTGCGTAGGGATGTTTCGCGGTCACGCATTTGAGCCTTGCGCTTTTGCTTGAATTTTTCCAAGTCTTCGCTCATAGATGGATCGCCACTTAAGTCAGACAGGGTGATGTCAATAAAGTCGGTATAATCCTTCATTAGAACCTCCGTTAGCAAATGTGAATTATTTGCTATTAATTCATATTAAATGATAGCAGAAAACCATAATGATTTAAAGGGGATTTTCCTTTACAAAGGGCGATGGGTATTGTACAATGTCTTTATGAATTTGTTCATTATAAATTGGAGGGTTTACTTATGGAAGAACATGAGGGCTTTACAGTCGGTCTAGCACTAGTTGACGCAATCCCTGTTATTTTCTTTTCACTTAGCATGATTATCATTGCGACAGCACTAGCTGGCAGTGGTGTAACTTTTTGGATAGTATTAATCGGAGCAATTCTTATCGTACTTTCAGGCCTTTGCAAGGTTTTTTGGAAGTTGTTCCTTGGTCTTAAAGTGGGTGACATCAAGATTCTTAACAAGATTTTTGTTCCATTTATGGCGAGCGGCTTTATGATTGCAATCATAGGCGCTCTTGTTGGTACATTTACCCATGTTATCAAGTGGGGTGGCGTAATTCACGCTATAGTTTCAATCCCAGCTCTCATCTTCTTTATCCTTGGTTTCTGTGGTATGGGCGTAATGAGCTACGTTAAGAAAACAAACAAGAGGGATGAGTTTAATAAGGATGCAAAGAAGAACTGGATTGCACAGTGTGTAAATGGCTTTTCACAGTGTATGCTTTTCCTTGGAATTCTTTTTGCAACAAAAGGTTGACAAATTCACTTTGGTCGAATAAAATATTCGCATAAACCGATGAGGAAGAATAGTAGGTTTTACTGAAACTTTCAGAGAGTCGCGGACGGTGGAAGCGTGACAGCGTAGGTAATTCTGAATGGGCTTTCGAGGGCGACCTGAACTCACAGTAGGGAAGACGGACTAGTTCCACGTTATAGGAACTTGCGTATGTTAGTACGAAAAGTGGTCACGAAAGTGGCAAGCCGGGTGGCACCGCAGGAATTTGTTCCTGTCCCAGCATTTCTTGTTGGGACAGGATTTTTTTATACTCCCAACAAAATGAAAGGAGTCAAAAACTATGGCAGAAAAATTCGATTTTACAAACTATTTCAAAGAGTATCCAGATGAGAACGGTTTCTTTGGTCCTTATGGCGGCGCATACATTGAACCAGAGCTCAAGGCTGCTATGGATGAGATTACACAGGCTTACTTTACAATTTGTAAGTCCTCAAAGTTCATTGCTGAACTTCGTGAAATCAGAAAGAACTTCCAGGGTAGACCTACACCAATCACATACTGTGAGAATCTCTCTCGCTCAATTGGTGACGTTCAGATCTACGTTAAGCGTGAGGACTTAAACCACTCTGGTGCGCATAAACTCAACCACTGTATGGGCGAGGTTCTCCTTGCTAAGTACATGGGTAAGAAGAAGGTTATCGCTGAGACTGGCGCTGGTCAGCACGGCGTTGCACTCGCAACTGCAGCTGCTCACTTCGGTCTTGAGTGTGATATCTATATGGGCGCTGTTGATATTAAGAAACAGGCTCCAAACGTTGCTCGTATGAAGATTATGGGCGCAAATGTAATCGAGGTTACTGATGGTCTTCAGACTCTTAAAGAGGCTGTTGATGCGGCTTTTGCAGCATATACAAGAGAGTACAAAGATTGTATTTACTGCATCGGCTCAGTAGTTGGCCCACATCCATTCCCAATGATGGTTCGTGACTTCCAGTCAGTAGTTGGCTTTGAGGCACACGACCAGTTCCTTGAGATGACAGGTGAACTTCCAGACGCAGTTGTTGCTTGCGTAGGCGGTGGCTCAAATGCTGCAGGTTTTTTCTCAGGATTTCTCACAGATCCAGTTAAAATCTACGGTGTAGAACCTCTTGGTCGTGGTACAAACCTCGGTGATCACGCTGCTTCACTTACATACGGCGAAGAGGGTGTTATGCACGGCTTCAACTCTGTTATGCTTAAAGATGAGAACGGCGAGCCTGCACCTGTATATTCATGTGCATCTGGTCTTGATTACCCATCATCTGGTCCTGAGCACGCATTTTGGAAGTCAATCGACAGAGTACAGTACGACGTAATTGACGATGATGCTGCAATCGATGCATTCTATGCACTCTCTAAGAATGAGGGTATTATCCCTGCAGTTGAGAGCTCACATGCGGTAGCTTATGCTATGAAACTTGCTCGTGAGCAGAAGCACGGTTCAATCCTTGTAAACCTCTCTGGTCGTGGCGACAAGGATATGGATTATGTAATCGATACATTTGGTCTCAGATAATCTAATTTGAATAAGAGAAAAGAGTGGGCGTTTTTATTTACGCTCACTCTTTTTATATTTTATCAATCTTCTCTTGCTCTTTAGCTTCCTCTTTCATCTTTTTCTCAATCTCATGTTTTTCACGTCTCTGAAGGATAATTGAGAGTGAAATCATTGAGAAACCAGATACGAAAAGTATGAGGATGAGAGGAATAATGAATGCTGTGGAGAATGGGTTGTCGATGTTGCTACCGATGGCTGTGAAGGACACAATCTTCAAAGATACGCCGAGCATCGATAGAATAAGGAACTTCCAGTAGTCGTAGCCCATATGACCATACATAGCACTGATTGGATTAATAGGTACAGTAGGTACAAGGCGAAGAATGAATAGGAGAAGAGGATTGCCAGTAGCATAGCCGTTTTCTTCGTCCTGAATGTACTTGTATAGGAACTTTGAATGCTTTACAAGGTGATGGATATAGCCGGCATCAATATATCTTCCCCAGTGGTATTTTGCTGTGAAAATTAATACATATCCGAGTGTGTTTATTATAATCGCAATTTCGAATGGGAAGATAAGGGCTGTTATCATGCAGGTCATCGTCGCCGGAATCAGTACGATGATAGATTTGACTGTAAATAGGAGCAATATGCAAATACAAATAAGGAATTTGTTTGGTAGCTCTGAAACCCTACTTTCGAATTTTTCCATAAAGCTCTGGTACTTGATGTAGTATTGCTGACCTTTTGAAAGACCTTCAAAATCATCGGCATTCTGTGCCAGGTACTGAGCAGGGGTCTCACTGTTTCTGAGGTTTCTCTCAAGTTCTCGTTGCTTTGCATCGTCGATCCAGTCGCCGATTATTGTGCCCTGTACTGCTTGTTCGAACGGTGCAGTAATCTTGTCGACGTCTATTATTTTACTCGTGTACGTAAGCGCGAGAGCCATGAGAATTAGGATGATACCAACAATGTTTACAAATTTGTTGGACTGCCTATTCTTAAACAATTACTACACCTCCTTAACATTTAGTACACAATATATTGTGGATATATACCCAGTAATTATACTACTTTTTGAATTTATGGTCAATAAAATGAACTCTTTTTTATTAGGTTTCATTATATTGAAAAATAGTAGTTACTGTGTAATAATTATAGTGTTATTATTCGGACTTTAAGAATGGGGGAAGTATGCAATGACAAACGCAGAACTCGAGAAACTCATTGAAGGTAAAGAAACCCTCTTTAGAGCACGCTCTTCAGATGTCTTTGATATCGGCGATGAGAAGGTTTTGAAACTCTATCACGAGGATGTCGATGACGAGAGTTTAAAGATTGAATATGAGAATACATGTACAGCATTTGAAAAGGGATGCACACCAATGGAATGCTATGGCATGTTCAAAGTGAACGGAAGAAATGGCCTCGTATTTAAAAAACTTTACGGCATCTCACTCACCGATGCTCCAACTAAGATAAGCCCTGCTTATCTCTTCAAGGGTGGCCCTATTATCGCTGAGCAACACGCCCTCGTTCACAAGCAGATTACACCTAATCTCCGTGATGTGAGAGAGGTCGCTGTAAACACAATCAATAAAGAAACAGAAGCTTTTGCATTTCTCTCAGACGATGAGAGAACAAAGGCTATTACGTATATTCAGAATCTTCCAGCAGCTGACAATATGATTCACCTTGATTTCCATACTGACAACATCATGATAAACAAGGAGACGGGTGAGGCTCAGACAATTGACTGGATGACAGCTTGCAAGGGCGATCCACGCTGTGAGGTCGCTATGATGAACTGGTTATTCCATGATGCAGAGCTCTTCCCAGGTTGTTCAAAGATGGAACTCTTCCTCTATGGAACAATTCGTGTCTTCATCTTCAACAAGTATATGAAGGCATATACAAAGCTCACAGGTATTAAGAAGGTTGAGTCACAGCCTTGGGACCTTGTGGCTTGGGTACTCCGTTATGGTATCTGGCAGATTGAGTCAGAAAAAGAACTCCTTCAGAAATATATGAAGGAATTCATCGCAAAAATCTAACACTAATTACTTAAAGGACCTTTAAAGATGAGTAAATCTTTCGAAAAGAAAGTAAAGAAAATACATGAAGTTGATCCAAGCATAGAAGTCACTGAGGAGAGAGGCTGTATCGTTCTCCGCGGTGAACTTGATGATTGGAATAAAATCGTGCGCGCTGGCAAGAAGGCCGCGGGCAAGGAATATTACGGCGTAATCAACGACATAAAGCTTAAGGGCTTTGAGCCGAAGGTAAAGTTACCTTCTGTAAAAGATAAGCTCTATGACGGCTCTACACCGGACGTCCTTATAATTGGCGGTGGCCTCACTGGCTGCGCTACAGCGCGCGAACTCTCAAAGTATAACCTCGACATTATGCTCATTGAGAAGGGCCCAGATGTATCATCTGGACAGTCATCTCGTAATGGTGGCGCTGTGCATGTAGGTATTAACTATTCACCTAAGTCGGGCAAGCATATCTACTGCCATCGCGGTAACGCTATGTTTGAACAGCTCTCAGATGAACTCGACTTCCCATTTGAGAGACCAGGACATCTCTTAATCTGTAAGGAGAAGTGGGAGAAGATACTTCTCTATGTTCTCTGGCTCAATTCCTTCAGGCTTCACATCGACGGTGTAAAGGTTATAAATAGGGAAGAACTACTTAAACTTGAACCATATGCTCCTAGTTGGACTAACTATGCACTCTACATGCCAACTGGTGGCTTTATGTCCCCGTATAAATTCAACATCGCACTCGCAGAGAACGCAGTACAAAACGGCGCAAAGATATATCTCGATACTGCGTGTGTCGGTATGGAGGTCAAGGACGGAAAGATAATCTCCGTTGAGACTAATAGGGGAACTATTTATCCAAAGATAGTTGTAAATGCTGCAGGTGTGTACACAGATGTTATAGCCGATATGGCAGGGGACCGCACTTTTACAATTCACCCTCGAAAGGGTACGGATATAATCCTTGATAAGAAGGTTGGTAAGTTTATCAACTCGACAATGGATAAATCGCCAATCACTGTTATTGAGGGAACCCAGAAGGGTATTAAGGCAAAGGTAGAATCTGTCAAGTTTGCTCTCTCACATGAGAATACAAGTAAGGGACTCGCTGTTATTCACACGGTTGATAAGAATATGATTATCGGTCCTAATGCGACAGAGACTCCTGACAGGGAGGATATCTCAACAGAGAAGGATATCTTTGATATGATCGTCCGTGAGGAGATGAAGGTATCTGAGGGTATTAAACCATCAGATGTTATAGCATACTTCACAGGCGTACGCTCTCCGTCTTATGAGGAGGACTTCCAGGTTAGACCTGGTATCTTTACAGAGAATATTTTGGAGGCCGCAGGTGTTCAGTCTCCAGGTGCAACAGCTGCCCCTGCTATTGCTCTTGACCTCGCAAAGTGGGCCGTTGAATACTTAGAGAAAAATGGTGTGGCAGTTACGAGGAACACTTCGTTTAATCCACGAAGACCTAAGAAGCCACATCTCAAAGATATGACAGATGAGGAGCGGGCAAAACTCATTGCTGAGAACCCTGACTACGGCCAGATTGTCTGCAGATGTGAGGAGATTTCAAAGGGTGAAATCTTGGATGCCCTCGACAGCCCACTTCCTGTCTACACGCTCGACGCTATAAAACGTCGCTGTAGACCTGGTATGGGACGCTGTCAAGGTGGATTTTGCTCGCCACTTGTACTTCAGATTTTGGCGGAGGCCAAAGGCTGTTCACTTGAGGATATTAAGAAGAGTACTGAAAGCAGTACGATTCTATTCGGAAATACAAAAAATAGGGGGGATTAATTATGGTAAGTTTAATGGGAAAGGTTGTTCGTACAGCGCTTTATCTCTTTGCAAGTGTTAATCCGGAACGTGTTAAGTCCGCTATTCCAGGTTGCTCAGGTCTTGACAAGATCTTTTGGAAGACTCCTAACAGAGAATTCAAGCACTATGACGCAAAGACTAAGAATGGTACAAAGTACGAAGTTTACCTTCCAAAGTCAGGCGCAAAAAATGATAACGTAGTTTACTATCTTCACGGTGGCGCTTACATCGGCAAGCAAAACTGGATCTATAGGTATCAATCACGTTATTACAGCCAGGCAGCAGGTGGCGCAACAGTAGTATATGTTGATTATGATGTTGCTCCAGAGGCTAAATACCCAACACAGCTTAATCAAGCTCTTGACGTTTGGGATGAGATTACAGGTAAGCTCGGCTTTAAGGCTGAGAACGTAGTTTGTGGTGGCGACTCGGCAGGTGGTAACCTCTGCCTCGCTATGATGCTCAAACTCCGCGACGCAGGTAAACCAATGCCACGCGGTGCTTTCTGCTATTCACCTTGGACAGACATGCTCGCAACAGGCGACTCATATGTTGATAACTATACTGTGGACATTATGTTTGGTAAGAAGAATGGTGTTCTCGACGACAAGGTTAGAGAGAAGTTCATGAACTATGATGTTTATTCTTGGTGCCTTGGCTCTGACAGAGCAGATCCTTATGTATCACCAGTAAATGGTGACTATCATGACTTCCCACCAATGTGTTTCACAGTAGGTTGCGATGAGATGCTTCGCTCTGATACAGAGACAATAGTTAAGAACCTTCACAAGAATAAGGTTCCAGTAACAGTATTCCGTGGCAATGGAATGTGGCATGTATTTACACTTTTCCATGGCATTATCCCAGAGGCAACAGCAGCATTTTCTGTAGTTACCAACTTTATCAGCGATAGATTTGAGACTTGGGATTATAGTTATCCTAGCAAGAAGTACCGTCTCTCATAATTTTGGTTCTAAAAATTTTACATAAATCGGAGGAAATAATTATGGACAGCGTAAGTACAATGGCGAAAATCATACGTTTTTATTATCGCCATGTTATTAACATGAACCCAGAGCATACCGAGTCTGGTATTCCTGGTTCAACTGGCATGGACTGGCTTATCTTTAAGAAGGTAAACAGGGATTTTGCGCACTATACTGCAAAGACCAAGAATGGTACAAAGTACGAGGTTTACTATCCAAAGGGTGGCGCCAAGAACGATAACGTAGTTTACTATCTTCACGGTGGTGCTTATCTTGGAAAGCAGAACTGGGTTTACAGATACCAGTCTCGTTACTTCAGTGACGCAGCAGGCGGAGCAACAGTTGTTTATGTTGACTACGATGTAGCTCCAAAGGCTAAGTATCCAACACAGCTCAACCAGGCACTCGATGTTTGGGATGAGATTACAGGCAAGCTCGGCTTCAAGGCTGAGAACGTTGTTTGCGGCGGCGACTCAGCAGGTGGTAACCTCTGCCTCGCTATGATGCTCAAGCTTCGTGATGAGGGCAAGACAATGCCTCGCGGCGCATTCTGTATGTCTCCATGGACAGATATGATGGGCACAGGTGATTCTTACAAAGATAACTATGAGTGCGACTCTCTCTTCGGCATCGACGGTGGTGTTTTGACACAGGAGAAGAAGGACAAGCTCATGAACTTCGATATCTACAGCTGGTGCGAAAACGCTGATAGATATGATCCTTATGTATCACCAGTATATGGTGACTATGCAGGTTTCCCACCAATGTGCTTCACAGTAGGTACTTGGGAGATCCTCATGTCAGATACAGAGCGTATCGTTGATAATCTTCATTCACACGATATCCCTGTAACAATTTTCCGTGGCCATCATTTGTGGCATGTATTCGTACTCTTCCACGGTATTATCCCAGAGGCAACAGCTGCATTCTCAGTTATCACTAACTATATCAGTGACCGCTTCAAGACCTGGGATTACAAGTATCCAACAGATAAGAAATA
>JAKSQX010000038.1 GCA_024403955.1 Clostridia bacterium | reverse complement strand
GCACTTGACTTTTAATCAAGGTGTCCGGGGTTCGAATCCCCGATGAGTCACCAAGGACCTCATTCTTGAGGTCCTTAATTTTTTCTTGTTACCAGCACTTCAATATGGTAAAATGTTAAAGTCTTATTAAATAATAAGTAAAGGAGAACAATTATGAAAAGATTAGTTGCAATCGTTCTTGCAGTGCTTATGATGACATGCCTTTTTGCTGCATGCTCAAAGAATCCTGCAAACACAACAGATGAAAAAGTATGGGTAGTTGCTACTGATACAGTATTCCGTCCATTTGAGTTTACAGATGAAAATGGTGAATTTGTAGGTATTGATATGGACATCCTTGCTGCAATCGCTAAGGATCAGGGCTTTAAGTATGAAGTTAAGAGCCTCGGTTGGGACGCATCAATCGCTGCTTGCCAGGCTGGACAGGCTGACGGTATGATCGCTGGTGCTTCAATTAAGCAGGAGCGTATCGACAGCGGTTGGATCTTCTCAGACGGTTACTACAATGCTACACAGACACTCACAGTTGCTGCAGATTCTGACATCACAGGTTGGGATGGTCTCAAGGGTAAGTCTGTAGCTGTTAAGACTGGTACAGCAAGTGCTGACTATGCTGATGAGATTAAGGATCAGTATGGCTTCACAGTTAACTACTACGAAGATTCTCCAACAATGTACCAGGCTGTTCTTTCAGGAACAGATGCTGGTTGTGTTGAGGATACACCAGTTATGAAGGCTTCAATCATCGATGGTAATCTTGCACTTAAGGTTCTTGATGATACAGCTAACGAAGGTATGCCTTATGGCTTCGCTATTTTTGATGCAAACAACCAGGAACTCATTGATATGTTCAACAAAGGTCTTGCTAACATCAAAGCAAGCGGTGAATATGATCAGATCTTAGAAAAATATCTTGGTAAGTAATAAGTAATTAAAGGGGTTTGAGTTCTCGTGCTCGAAATAATCACAAAGTTTGGTCCTACATTGCTTGAAGCAATGGGGAAGACGCTTACAATGGCGTTTTACAGCCTTATCTTTGCCAGCATTATAGGATTGTTCTTTGGCGTCCTCGCTGTTGTAAGGAATAAGGTATGCAATGTTATTGCACAGATTTTTGTAGACATCATTCGTGGCGTTCCAATGATTGTTCTCGCATATTTTGTTTTCTTCGGAATTCCATATGCTTGTAAGAATATCATTGGCTTCAATTTGACACTCTCTGCACTGGAGGCAGGTATTATCTGTCTTTCGCTCAACTGCGGTGCTTATATGGCAGAAATCATTCGTGGTGGCATCCAGTCAGTTCCTAAAGGACAGATGGAGGCTGCGCGTTCGCTTGGATTGCCATATTTGACATCAATGAGAAAGATTATCCTTCCTCAGGCTATAAGAACTATGATCCCAAGTATTATTAACCAGTTCATCATCACATTAAAGGATACATCAATCCTTTCAATCATCGGATTCCCAGAACTTGTTAATTCAGCTAAAGGCGTTGTTGCTCTCACATTCAAATCTTTCCAGGTTTGGGCAATCGTCGGAATAATGTACTTGATTGTTATTACCATTCTTTCAAAACTTGCAAAAGTACTTGAGAGGAGGCTTAGCTATGATCGCAAATGATAACATTAAGATTAGCGTAAAGAGCCTCTATAAGGACTTTGGTAAGACGAACGTATTGAATGGCATATCTCTCGATGTGTATGAGGGAGAGGTTGTTTGTATTATCGGCCCTTCTGGTGGTGGTAAGAGTACTTTTCTTCGTTGCCTTAACTGCCTTGAAGATCCAACGAGCGGCAACATCTACTTTGATGGTGTTGATATTGCTGATGTAACTGTTGATATCAATATTCATAGACAGAAGATTGGAATGGTTTTCCAGCAGTTTAATCTTTTCCCACATAAGACTGTGCTTGAAAATATTATGCTCGCACCGGTTGACCGAAAACTTCTTGATAAGGAGACTGCTAGAGTTCGTGCGCTTGAGCTTCTTAAGAGGGTAGGTATTGAGGAAAAGGCAAATGATTATCCTCATTCTCTCTCAGGTGGCCAGCAGCAGCGTGTTGCTATTGCGAGGGCTCTTGCTATGAATCCAGATATTATGCTCTTTGACGAGCCTACATCAGCCCTTGACCCTGAGATGGTTGGTGAAGTTCTTGCTGTTATGAAAGAACTTGCACAGCAGGGCATGACAATGGTAATCGTTACCCATGAGATGGGCTTCGCAAGAGACGTAGCCGATAGAGTTCTTTTAATTGCTGATGGCGTAATCGCTGAAGAGGGTACACCGAAGGAGATTTTTGATAATCCTCAGAATAAGAGAACACAGGATTTCCTCGCAGCAGTTTTATAAAAATAGGACCAGGACAGATTGTCCTGGTCTTTTTTGCTGTGTTTTATGGTGCTGGGTTATCATAGAGATAACTTGTTGTATCTACATCGACGAATGCATTTGTTGATGCACCGTAGTCAGTGTATGCATTCTTATGAGTAAGGGACCAGTTACCATCAGGCTTTACTGTAATAACCATTGCACCACGCTGTAATCCATATGCATTAATTCCTGAGTAAGCGATATTATCAATTGAATTACCGTATGCGAGTGTAACACCTTTATAAACAACAGTTGCATTGTTTACGTGGTCATGTCCACAGAAGATACCTTCCATAGTGTTTAAACCATCAGGACCGAGTGTCTCAAAGAGTTTGTCGACATCTTTAGGGTCTTTGTCTGTCTGGCAGCAACCACCGTACCAGATACGCTCACCCATAGCTTCGTCAATCTTTTCATCCCAGAAACCTTCGATGTATTTTGTATCTTCAGTATCTTTGAAACCATTTGCTTCAAGATCACGATATGCTGTTACGAACTCGCCAACAGGTATGTGGAAGAAGTAGAAGCTCTTTACATCTTCGCCGTTGCTCTTTGAAAGGGATTTAATTGTTTCAGCTGCCCAATCAACCTGAGCGTCATTGATTGTGTCGTAGCGCCAATTGATGGATGAAGAAAGAGAATTGTCGATATAATCATTAGAATCTATGACCATAATAGCTTTTCTAATCTTACCATCAGTGTTCTTTAAAAGGATGCACTGGTTTGTAACTCCATAACCATCGAAGTCACGTTTGAAAATACAATATTTACTATAATCGCTGGCATAGAGAGCACCGAGCTTTTCACGGCCTGTATAGTCAAATGCCTCGGTGTCGTGGTTACCAAAAGTAATTGTGTAGTATGCACCGAGTTGATCAAACAATTTCATAATAGTCTTTGATGCCATTTTGTTATTGAATGTTCCACCGCCGTTGAAAGCGATTGCTGGAACACAGAAAATGCTGTCACCGTTAAGAACGATGAGGTCAGGCTTTTCTTTCTGAACCATTGTCATTATTTCATAGCAAGCTTTTTTATCGTTTTTGCATGTTGCAAAGCCGCCACCGATGTGAATATCATTGATTTGCATAATACGGATATCATTATCGGTTGTTATGGTGTAATAGCCTTCGTCACCAATTTCAGGTACCAACTGAGCCTCATATTTAACTGGCTCAAAAGTTTTGATGTAGTTGCGTACGATAAGGGTTGCAACACTATTTGCAATTACATGAAAGAGGATAATTGCAACGATTAATGAGACAATTGTCACCCAAATAATACGCCATGCCTTTTTTTGCTTACTTAACTCTTTATACTTTTTCAAAATAATCCCCCCGTACGATGTATATTACGTGTCAATTATATCATAGATTGTAAGATAAATGTTAGTTTTCTTTAAGACAAATTTTATAGTATAATGTTAGAGTATTTATACAAATTCTATTTAGGAGGACAAACTCTTGATAAGACTTGAAAATGTTTCAAAGTTTTATTACACCAAGGGCGTAATTGCAGTTGGCTTCTCCAAGATCAATTTAAACTTTGATGTTGGTGAATTTGTCGCAATTACCGGTGAGTCTGGTAGTGGTAAGTCCACATTGCTTAACGTTATCTCAGGCCTCGACACATATGAAGAGGGTGAGATGTATGTTAATGGTGAGGAGACATCCCATTACACAGAAAAAGACTTTGAAGATTACAGGCGCAAATACATTGGCAATATCTTCCAAAACTTTAACTTGGTAAACAGCTACACAGTTTATCAAAATATTGCCCTTGTTATGCAGCTCAGTGGCACAAAGAACAAAGACATTAAGAAACGCGTAAACGAACTCATTGATAAGGTTGGCCTTACTGAGTATAAGAATACGAAGGCATCCAAACTCTCTGGTGGTCAAAAGCAAAGGGTTGCTATCGCTCGTGCTCTCGCAAAGGACACACCTATTATCATCGCGGATGAGCCAACAGGTAACTTGGACTCTGAGTCCGCTGCTGGCATTATCGAACTTCTCGCATCAATCGCAAAGGAAAAACTCGTAATCATCGTTACTCATAACTATGATCAGGTTGCTCCTTACGTTACAAGAAAGATTAAGATGCATGATGGTAAGGTGCTTGAGGACAGCGTAGTTAATGCCCGCGAAGAAAAGGTAGAGGATACTGCTCTTACTGAGGAATATGAAAATACTAGATTCTTTACTAAAGTTCGTCTCGGTATTAGAAACGCATTTAATATCCCTATTAAATTCTTACTTCTCACATTCGTATTCATATTTATTACTGTTGCTCTAACGATGGAGATTGGTATATTCCAGTCTGAGAAGTGGGAGAATGGTATATTGGGTTACAGCTGGGTATTCGACAACACTTCGGCTAATCGAATTATTGTAAAGAATGTAGATAAGAATAAAGAGGCGCAGCCATTCACACAGGCTGATATCGACAAGATTTCAAAGATGGACAATGTAGGTCGTCTTATCACTCAGGACCTCTTCGTTGATTCACCAGTTTCTCTTGAATCTGTTGATGACAATGATTATGCCTATATCTATGGTAATGCTGTATCATTGGATGAGTATAAGGACATTACTCCTGACTACGGTCGTATGCCAGAGAAGGATGATGAACTCTTATTAATTGCTACAAAGAACAATTATTATCTCTCATTGACAAAGAAGGGTGTTAATGAACTCTTTGGTCAAGAGCTCTATGATTCTTCTGTTCACTTCGGTGACAAAAAGAAGACTGATAACACATATAAAGTTGTTGGTGTAAAGATAATGGACGCCAAGGACGATGTAATGCTAAATTCTCACAGCATCCTTATCGCAGGTACAAATAAGTTCTTAAACGATAGGCTTTTAACTACAAACTATGTTTATAGTAAAACATATGTAACTATCGGTAATGCTAAAGACAAGGCATCAGATAATTATTATCCAATGTATACCGTAAGGTTCTCTAATAAGGTTGAACCAGGTACAGCTTGGGTATCTACAAATTATAATTACAACTTTAAGAGTATGTACTGTGTAGGTGAAAACGTAAATATTCGTGTAGAGAATACATATTATGAAGACTCTCTCGATTTAAAGATTGCTGGTACATATAACAAAGCTAAGTTTAAAGAATTTATGGACCTCGAAGAGTGGCAGACATATGAGGACTGTGATGGTTTCATTTTTATAAATGTTAATGATTACAACAGCCTATTTGAACATGACACATATCAGATGTCTGTATTCGTATCTGATGAGCAGAGAGTTGAGGAGACTGCAGAGGCACTTCGCGATGCTGGCTATGACACACTTGTTATCAAGGATACTCTTCAGTCAGAAGAGGGCGCAGTAATAATGGAACTTTTGACACAGATAGTCACAGTTACTCTCGCCATTGTTCTTCTCATAATCTCTTATTTCGTAATTAGAATTATCTTGAAATCAAGAAATGTTTATTACTCAACAGTTCGTATGCTTGGTGGTAACACCAGCGTCTGCAGAGATCTTTTGGTTATTGATCTTCTTGTTGATGCAAACCTCGCATATATAATTTCAATGGCTGCATTCCATATTCTTTATAAATTCTTCCCAGATGTTTACGTTCTAAACAATATTGTTGAATTTGTAACAGGATGGCAGTTCGTTGCAGTTTATTTAATCGTTGTATTGATTTCTGTAATTATCAGTATTCGTTACGCTAGTAAGCTCTTTAAGAAGTCCACTATGGTAACAATTAAAGAGGAGGTGTAAGAGTATGATTGAAATTAGTAATGTTAATAAGTATTTCAACAAAGGTCGAAAAAACGAAATACATGCTATAAACAACACATCTCTTAACCTTCCAGACTCCGGCCTCGTTGCACTTCTCGGTGAATCAGGCTGCGGTAAGACCACAATGCTCAATGCAATCGGTGGTCTTGATAAAGTTAAGAGCGGTAAGATTATCATCAATGGTAAGAAGATTACACGCCATGATATGCACGGCGTAGATAAGATCCGTAATCTCTCTGTTGGATATATTTTCCAGGATTATAAGCTTATTGATGACATTAGCGTCTTTGACAATGTTGCGCTGGCGCTCAAGATGGTAGGAATTAAGGATAAGGAAGAGCAGAAGGCCAGAGTCGAGTACGTACTCGACAAGCTTGGCATTCTGCGTTACAGAAAGCGTCCAGCTGGTACGCTTTCAGGTGGTGAGCGTCAGCGTGTAGGTATTGCACGTGCGCTCGTAAAGAACCCTGATATTATTTTGGCTGACGAGCCTACAGGTAACTTGGACTCAAAGAACTCAGTTGAAATAATGAATATCATCAAGAAAATCTCCTCTGACAGGCTCGTCATCCTCGTCACTCACGAGCGCCCACTTGCTCAGTTCTATGCAGATAGAATCATTGAGGTTGTGGATGGTTCAGTGGTCAACGATTATGAAAATGACCACAAGGATGCTCTTGATTATGAGATTGACAATGTCTTCTATCTCAAGGAATTCAAGAATCACAGTGAATTCAAAGATGAGGCAGGAGATAGAGCAGTAAATGTCTATGACAACGGCGACTCTAAGCTTGACATTAATATTATCGTTAAGAACGGCAATATTTATATTCAGAGTAAAGACGCTAAGAACGTTGAACTTATAGACGAAACGTCCTCTATCGAGGTCGTAGACGATTTTAAGCAGGAGATAGACCTTGAAACTGTAAAAGACTATGATTTTGATATGTCTAAGGTCGGAAACCAAGACATCAAGTATCATTATTCATCAATCTTTAGATTTCTCGGTGGTCTTGTTGTTGGATTTAAGAAATTCTTCAGTTTCTCAGTTCTTAGAAAACTCCTTCTCTTAGGTTTTGTCTTTGCTGGTGCGTTCATTATCTTTGCAGTTGGCCGTGTCGGTGCAACAAATAAGATAGATGACACTAAGTTCTTAAACTATAACAGGAACTATATTGAGGTAGACCGTCCTACAACAAATCTTGATGAGTATAATGAATTGGCACAACTTGAAGGAGTTGATTATGTATTACCTGGTAACTCAGGTGTTGCTCTTCAAATTCAGTTTAAGGATTATTACCAGACTTTGAATGTGGGCCAAACAAACATCACAGGTTCACTTGCAAGTAAGGATCTCTTGTCTTCGGACGACATTGTCTGTGGTAGACTTCCTGAAAGTGAAAATGAGATAGTAATTGATAAACGGCTCGTTGAGAAGTTCCTCACTGGTAATTATTGTCAGGCACGCATGTGTGGTATCTTGACAAATGAAGATGTCCTTGATAGACATTGTTATCTCAACACTCCACTTCTAAAGGATGGATATACAGTCGTTGGTGTATCTGATTCTGGCAGCCCATCTTTCTTTGTTGACCCTTCACAGTTTGTAATGATAAATAAATATTCTTTTGAAGCAAACTATGGCGACAGCATGGGAAGATACATGGACTACACGACAGATATTCAAGATAATGATGGAGATTTAACTGGACAGCTTGTTGATTACAAACTCTACGAGGATAAGATTGAACTTACAAATGACTGGTATGGTAAGAGTGAACTTCCAGTAAATGACTACGAAGTATTGCTCTCAGAGGAATACCAGGATAAGTTTGGAATCGGCAAGGAGACAAAACTTCGTGTAAATGGCAAGTTTCTTGTTGTATCAGGTTACTACAAGGTTGACCCTGAGAATCCTGTTACAGGATATCTTGTAAATGAGAACACAATTAATATTAAGCAGATATGTGATTCTAAGAACTTTATGATCTGTACAAAGGATATTGACGGTGTTCTTGAACAGCTCAACAAGATGGAATATACCGCTTATGGTGTGTACCAAAAGTCGCTTGAGACTTATAACGAGGACCGTGCAGAGCAGGTTAGAAGCGTATATATCGCCGCTGCAGTTATTCTTGCAATCTCTGCAATTGAGATGTTCTTGATGTCCCGTTCTTCATTCCTTTCAAGAATTAAGGAAGTTGGTACACTTCGTGCTATCGGTGCTAAGAAGACCGATATCTATAAGATGTTCATTGGTGAGGCATTTGCTATAACTACTTTAACCAGCCTCCCAGCTATGATTATCATGTACTATTTAGAATCATTCCTTGTTAAGAGGATTTCGATTACAGGTTTGTTCTACATGACAATACCAACACTTCTTATTACAATTCTTGCAGTTTACATCTTTAACATCTTTATCGCACTTCTTCCAGTATGGAACACAATGCGTAAACGCCCAGCAGCAATCCTTGCTCGCTATGATGTAGACTAAGACAAAAATAAAAGACCAAGTGGGAATCCACTTGGTCTTTTTATTTGGCTTAATATTAATCAGAAACTTGTTCCTTAAGGATTACGTCATGTGAACCGCCCTCAACAATAGAAGTTGAAGATACAACAGTGAGTTTAGCCTTTGCACGGAGCTCAGGGATTGAGAGAGCACCGCAGTTACACATTGTTGAACGAACCTTAGAGAGGGTAGTGTATACACCGTCTTTGAGGGAGCCAGCGTATGGTACATATGAGTCGACGCCTTCCTCAAAGCTGAGCTTTCCGGCGCCGCCGAGGTCATAACGCTGCCAGTTACGGGCACGGTTTGAACCTTCGCCCCAGTACTCCTTAACATAACGTCCGTTGATACGAACCTTGTTTGTTGGAGACTCATCAAAACGTGCAAAGTAACGGCCGAGCATAAGGAAGTCGGCGCCCATTGCAAGGGCTAAAGTTACGTGGTGGTCGTGTACGATACCGCCGTCTGAGCAAACTGGAACATACATACCAGTCTCTTCAAAGTACTTATCACGCTCTTTACATACGTCAATAAGAGCTGTTGCCTGTCCACGGCCGATACCTTTTGTCTCACGTGTGATACAAATTGAACCGCCGCCAATACCAACTTTGATAAAGTCGGCACCACAGTCAGCAAGGAAGCGGAAGCCTTCAGCGTCTACGACGTTGCCTGCGCCTACCAAAACTGTGTCTCCATAAGTTTCTCTAATCCAAGCGATAGTGTTCTTCTGCCACTCTGAGTAACCCTCAGAGGAGTCGATGCAGAGTACGTCTGCGCCGGCCTTAACAAGTGCTGGAACACGTTCTTTGTAGTCACGTGTGTTGATGCCGGCACCAACAATATAAGATTTATTCTCATCAAGGAGTTCGTTTACGTTCTCCTTATGTGATTCATAGTCTTTTCTAAAAACAATATAAGTCAAGTGGTCATTATCATCAACGAGTGGGAGAGCGTTGAGCTTGTGATCCCAGATGATGTCGTTTGCCTCTTTAAGAGATGTGCCATCAGGAGCTGTTACAAGCTTCTCACGTGGAGTCATAAACTCTGATACAGGAGTCATAGGGTCCATACGTGAAACACGGTAGTCACGGCTACCGATAATACCGAGGAGTTTACCATTTGCTGTGCCGTCATCTGTTACTGCAACTGTTGAGTGGCCAGTCTTTTCCTTGAGGGCAATGATATCAGCGAGAGTAGCATCAGGAGTGATGTTACTTGTTGATGTGATAAAGCCCTTCTTGTAGTTCTTTACACGCGCAACCATCGCTGCCTCAGATTCAATCGACTGAGAACCAAAGATGAATGAAACACCGCCTTCTTTTGCAAGGGCAATAGCGAGGGTGTCGTTTGAGACAGCCTGCATGATTGCGCTTGTCATTGGGATGTTCATTGTGATTGCTGATTTTTCACCCTTCTTGAACTTAACGAGTGGGGTAGCGAGGCTAACAGCAGTTGGAATACAATCTGCTGAGGAGTAGCCTGGTACGAGTAGATACTCGCCAAAGGTTCTTGAAGGTTCGTCAAAATAGTAAGCCATAATTAATTCTCCTTCTTATATTGTTTTTAGGTTTAAAGAAAGGAGGCAACACGCAGTTGCCTCCAAACATAATTATTTCTTTGCAGCCTTCTTAGCTGGCGCTTTTTTAGCAGGAGCCTTCTTAGCTGGCGCTTTTTTAGCAGGAGCTTTCTTAGCAGCAGTCTTCTTAGTAGCAGTCTTCTT
>JAKSQX010000037.1 GCA_024403955.1 Clostridia bacterium | reverse complement strand
TACCAAATGTGAGCTTGAGCTTACCGCCCTTCTTTTCTGAAACAGCCTGCATGATCTTGCCGTGGAACTTCTCCATCATAAGTGGAACACATACAAAGATTGTTGGCTTAACCTCCTGAAGGTTCCTCATAAGGTGAAGAAGGCTATCATTAAAAGCAATGCAGCAACCAGTATAGAGAGGAATCAAAATGCCTTCTGTCATTTCCATAGTGTGATGGCATGGACAAACTGAGAGATACTGGTCACCAGGGCCACACTTTGCAACGGAGCAGTTACTCATTACAGTAAAGCAAATATTTCCCTGTGAGAGCATAACGCCCTTTGTAAGTCCAGATGTACCTGATGTGAATGACAATACGCTCATTGCGCTTGGGTCAGCATCAATTGCGCTGAACTCATCGAGACATTTAGCCTTTGCCTCAAAGAGAGCCTTTCCGTGAGTGAGCATCTCATCATAGATGATGTAACCATCTTCACCACTCTTAGCATCAAATACTACGAAAGTGATATCGCGAGAGAGCTTATCCATATGCTCTGAGATTTTTCCATATGCCTTCTTATCGAGGAAGAAGATATCTGTCTCAGATACTTCAAGGATTGTGTTGATATCGTCAAAATAAAGTTCCTTATCAATTGGAACTACACAGCCGCCACCGATCTGTACAGCGAGGTAAGTTGTAATCCAAGGGTATGAGTTAAGACCCATGATTGCAACCTGCTTACCGAGCCATCCACGCTCAGTAATAGCTGCACCAAGTGCATAGATGTCATTTTTAAATGCGGTGTAGGTGATATCTGTATAAGTAGCATCGGCATTGCGAAGCTTAAATGCAGGTTCTGCACCATAAAGCTTTACTGAATTTTCAATGAGTTCTTTAAAGTTCTTAACCTGTGGAACATCATAAAGTGCTTTGTTTGTATTCATAATTATCTCCCCTATTTCTTTGCCCAAGGATTTGCCTTATCAGGATCGGTTGGGTCCCAACCCTTATTCTTATTGTTGGTGTCAATCTTTACAGTCTCTGGTTTACCAAGTGGACCCGGTGTCTCACTATCGTAGATAAATACCATAGATTTCCACTCAACGTTGTCATATATCCATTTCGCATCAGCTGCTGCGAGTCTTACGCAGCCGAGGGATGCGGATGTTCCAAGTTTATTGAACTCGTCGTATTCGAGCGCACCTTTATCTTTTGCTGTATAAGGTACGGAATGGAACCAGATTTGGTCTGTTATACGGAGTGTGTACTGTGCGTACGTTCCGTCGACCATTTTAAGCCACTCATATTTATCTGCTGTGGTGTATGTGCCAAGTGGCGTCTCACTACCTGCCTTACCACAGGAACAAGCAAATGCTTTGACAGCGACAGTGTAGTAACCGTCTGAGTCCTTCTCATATACAGTTACGACATTCTCCTGTCTATTTACACCTACGCAGTATTTATGCTTTGAGGCATAAGCAGCGTCAGTGTCGAACGCAATATCTCGCTCGTAAGTTACAGGCTCTGTAGATGCCTCAGTTGTAGTCTCTGCTGAAGAAGCCTTCCTTGAAGCTTCTTCAGCAGCTGCTTTCTTCTTAGCTGTAGAGCTTGTACAGCCCTTGATAATCAAAGCCAAAATCAGGACAAAGATAGCTAAAACAATAATCGTAGTAGCACGACGGCGCTTCATCATTTCCTGATGCTTCGTATACTTTCTGCTGTTTGTATTACGTGTGTACTTAGCCATTTAATCTCTCCTCATAACACTTGACCATATACTGTGCAGCCTTGTAGATGTCACCACAGCCAAGAGTAATAATCAAATCACCTGGTTCAGCCTTAGACATTACATAATCAGCAACTTCCTTTTGGGTTTCAAACCAAACTGAACCCGGAATCAATGAAGCCAACTGAGATGTGTAAACGCCTTCTGTATTTACCTCACGTGAACCCATAATCTCAGTCATTACACAGAAATCTGGAATACTGAGTGCCTCTGCGAATGCCTGCATATGTGTTTTTGTTCTTGAATATGTGAAAGGCTGGAATACAGCCCATACACGATTAAATTCCATGCTCATAACTGTTGACAGTGTAGCTTTAAGCTCTGTTGGATGATGAGCATAGTCATCAGCAATTGTGATGCCGTTGAATTCCCCTAAGATCTCATATCTTCTGCCAGCGCCCTTAAAGTTGCCGATGGTAGCGGAGATTTGCTCCATAGTTAAACCATTCTCTATGGCAACTGCGATGGCAGACAGAGAGTTGATAACTGAATGTTTACCAGGGAATCCCAAAGCAACGTGGCCAATTACAGAGCCCTTGTAAACTACATCAAATTCAGGATATGCTCCCCTGACATAAGTGATGTTGGTAGCCGAATAATCATTCCCTGCAGCAAAACCAAAACTAACAAGCTTCTTCGATGAAGCAGTAGTCATATTCTCAATAGCCTTTAAAGTATTGGCATCATCACCGTTATACACAACCAAGTTTGTTGTCATATCAGCAAACTTTGTGAAAGAACGAATACTGTTCTCGATAGTACCGAAGTACTCCATATGGTCGTTGTCGATGTTGAGGATAATTGATGTGTCAGGTGACAACTCAAGGAACGTGTCCTTAAACTCACATGCCTCACAGACCATAGTCTCTGACTTACCTGATCTACCGTGGCTATCAATTAAAGGAAGACGTCCACCGATTACCAAAGTAGGGTCTTTACCATTCTCAAGTAAAAGCTGTGACAACAGAGATGTTGTTGATGTCTTACCATGTGTGCCACATACGCCAATACAGTTTGAGTACATTCTACTAATCGCGCCAAACAAAATAGCACGTTCAACACAAGGAATACCTGACTCCTTAGCAGCTGATAATTCAGGATTGCCCGGTAATATAGCATTTGTGTAAACAATGAGTTCCGGTGAGAACTGAACTAAATTTTCAGGGACCTGCTCCATGTTGATTACAGCACCAAGGCCACGAAGTTTATTTATGTTATCTCCAGGATTATTATCGGAACCCGTCAACGTATAGCCATTGGCGATGAGTATCTCTGCCAAAGGGCACATACCTGAGCCACCGATTCCTATGAAATGAATTCTCTTTATGCTTTTAAGCAAGCTATCTATGTCCATGAATTGCCTCCAAATAGACAAATTGTGTACAATTTAATTATCACATAAAAAATAATACCTTTATACAACGCTAAAGAGTATACACCATAACAGCAACAAAATAAACGATGAATTGTGTACAATATAAAAATATTTAATCAATAAGTCCCATTAATAACTCGCACCCCATCTTGAAATGTGGTAAAATATTAGGCATAAAACAAAAGGGAGATAAAGATGCTCAACTTAATCCTTGGCCTTGCCAACAACGGCAAGACCCAGTATGTCCGAGACATACTTGGGGAAAAAGCAAAGCACGGCGACAACAAACTTCTCCTGATTGTTCCTGAGCAGTTCTCATTCGTCACGGAGCGCAGCCTCCTTCAGACGATGAGCACTAAAGACGCTCAGAACATCGAAGTTCTAAGTTTCAGTCGCCTTGCGAACTACGTCAGCCGTAGTCTCGGCGGCCTTGCCGGTACAGAAATCGACGACGCAGCAAAGATGATAATCATGCTTCACACTCTTGACTATGTTAAGGGTGATCTTCTCTTCTACTCAAAACACATAAACAGCATCCCTCTCGCCAAGGAACTAGTTAAGATACTCTCCGAGTTCAAGAAGGAACTCGTAACCCCAGAAGCGCTTAGAGAAGCAGAGAACAAAATAACACCGTACAACAACACCTTGGGCACAAAGCTTCATGACCTCGCCATAATCTTCGAGCACTTCGACGCCTTCATGTCGAAGAACTACACAGACGAGGACAGTATTCAGGAAGCTCTCACCAAGGTGCTCTTAGAAAACAACTTCTTCAAGGGCTACACCATCTGTATCGACGCCTTCAAGAGTTTCACTGCACGTGAGTATGAGATTATTAAAATCCTTGTAGAACAGGCAGATGAGGTGTATATCACCCTCTGTACTCCAGGCATAGACGACAAAGACCATAATCTCCTCTTCGGAGCAATAAACCGTACAGCAAAGAGGCTCTTAAAGGACAACGAGCACAAAGAACCAATAGTTCTTGGTAAGACAGATAAAGAACTCACAGACGCCTTCGGTATCAAGTCCATCAAAGCAGAGACAAAGCTCCTCGTTGCGCAGAACATCCACGAGGAGTGCACATATATCGCCGCGACCGTCAGAAAGCTCATGCGTGAGGACGGTATGCGACTCTCCGATATGGCGGTAATAGCCCGCAATGAGGAGGACTACAGACGCGAACTCATCTCCGCGTTCAACAGATATGACATCCCAGTATACGAGGACACACGTCAGCCTATTTCAAACCAGCCTCTCATCATCTACATGAGAGCCCTTCTTGAGATCATCGTAAACGGATTCTCAACTGACCGCATCCTCGCATACTTAAAAACAGGGCTCTCACCTCTTTCAGATGACGAGGTATATGAGCTTGAAAATTATGCCCTTCTTTGGAACTTAAAAGCCAAAGATTGGGAGAATGACTTTGTATTCCCAGTCACAGGACTTGATGAGGTCTATGAGTCTCAAAAAGCTCATAACAACGAAGAACTCGCAAAACTCAACGAATATAAAAATAGGGCCCTAACCGGACTTCGAGCCCTAAGATATGAAATCTGTAAAGGCGAAAGCCTTAACAGCTATGACATCAGCAGTAAAATCTACGACTTTTTAGAGAAGTCAGACGTTCAAACAAAGCTTAAGGATATCGCAAAAGAACTTGATGAGAAGGGCTACACAGCCCTTGCCTCCGAACAGAACAGCGTATGGGAAATCCTCATGGATATCCTCGACAACCTCGCCTCTATCTACGGAGACATCACCACTACCCCTAAGCTCTACTACGACATATTCAAAGCCATCGTCTCAATTACAGACCTTGGCTCTTTACCTCATGGTCTCGACGAGATAACTATAGGCTCTGCCGACCGTGTTCGTCTCGACCACCCTAAGGTAACCTTTATCTGTGGTTGTATGCAGGACATATTCCCTAAGGTAATTAAAACTAACGGACTTCTCTCAAGCCGTGACCGTGAGACCATGCGCGACAACGGCATTGAGCTCTCCTACCCTGACGACCTCAAAGCCGTAGAGGAGCGCTTTATCGCCTACGTCACGGTCACAAGCCCAGATGAGAAGCTCTTCATCTCATACCACACCATTGAAAAAGCAAAAGATTCCTGCTTCCCATCTGCAATCATCACTGACATTAAGGAAGCATTAAAGGCAGAAATAAAGCCTATTGAAGAAATACCACTCGAGTATTTTGCCGAAACTGACACCTCAACCTTCTCCACCTATGCGGAGAACTTCCAGATAAACAGTGAGGAGTTGGCATCCTTCAAGGAGAGCCTTAAGGATAAGGAAATCTACGACAGATTTGAGACACTTGATGCCATCAAGAACAAGCAGTTCTTTGAGATTAAAGACCCTAGTATTGCGAAGGAACTCTTCGGCAAGGACATGTATCTCTCAGCCTCAAAAGTTGACACCTTCTATCACTGCCCATTCCAGTACTTCTGCAGATATGGTCTTGATGCGAGTCCAAGAAAGACAGCGTCCTTCGCTGCCAACACCAAGGGTTCAATTCTCCACTTCGTACTCGAGCGAGTAATGAAGAATCACACGAAGGAAGAACTCATCAGCATCAAAGACGATAAGGATAAACAGAAAGAAATCGTAGACGAGGCACTCAAGGAATTCCTTGAGCTCAGTTATGACAACAGCCTCGACTACTCCCCTCGTTTCTACAACCAGTTCCAGAGACTCGCATCCCCTCTCTACAGCATCATTCAGAGAATCTGCGATGAGATGTCCCTAACTGGTTTCGTCCCTTGTGCATATGAGTACAAGATAGGTAACACTATTAAAATCGACGACGAGGTAACCCTCAAAATCACAGGTAAAATTGACCGTGTCGACAAGTTTGAAATAAACGGCACAAAATACATCCGTGTTGTAGACTACAAGTCCGGCACAAAGAAGTTCGTTCTCTCAGATATCTTGAACGGACTCAACATGCAGATGCTCATCTACCTCTTCTCCCTTGAAAAGGAGGAGGATTATGAGGACATGACCACAGCCGGCATCTACTACTACAAGGCTAGAAAAGACAACGGCACAAACGGCAAGCCAGTCACCAACTACGCTGGCACAGGTCTCTTCATCGACGATGATGAGGTCCAGAGAGCCATTGCACAGGACAGCAAGAAAGAGTATATAGCTCTAGACGAAGATACTCTTGTAAGCCTTGAAGAGATGGGCAAAATCAAGAATCAGGTTGATAAGGAACTTAAGAATATGGTAGCCCTCCTACACGGTGGTAAGATCCACGACCTCCCAGTTCGTGGCAAGGACTACGACATGACTTGTGACTGGTGTGACTACAAATACGTCTGCAGATTTGAGGACGGCCCAGTTCTTGAAATAGAAGAAAAAGACAAGGCTACTTGTTTTGAAGAAATGGCAGGTGATAATAATGCCTAATTGGAAACCTGCGCAACTTGAAGCCATAAACGCACGTGGTGGCACTATTATCGTCAGTGCCGCTGCGGGCTCAGGTAAGACTGCAGTACTTACAGAGCGAATAGCAACTCTACTTGAAAACGGCGAGACTTCTCTTGACCGTCTTCTCATCGTGACCTTCACACGCTCCGCTACAGCTGAGATGAAGGACAGAATCGGCAAAGCCATAGACGAGCACATCCAAAAAACAACAGATCAAACAATAATTGACAGACTAAACAAGCAGAAGATCCTATTACCTTCAGCGAATATCTCTACAATTGACTCCTTCTGTGGAAACATAGTTAAGAGTCACTTCCAGCAGTTCCCTGGTCTCGCACCAGACTACGAAATCATAGACAACATTGAAGCCAAGACTCTAAGACTTAGGGTCTTAAACGACATACTCGACGAGTACTATGATACTGATGACAAGGACTTCTTAGACCTCATCAGATACTTTGCTGCAGGCAGCACCACAGATGAGAAACTCATCAGCACAGTATTAAAACTCTATGACAACTCCAGGTCATACACCTCTCCTGAGGAATGGCTTAAGAATGCTGCAAAGATTTATGACCCAGAAGTAGACTTCAAAGACTCACCTCTCGTTGACGCCCTCATAAACTACAAACTTGAGGATGTTGACTATTACATCAACGAGATGGAGAAAGCCATCAAGTTCTTTGAAACTTATGAGGATAAAAACATCCTCAATACTCCTGGCTACAACCTCATTAAAACTGAACTTGAGATTCTCTACAGCAACCGAGAAATCCTAATAAATAAGGATTTCCACAACCTTGAGAAAGTAAACCAAGGCACTTGGGGTGCTAAGGGTTACACAGATATTCCAAAGGTAAATGAGATTAAAAATACCCGTCTTAGTGCCACTAAAGTTTTTGATGATATCAGTGCAAAGGCAGAGGACGAGTTCCACACCCAGTGCAAGACTATCTACAAAGTAGCAAGTAAGCTCATTGAGATCACACTCAAGTTTGAGGACAGATTCCTCAGTGCAAAGATTGACCAGAACACACTTGAGTTCTCAGACGTTGCACTCATGGCCCTCTCACTCCTTGTAGACGAGGACACAAGAAAGCAGAACAGCGCTAAAGCAACTATAAACAGAACCACCCTTGCTGAAGACATCTCCAAGGACTTTGACTTCATACTCATCGATGAGTATCAGGACACAAACGTCCTTCAAGACATGCTCTTTCGGGCCATCTCACAGAATGAAGATAACCTCTTCATGGTCGGCGACGTGAAGCAGAGTATCTACCGCTTCCGCCAGGCCATGCCAGATATCTTCATCGACAAATGCGAGAACTACAAGGAATACAAGATCAACAAAATCATCCTTGGTGAGAACTTCAGAAGCCGTGATGGCATAATCAACTTTGTAAACTACGTATTCGAGCAGCTCTGCACTAAGAACTGCGGTGACGTAAACTACGATGAAAACGAGAAGCTCATCTACGCGAACCCAGACTACAAGCCTAACAATGAAGAGGATGTGGAACTCCACGTCTTCCAAGCAGAGGGTGCTGCTGACAGTCTCGTTCGCGAAGGTAGGTTTATCGCGAAATACATTAAAAAACACTCAAAAGAGAATAAGAACTACAAGGACTTCACAATTCTCATGCGTGCCCCTGGTAGTGGCAACGCAGAGGTAATCTGCAAGGAGCTCAGCCGTGAGGGTATCCCATACTACAACGCCAAGGAATCAGGTTTCCTTGACACCACAGATGTCCAGACAGTCATAGCCCTCCTCAAGGTTATAGACAACCCATTAAACGACATCCCACTCCTCACAGTTCTCCTCTCCCCAATCTTCAACTTGACTCCAGATGATGTTGCCAAGTTTAGGCTAAACAAGGACAGAGAACGCTTATATCAAAGCATTCTCAAGGAGGAGCAAGCACAGAATCCTAAAGCTCAAAAGGTATTAAATGAAATAAGAAAATACAGAAGACTCTCCATCTCACTCTCAGCAGGTGAACTCATCAGAAAGATCTATGAGGACACCCTCTATCAGAGCGTTGCGGGAGCACTTCCTAATGGTCAGCAGCGCACAGCAAATCTCCTTTTGCTCCAGACATATGCTGACACATACGACAAGACTAATTCGCTCGGTATCTCTGGTTTCATCCGCTACCTCGACAAGATTATGGACTCTAACGAGAACATCGAACCAGCTAGCCTCTCATCAGAGAACTCCAACGTTGTTCAGATTACAAGTATCCACAGCAGTAAGGGTCTTCAGTACAAATACTGTATCCTCGCTGGCACGGGCTCACAGATGAACACCATGGACTATGCAAACCAGGTACTTCTTAACCCTAAGTTCGGCATCGGTCTCAAGGGCTACGACCCAGAGAACTACGTCACATACAAGACTATTGCCAACAGCACAATAGCAAAAGAGAATGAGGCAAAGGCCAAGTCAGAGCACCTCCGTCTCCTCTATGTTGCGCTCACACGTGCGAAGGAGAAGCTCATCATCACAGGCAGCATCTCCTCAGATATGGACAAGAAGCTTGAGAAGATTAAGAATTCAAGTGAACTCGACAGCAGTGGCAGACAGAGCCCTAAAGACGTTAGGGGTAAGTCCAGCATGCTCGAGCTCATGCTCTCTGCCCTTCTCCACAAGCCGGACTACAAGTCCATCGTCACCTTCCACGACCTTGAAGACTTAACCCTAAACGAAGTACAAGACGAAATAAAAGAAGCAAAACCAAACAATAAGATAACAGAGGACATAAGAGAAAGACAGAGTTACAAATACCCTTACGAGGCTCTCGCTAAGGTTCCTACAAAGCGCGCTGCTTCGGCTACTGAGGCCGCAGGCTTCAACGAGAAGTTCTTCGCCTCTGCAAGGCCTGAGTTCGCGTCAAAGCAAGGCCTCACTCCAAGTCAGCGCGGCACAGCACTCCACACCTTCATGCAATACGCTGACCTCTCAAAGGACCTCAACCAGGAGCTTAAAAGACTTGAGAATCAGAGGTTCATCACACCTGAACAAGCAAAAGTAATCGACCTAAACAAGGTAACGAAATACAAAAACTCAAACATTTACCAAAGAATTTTAAACAGCGACAACATCTACAGAGAAAAGAAATTTGCTGTCTTAATCCCAGCCCTCAAACTAAACCCTAACCTCAACGAAGAGCTTGGAAAAGAGAAAATTCTTATTCAAGGTATTGCGGATTTGGTATTTGAGGAAAATAATGGTATTATAATTCTTGACTATAAAACGGACCGTACCAAGAATGAGCAGGAGCTCATCGACAGGCACACAGATCAAATCAAAACATACGCAGAGGCACTTGAGCAGATATTCGGAAAACCTGTTACAGAGGCATACCTCTACGCGTTTAGTTTGGACAAAGAAATTAAGATAATATAAAGGAGAAATGTACAATGAGTATTCAGCATGAAATCACAAAGAAAACTGACTTACTTGATGAAAAGGGTTACGTTCTCGAGCCAGGTTGGGCTCGTCACAACGACCTTTTCACCTACAACAGAGAGAACATCTCTGCAAACAAGCTCAGAATCAAAGAGTGGGACTTCTATCAGATCTGTGACGGAAGATACATGACACAGTTCACAATAGCTAACGTTTCACTCGCAGAGGCTGGATGTGTAACAATCACAGACATTACTAACGGACATATTGTTCTCTGTGCTGCACTCCTCCACCCTTACACAGTTAAGACATATCAGCTTCCACGCTCATCTTGTGAAGCATATGAGGTTGACCGCAACTACGGCATCTTCACAATGAATGAGTCATATGATGGCAAGCGCACACGTCACCTCGTTGCTGAGGGTAGAGCTATTTGGCCTCTCGGCTTCAAGTTCAAGCTCGACTACACACTTGAGGACCCAGTAGAGCAGGAGTCAATCTCCATAGTTACACCTTGGACACTTCGCGACAAGAAGGGCTCTAACCACTACAAGGATCACTTCTTCTACACCAACAAGATCAACTGCATCCCAGTTACAGGCTACGCTAAGATCGGCTTCAAGAAGCTTGAATTCACACCAGACAAGACATTCGCAGTACTTGACTGGGCTCGTGGCGTAATGGCTCACAAGATGCACTGGTTCTGGTCTAACGGCACAGTAAACTTAGGCGGCAAACTTCTCGGTTGGGAAGTTACATACGACATCGCAGACGACACTCAGGCAGCTGAGACCTGTATCTTCTATGACGGCAAGGCTCACAAGATTGGCAATGTAGAGATCACATACGATGAGAAGCATCCTAAGAAAAACCCATGGTACTTCCACGAGGAGAACGGTCGCTTCGAGATGACTATGATCCCTACCTTCGACAACTCAATGTGGCTCGACATCGGTATCGCAGGTGCTAAGAACCACCAGTGTCACGGCCTTTGGTCCGGTACCCTCACACTTGATGACGGCACAGTAATCACCCTCAAAGATGAATACGCATTCTGCGAGACAGTAACCCTCAAGTGGTAACCAACAAACAAAGGTAGGAAATATAATGAAAAAGTTTCTTAGTAAGTATGTAGAAATCTACA
>JAKSQX010000036.1 GCA_024403955.1 Clostridia bacterium | reverse complement strand
CACGACCATCATCAACAAATTTTTCTTTCTTAGCCATAATAATTCCTTATTCATCATAGAGATGACAGCAAACAAAGTGACCCGGAGAGATCTCCTTTTGTACAGGAATTTCAGTCTTGCACTTGTCCATGCACTTAGCACAACGTGTATGGAACTTACATCCCTCTGGTGGATTTGCTGGTGAAGGAATAGAACCTTCAAGTACGATTCTATTTGTCTTAACTGTAGGATCAGGAACAGGAATAGCTGAAAGCAAAGCCTCAGTGTATGGATGAGCTGGGCTGTCAAAGATATCGTCTCTTGAGCCATACTCAACAAGGCTACCAAGATACATTACACCGATTGTATCAGAGATGTGTTTTACAACTGAAAGATCGTGTGAAATGAAGAGGTATGTGAGGTTGTGTTTCTCCTGAAGATCCTGAAGAAGGTTGATAATCTGTGCCTGAATTGATACATCAAGAGCTGATACTGGCTCATCGCATACGATAAAGTCAGGGTTAAGTGCAAGTGCTCTTGCAATACAGATACGCTGACGCTGTCCACCTGAGAACTCATGTGGATAACGGTCCTTATGATATGGCATAAGGCCACAGTCAGACATTATACCTTCAATATAATCATCAAATTCCTCTTTAGGAACGATACTATGCTCACGTACTGCCTCACCGATAATCTCGGATACTGGCATACGTGGAGAAAGGCTTGAATAAGGGTCCTGGAAGATAATCTGCATCTTTGGACGAAGAGCACGAATCTCTTTTGCACTGAGGTCGTAGATCTCCTGGCCATTGAAAAGAACCTGGCCAGAAGTCTTACCGTCAGTGAGGCGGAGAATCGTGCGTCCTGTTGTGGTCTTACCACAACCAGACTCACCTACGAGGCCCATAGTTGTACCACGCTTGATATTGAATGTAACACCATCAACAGCCTTAACGTAGCCAACTGTGTGTTTTAAGATACCATCCTGAATTGGGAAATACTTCTTTAATGCATTTACCTCAAGAATGTTCTCCTCGTTATGTTCAATAGGGGTAAAAGATCTGTCAATCTCTGGAGCTGCCATTATTCCTTTACCTCCTTATCTTCACTTCTATAACAAGCGACATAGTGAGTATCAGAAATCTTAATGAGTGGTGGATACTCTCCATCACACTTATCAAGACACTTCTCACATCTATCTCTGAAGTAACAGTAATCAGGCATGTTAATAGGGTTTGGAACCTTACCTGGGATACTATAGAGTCTGTCAACGTCCTTGTTAACTGAAGGTTTAGAATCCATAAGACCTATTGTGTAAGGGTGTGCAGGATGAAGGAAAATATCCTCAAGTGTACCCTTTTCTACAATACGGCCAGCATACATTACAACAACGAAATCAGCCATCTCAGCAATAACACCGAGGTCGTGAGTAATGAGCATGATACTGGAATTAATCTTCTCCTTAAGCTGACGGAAGATATCAAGAATCTGTGCCTGAATTGTTACATCAAGTGCAGTTGTAGGCTCGTCAGCAATAATGAGCTTAGGCTGACAAGCAAGCGCCATAGCAATTACTACACGCTGGCGCATACCGCCTGAGAGCTCATGTGGATACATATCATAAACACCCTCAGCGTTTGCGATACCAACCATTTCAAGAAGTTCAATTGACTTAGCCCTTCTATCCTCTGCCTTAGTCTCCTTATCATGAAGTTCGAAAACCTCATCAAGCTGTCTACCAATTTTGAAAACAGGGTTAAGTGTTGTCATAGGCTCCTGGAAAATCATAGAGATTTCCTTGCCTCTGATATGCTGCATCTCAGCAATAGGCATCTTCGCTATGTCATAGGCCTTGTCATCATCTACTTTAAAGCGAATTTCGCCGTCAACGATTTGTCCTATAGGGCGTTGTAAGAGCCTCATGACAGAGAGGCTTGTTACTGACTTGCCACAGCCGGACTCGCCAACAACACCGATTGTGGCGCCGCGTGGCACGTCAAATGAAACGCCGTCAACAGAGCGTACAACGCCCTGGTCTGTAAAGAAATAAGTGTGAAGATTATCTATCTCAAGAATGTTCTTATCATTATGCATCTTTGTGAGATACTCTGACTCTGGAACATCCTTTCTTGAAATTTGCTTCTCATATTCCTTAGTGATTTTTCTATTCTCTTTTGTAATTCTACGCGACTCTTTAGCAGAGAGGTAGCTTAAGTCTTTTTTATCAGCCATATTTACCCCTCCCCTTAGCGCTTCATCTTAGGATCGAATGCATCACGCAATCCGTCACCGATGAAGTTGAATCCAAGTACTGTAATGAGAATACAGAAACCTGCTGGAATCCATACGAACAAGTAGTTTGTCATAACGTAAACGTTAGAAACTGCATTGATAATGTTACCCCAAGAAGCAAATGGGAACTTAACACCGAGGCCAAGGAATGAGAGTGTGGACTCAGTGATAATAACGTCGCCAAGACCCATAGTACAGATAACGATGAGCTGTGGGATAACGTTTGGAACAAGGTGCTTAAAAATACGACGAGAAACAGAGATACCTGTTGCCTCTGTTGCTGTCATAAACTCCTGCTCACGAAGTGAGAGGATCTGACCACGTACAAGACGTGCAGTACCAGGCCAAGAGAGAACACCGAGAGTAATCATAAGGTAGATCATACGAAGTGTAGGATCCACACGCATAGCATCCATCATAGCACCGAGGATAATGATAAGAGGCGTTGTAGGGATACAGTTGAAGATATCAACTATACGCATGATGATATTATCAATCCAACCGCTGAAGTAACCAGAGATACCACCGAGTGTAACACCGATAATTGTCTCAATAGCAACAACGATAAAGCCGATGAGAAGTGATACGCGACCACCGTACATAAGGCGAGTAAGAACGTCCATACCATTACCGTCTGTGCCGAGCCAGTGTGCCTTTGATGGGCTTGAATATGTGTCAATTACATATGCTTCCTGTCCGGACTTAACAAGCCACTGGAGGTTTTCACGCTTGATTTTATAATCAACGCCATCATATGTGATCTTCTCTTCATTTTTTTCAATTGCTTCCTTAAGAGCTGCCTTTTGCTCTACAGGAATAAAATCTGAATCACCGATTGGATTTACGATGAAATCAGAGATATAGATAAGTTCATTTCCCTTGCTGTCAAAGATAACGTCATCGTCCTCAACTTTAGCAAGCTTATATGTCTCGCCGTCAGCAGTGAAATTCTCCTCGCCAGCAGCCTTAGCCTTTTCTGCTGCATAACGGAAGTCAAGAGTAGGCACATAGCCCTTCTCTACTGCATCGTAGATGAGCTTTGAAGCGATAGATACGAGTGTACCTTCTCTAAAAATAGCGTATGACTCCTCGCCTTTTTCGCCGATAGTTTCAATTGTGTATGAAGAACCGTCATCTGATTTAAAGTTCTCCTCACCCTTGTTTATTGCCATAACAAACTTTGCCTTGGCAATTGAAGGGAAATCAGTTGCTGAGAGATCAGAATAACGGAGTTCTGTATTCTGAGTGATACCTGCGTAATCCTTAGTGAGGTCTGTGTACTTTCTAAATACCTCGGACTCACCATATGGAGAGACAATACCGCCGATAAATGCAAATACAAACATTGCAATAATGAAGATTGAGCCAACAATAGCAAGCTTGTTTCTAATGAATCGCTTCCAAACAAGCATTGATGGTGAGAGAACCTTAATTCGACGTTCATCATCGAGGGCAAGCTGTTCCTCTTTTTCAGGAGTTTCAACAGTCTCTACTGTTGTTTCTTCTAATACTTCTTTTTTCTTAGCCAATTCTCTCACCCCCTTAGTTAACTCTAACTCTAGGGTCTACTACTGCGTAAAGAATATCCGCAATAAGAGTACCAAGGAGTGTCAAAACGGCCATAAATATCATATAGAACATGGAGAACGGAATATCTCCACCAACCATTGCCTGGTATGAGGTGTAACCGATACCAGGAATCTGGAACAATGTCTCAGTGATAAGAGCACCTGAGAAAAGACCAGGGATACTACCACCTACGATAGTAACGATTGGGATAAGAGTATTACGGAAAGCATGGTATGAAATAACCTTGTTCTCTGCAACGCCCTTTGCCCTTGCAGTTCTTATGTAATCGGAATTGAGTACTTCGAGCATATTAGTTCTTGTATAACGCATCATAGAACCAATGCTGATGATAACAATGGTGCAAGTTGGCAATACAAAGTGTTTTGCAATATCGCCAAACTGTCCCCACGCTGATAGCTGTTCATGATAACGACCAACCATACCGTAGAGATCAAACCATCCAAGCTTGATACTGAATACGAGTTTCAAGATTGTAGCGAAGAAGAATGTTGGAAGTGAAACACCAATAAGTGCTATTACTGTTACTGCATAGTCAATCTTGCTGTACTGCTTAACAGCTGCAATGATACCTGCAGGGATAGAGATGATAAGTTCAAAGAAGAATGATACTGCACCAAGTGCAAATGAATACCAAATAACATCCTTAAACTTCTCCATAACTGGAACGTTGTACTGCCAAGAGTCACCAAAGTCGAGTCTTACAGCAGAAGCGAGCCACTTAAGGAAACCTCTAAAGATACCAACATCGAGACCGTATACAGCATTGAGCTGTGCCAGCCACTCCGTGTATGATTTTGATCCCGGAAGGGATGATCTCTGACGCGCTATGCTCTCAACATACGATGTTGGAAGACAGCGCATAACAGCGTAAATAATGAGCGCCACAAAAAATAATATGAGTACACACTGAAGTAGGCGCTTCACTATGAACTTGCTCATAAATACCAATTCCTCTCATCATTTTAAACATTTTGCTGTTTAATAAAGCCTCAAAATTAAAGGCCTTATTAAACCGCAAAACCCAGTCCGCGTGTTGCCACGCGGACTGGCGAATTCAAACTAAGTTTAAGTTTTAATTCAATATTGCAGCCTATGCCATTTCAACATTCTCAATCTCGTTTGTCCAGTTGTAGAATGTTGTGATATCAGGAGTCATTGTACCATCTTTAATACGCTCAGCGCTGTAGATGATGCAGTTCTGTCTCTGATATACAGGAATCTCAACAGCCCAATCAAGGATGATGTCAAGGCATGACTTATAGATAGCCTTTCTGTAAGACTGGTCAGCACTTGTTCTTGCATCCATGATGTACTTATCGAGGTTAGCATCCTGAATATGATAGTGGTTAGACTCTGAAGAGCCTGGAAGACCTACAATATTAGATGAGTGGTAAACCTGATACATATCTGGGTCAATTGTTGCGCCCCAAGCAGCACACCAGAGTTCCTGTGAGCCTGCATCGAGTTTATCCCAAAGTTCATTAGAATCAGCTGGGTCGTTGATAATAATGTTAATACCGATCTTAGCGAAAGCTTCCTTAGCAGCTGTAAGGATTGCGAATGATGGGTGATCACCAACACCGTCTGCTGGGATGATGCACTCATATTCAAGTTTAGCGCCTGCAGGAGCAGTAATTGCCTTACCGTCCTTAATTACATAACCAGCCTTCTCAAGGAAACCAAGAGCAGCCTGTGAAGCAGCCTTATACTTATCTTCAGCCTTCATCTGAGCTGTGAAGATTGGGTTACCATCAGCATCAACTGAGTAAGCTACTGTATAGTCAGAATCTGACTTCTGTGGAGCAGCCCAAGATGTTGTTGAGATTGGATAGTTAATTACTTCAGCAGCCTCTGAGTAGTAAGAGTCAACTGCCATATCACGATAAACAGCGAGTACTGTTGCAAGAGCCTTACGGAGGTTCTTAGATGCATCAGAATCAGCCTTGCCACCAACGTTAACTGTGTCAGCGTTGATACCAATGTAACCATAACCGAGGTTAGCTACAAGGCTAGTAACGATCTTATCGCCTGTGATTTCTTTATTTGAGTTGTATGTGCCGATTTCTTCAGCAGCAGCCTTTGAGAATGATGGGTCAGTGATATCGATTGTACCTGTACCTACACCTGGTGTCTTATCAGCTGTAGCTGTCTCCTTAAACTGAACATTAGCTGTCTTTGGAGCGCCCTTGAAATAACCATCGTTAGCTTCGAAGTAAACAATCTTGTTGTCATACTTAACGAACTTGTAAGGACCAGCGCCCATTGGCTGTGTTGTTACAGACTTAACATGTGAAAGGTCACCCTTTGTGAAACCGAACATGTTTTTGCCGTAATCATACTTGTCAGATTCGCCATAGTAGTGCATTGGAGCAACTGCAAGAGCGAACTGATAAATAGCTGTAGCGTCGAAAGATGTTGTTGTTACCTTAACTGTGTACTCATCAACCTTTTCGATACCTGTGATAGAATCAGCAGAGTCGCCTGTCTTAACACCAGCAGAATACTTATCAAAGCCTTCCATAACATCAGCAAATGAAGAACCAGCAGTCTCTGTTGCCCAAGCAGCAGGGGCTGAGCCGTCATATGCAGCAACGATGTCAGCAGCGAAATCTTCTACTGTAGCGTCATCAGCGAGTTCGTAACCCCAGTTAGCTGCAACAGCAGCAACAGAGTCATCAGCAGTGTTATAACCAGCTTCTACGCAGAAGTCAATGATTTCCTGAGCCATAGCTACGTTAGCCTTATCATAAGCTGCGAAGAAATCCTTCTGTGTAGCTTCATCCCAGTAAGTGAAGTCTGTGTTGTCAGGACCAGCAGCTTCAATGAGATTGAAGAGAGAGTCCATGCCTGAACGATATTCTTCAAGACCAGCAATAGGAACTGCATAAAGTGTTGAAGATCCGTCATAAGTTGGGTCGCAGAGAACGTACATTGAGAAGATTACGTCATCAGCTGTAAGTGGCTCGCCATCAGAGAACTTGATGTCGTCACGAAGCTTGAAGAGATACTCAACAGTTCCGTCATCGTTTTCTGTAACCTTGAGGTCAGCTATACCTGTGTAAGTATAGTCTGTTCCGTTGTAGGCAATTGTTTCACCCTTGATACCGTTGTAGATGATGTTACCTACACGGTCAGTTGTAAGAAGTGCTACCTGTGTCATGCTGGCAACATCCTGATCGTATGCTGTGTCAGCAAAGAAAGGTGAGAACTTCTCTGAGAATGGATCATAACCTACTACGAGTGGAGTTGCGCCCTTCTTGCCGCCTGTTCCGCCTTTGCATGCGCAAAGTGAGAACGCCATAACAAGAGCAAGGAGCAATGCAATGATTCTTCTAAGTTTCATCTTTTTACTCTCCTTTTTAAATTAGCCCCATAACACCGAGGCTTGTTTCCGTTTTAATACTTTAAACAATTAAAGTACCCCTTTATTATATATTAACGCGTTAACAATAATAAAGGGGTAAAAGACTATTTATTTAGTTTTGCAAGACAAACATTTTGTAAGTTTTATGTTCAATATGTCCAAAACAACTAATATTATGAGACCTATAATAAATAAAATGTCCCAAATTATGTTCAAAGTGACCAATTTAGCGGCTCCTAATATGAGCAAAATAACGTCAGCCACCAAAGAAATGCTCATAAACACCAGTACAGCATAAATTGAGCCCTTCTGGCCTCCTATCAATCGGTCATATTCCTTGTGCGTGTAGTCGCCTTTATGTCGAAAGACTGAAAAGGTCTGATACGCCAAGAAGAAATACGGCAAAAAGGCCAGAACATACGGGATAAACACCCATACTTTATACGATGCGGCAGAGTCGTAAATAAGGCCCGCAACGAAGATGAGTAGCTGCGCAGCAGCTATTATTGTCATCTTCTTTGCGGCTGTTTTTGCCTTTGCCGCATCCTCGTAGGTATACCATTTACCGGTATACTCTACCCCATTTAAAGTGTTGGCATATTCCCCAACATATTTTCTATCCTGTCTAATACTCATGAAAGTTTACTCTCGTCGAAATCGTCAAGCCAAGCGCCTGCAGTTTCACAAATTTTCTTAAATGCTTCCTCGTCAAATGGATTGTCGAGGCCGGCAGCGTCAACAAGACCGTTAAAAGTCTTTGTACCGCCGAGACGTACAAGTTTCAAATATGCTTCCCAAGCAGCATCGAAGTCCTTCTGCATAAATGCCCAGAACTCAAGAGCTACTGTCTGAGCAAAGCAGTAATCGATGTAATAGAACGGATATGAATAGATATGATGCTGACGCTGCCAAGCTGCGCCGTCACCGAAGAATGGAATCTCATCCATCTTAATCCATGGCATATAAATAGCTGTGAGCTTTTTCCACTCCTCATCCCTCTGCTTAGGAGTGAGTTCTGGATGCTCATATGCTATGTGCTGGAAGTGGTCTACCATTGTGCCATATGGGATAAATTTAAGTGCGCCAGCAAGGTGCTGATATTTGAACTTCTCTGTCTTTGGTCCGAAGAAGCCCTCAGCCCATTTCCAGGCAAAGAATTCCATTGACATTGAGTGAATCTCACATGATTCCATAGTTGGATTTCTATATGCTTTGAAATCAATTTCACGAGCAGCAACATAACCTGCAAAAGCATGTCCTGCCTCATGTGTTACAGTCTCAACGTCATCAGCTGTGCCGTTAAAGTTTGCAAATATAAATTCTGCCTGATAATCAGGGATTTCTGTGCAGTAACCACCTACTGCCTTGCCGTCCTTTGAGAGAACATCTAAAAGGTCGTTATCATACATAAAGTCAATAAATTCAGTTGTCTCAGGTGAGAGTTCATGATAGAACTTCTTACCGTGTGCAAGGATATCATCAGCAGTACCCTGAGGCTTTGCCATACCATCACGGAACATGAGTGCCGCATCAGCATAGTTCATCGGATAATCCTTGCCAATTCTCTTAGCTTGATCACGATAAATCTTATCAGCGAGCGGAACAATATACTTAACTACAGCCTTACGGAACCTATCGACGTCATCCTTTGTGTATGAATTACGAGTCATACGGTCATATCCAAGAGGGATATAGTTGCTGTGGCCGAGCGCCTTACCCATCTTATCACGAACCTTTACGAGGTCATCATATAGACGGTCAAGTTCAGCCTTATTCTCCATATAGAAGTTACCCTCTGCAGTCCAAGCATCAAGACGAAGTTTGTCGTCGGCATCCTGCTTGTATGGAAGGAGTTCTGAGATAGTCATCTTCTTACCCTCAAAGTCGATTTGAGCAGAAGCAAGAAGCTTTTCATAATCAGTTACAAGCTTGTTCTCAGCCTGAAGATCTGCAATGATCTCTGGCTTAAAAGTTCTCTTCTCCATCTCCGCATTTATAAAGAGAAGATCGCCATATTTATCCTCAAACTGAGGGCGGAACTTTGACTCAAGGAGAGCCTCAGTGAACATCTGAGAATACTCCTGGATTATTGGCATCTGTTCGTCGTTCCACTGCTGTTCCTTGTCATAATACTCGTCCTTTGTGTTTACAGAATGACGAATATAGCAGAGTGTAGCCAAAGTCTCATAGTGGTCAAAAAGCTCATCGTAACGAGCTCTTACAGCATCTGCCTCCTCAAAAGTTGATGCTGCCTTAAACTCATCTACGAGTCCTTTAATCTGAACTTTTAGTTCCTCAACATTTGGTCTTTCATAGACCATATCCTGAAGTTTCATATTGGAGCCTCCTTAGTTTTGTGTATTGTAAATCGGTTTGATATATTTCTTATTTCCACCAATAAAGAATATTGCGGCAAACAAATTAATGCCCATAAATATGGATACAACCATACGGACATCAGGTACGACCTCTGAGAGCGCACCCGCGGCGAGTTCACCGATAAAGGCACCGCCTGTCAAAAGGACATTGAACGCGCCGTTAAAACGGCCTTTGCGCTCATCCGGAACATATGATTGTGTCGCAGAAATCCTAATAGTATAGCTTGTTACACCACCGATTCCGGTCAATGCACAAAGAATCATCATAACTGGAATTGGAAAATACAAATACGCGCCCTCAAATATTGAAATACATACGTATACCAAAAGTGCAATATAGAACTTATATTTCACTGGAAGTTTAACCGTGTAATGAATCATACCACCAACTGCACGGAATAAAACACTACAACCCATTACCAGGATAAATACATATGCGCCGTTATCATAATGTGCTTTAAAATATGGAAGTCCAACTACCTGCGAAGCTGAACCAGCAAAGTTTGATACGAAGAAGTAGAGTGCAATAAAGAGAAGTCCACGCTCCACCTTGAGGTATGCAAAACCCTCCTTGATATCACGGAGCATAAGCTTCACTATACCTATCTCCTCTCCTGATTCGAGGAGATTTTGTTTCTGCTTTTCAATATATTTTTCATCATGCTCAATCTTTGTCTCCATCGTTGCTGCGAAGAAGAATGTCACAGCGTTGAAGAGCATGAGTGGTGCAACGCCAACCTTGTTATAGAAGAACGTTGATACAGGAATCATCAAAAAAGTCAGTGTTTCAAGTGTGCTTGCTACAGAATAGGCCTTCTGATAATTGCCTTCCGAGATAAGAAGTGGATAAAAGCTATCATATGCCACACAATAAATGCTCTCGATTGAGCCGATGATAATACATCCTATCGCTAGCATTGGAAAATTAAACCAGTTTTTAAATAAAATAAGCGCAAATAACAGGTAAAGTCCTGAAGATAAGTAGTCTAAAGAATAAACTGTCTTCTTTCTTGAAAATCTATCAAGAATTGCGCCAGAGAAAATAGGCATAACAAGTTGAGGAAGTGTAAAACAAGCAAGGAAAATCGCATAATACAAAGTACTTCCAGTATAATCGAGCACCAAAAGACTCATTGCAAATCCGGACATTGCATTACCGAGCATAGACACCACTGAACCGAGTGTTATGATTGTAAAGTCCTTTGTCCAGAGCTTGTTCGCCATTTTTCTCACCTCCATTTGTAACATACCCTTGTATTGTATCATATAAATTGCATTTCTCAACTAAAAACACCTTTATTTAATCCTCTATTTATGTTAATATATTCGAGTATTAATGAAACGGCTCTTTTTGAGGAGGCACAAAATGGAAAATATCAAAAAAATCGGCAAGATTGCCAAGATTGCAATCATCGCTATTGCAGTAATCAGTCTTGCAGTTATAGTATTACTTCTCTACGCTTGGATTGGTGTACTTCGTCCATACTACGATGTGCCAAAGGCTAACAAAGCAGTTGTAGAGTATGACCCTGCTTCAGGTCTTGTAAGCCAGGCAACATATGATGCTCTTCAAAATTCTAAAAAATCTCAGAAATTCGAGCTCGGTGTAAACGAAGATGGACAGGTCGTTTTCACACACGCTTACAAAGCTTTTGGACGCGCTAAGAAAGAGTATAAAGATTCTTGGAAGTATGCTGACAAAAAACTTAAGCTCAAACATCTTTCCCGTACTTACTACATCGCCTATATGGATGATGACATTTTAAATCAGGTAGTTGAAGCTACAAACGGTTCAGCTGGTGACGCAAAGATCTACAAGGAAATCCTTGAAATCTACTCACATAGCTACAACGTACACAGATAAAAAAGAACCCTGAGCA
>JAKSQX010000035.1 GCA_024403955.1 Clostridia bacterium | reverse complement strand
TAGGTTTCTTTTCCTCTGAAGCCTTGTTTTCTTCATTAGTCTCAACTACAGGCTCCTCATTTAAAGGAATTTTATCCTCTTTCTTCTTAAGTAAAACCACTGCAACTATTCCAGCAATAATCAACACTGCAGCAACTATAATTGCAACAATTACAATTATTGAAAGTCCACCCTTCTCGTTATCAACTGGAAGTGGTGCAGCTGTTGTTGTCTCTGGTTCAGCAGTTGTAGTCTCATCTTCAAATACAAATGGTTCGGTAGAAACATAGAAATCTGAAAGCAATACAATATCGCTAATTTTCATTTTACCATTTATTACGGTAGTTTCCTTTTGAATGTAAAGTTTGTTTAATGTCTCTTTAACAATAGACCAACCATTTTCATTTACAGTCTCTTTTATATCATTTGTTACAGTACCATTAGTCATGATATAAGTACCATTTTTAGTCTTGTCGTGTTCTTCTAGGACATAAAGCTTTTGGCCATTTTCAATATTGGTAACTTCCATTTCTAAATCAAGTCTACCAAAGTTATCTTTGATGTTGCCCGCGTTATTGTTTGAAGTCATAGTAACGGAAAAACTACCAATAATTTTATCCGAGTTTTTTAAATCTGATGTCGTTTTTGTTTTATTTTCAGTAACTTTGATATCAACGTTTTTTACAAGCAATTTATCAGTTGCAAGTTTACTACTGTCATAAATTACAAGTAGTCTCGGGTCAGGTGTTTCTTGGGTAGTCTTTTCTTTTGTAGGTGCAGTTGTTGTAGTTTCTGGAGTTGAAGCTGGTTTTAGTGCTTTGGTTGGCTCAGGTTTTGGAGCTTCAGTTGTTGTAGGTGCAGAGAAACTCTTTACATAAGTACAATAATATCCACTATCACCACGTTTAACATCTATTATTGTTCCATTTATGCTTACCTTAATAGAATCGCCTGATGCTGCAGTTGGGTGTATGTAAATATCAAGAGTGTATGAATTACCAACTTCAAACACTTTTACACCATCATCTGGATCAATGCCCTTCCATGATGATTCAATTCTTAAAGAATCTCTATCATAACTTAAAAGATTTGTTGAATCTCCATTAGGATAAAGTTTATCTCCAACATTCACATTAATAGAAATCGAATAAACTGGATCTCCTTCTGCAAATGCAGGCATAACAAATGAGATTGCAAGACAAGCAATCATTACAATACAAATTAAAATTTTACCAAGTCTTTTCATCATAAGGACACCACCTATTTAATTCAAGGATGCTTTCTTTTCGGCTTTCTTCTTTGCTTTATGTAAATCCTCTGCTGTGTCTGATGCGATGTCACCGAGAATGTCAGTTACAGCGAATGCGAGGAATGCGTTTACTACTCTGAGGAGTTTTGTGAATGAGAGATAGTACTTGAGATATTTGATTGCCTTGTTTACTTTCTCACGCATTTTGGCTTCATCTGCCTCATCAAGTACAAATGACTTAGCGATGTTTTGGAACATGTTTTCCCAAATGTTCTCGATGAACTGAGCATCGTCACCCTTTGTTGGCATGATGGTTACAGTGAAGGCACTGCGTCTTGCAGCCTTGATATATTTCTTAGCTGCGTTCTTACGCATTCTAAATGACCAGTTGGTCATTACCTCTTCGTTGATCTCTTTAGCCTTTGGCATGAGGTCAGATGTAAGTTCTACAAGCTTCTCTACACCATAGTTCTTAAGGGTTATGTCATCATCAACTACGAATTCTTTTGCGAGTAATGAGACTACATTGCAGACGTTGAGTTTTTTCTTCTTCTGGTATTTCTTCATTACCTTCCAGAACATCTCTTCATTCTCTGCAATAGCCTTAGTTGAATAGGACTTTGTGAATACTACGATGATTGGAACGCCTGTCCACATCTTAGAAATCTTATAGAGGTAATCCAAAGATTCCTTTGGTACACGCTTGGACTGGGCGTCGATACAGAACCAGATACAATGAATGAGCTTTGCGAGATTCTTTCTGCTAAGACCGTCCTCAGACCACTGTGAGAGTTCATTTAGAATCTTCTGCTGGCGCATAAAGTTGTACTCAAGTCCTACGGTATCAACCATACGGAACATGACATCTTCCTTTTCATATATTCTCATCTTCTGTGTGATGGCCTCACCATCACCTACCTTGGCTTTTTCTTCACCAAGTACAGAGTTTATAAGAGTACTCTTGCCAGCGCCTGAAACGCCCATAACAAGTACGTTTATCTTCTTGTCATCTATTACAGGTCTCTCTACAAGTTCGAGATCCTTTTTAGTCTGTTTGTCAGCAATCAGTTCGTTTGCTTTACTAAGCTTTTCTGCAGTTTTGTCGTAATACTTCTGTCCCATTTCATTACCTCAAAAAATAATATGATTTATTATATCATATTTTTCTTTAATTTAGTAACTTAAGTCATAAAAAGAAGCCCGGAGCCTATTGGTTCCGGGCTTTGGCGCAGAGGGTGGGATTCGAACCCACGCGGGCGTGAACCCAAACGGTTTTCAAGACCGCCTCGTTATGACCACTTCGATACCTCTGCATATTCAGTTGTGCGCTTCTTGGCGCTCGATAATATTAACATATGTTAAGGGTTATGTCAACGGATTTTTGAAAGAAAAAAGCTCCAGTTTTTACTGGAGCTTTTATAGTATTTATTTAGTTTATTTCATCTCTTTGTTTAGCTTATTTAACGTTTGCTACGATGTCATCAAAGAGACGGATATTTTCTGGGCTGAGTGGAAGCTCACCAGCCTGCTGCTTTTTGATAACTTCTACGATTCTGTCATTAACTGGAGTTGGAATTCCAACCTTCTTACCCCACTCACAAACAACGCCGTTGATAGCATCGATCTCGCATGGCTTACCGTTTCTAAGATCCTGGAGCATTGAAGGAACAAGGAGTCTGTGCTTCTTCATTGCGATTGGAAGAAGGAAGATACCAAAAGCTCTCTTAATAGGTGTCTTGTAGTAGAAGAGCTTTGTGATGTCCTTACCCTGTACTGGTGCGAATGTAGCACCTGCTGCACGACCTACGTTGATGCATTCGTTCATACAACGGATGGCAACTTTCTGACCATCCTTGTTCTCTGTTACGTCACCGAAGGTGCCGCCAACAACAGTGCCAAGGCCTGAGAAAGTTGCGTTGATGAGAAGCTTTGACCAACGAGCACCGATGAGGTTGTCCTCTACCTCAACTGTGCACATCTTCTCAAGAAGACCCTTTGCAAGGTCGAACTGCTCATCTGTGATGCCTTCCATCTTACCCATGTGGAATGAGAGACCTTCTGGGTCTGATGTGAGCTCTGAAACACCTGGTTCTTTAAGAGTAGCACCCCACTCAACTACACATCCGATTGTGTGGTTAGAACCTACGATTTCTGCAACGCCTGGCTCAGGGATACCGTTCTGAAGTGTAACAATTACACCATTCTCTGAGAGCATTGGCTTTAAGAAAGCAACTACTTCAGCATTTAAGAGTTGCTTTGTCATGAGGAAGATGCAGTCGTATGGACCTTCCATCTCATCTGGGAACTTTGCATTTACTGGAACTGTGAAGTCAACTGTACCAGTTACGTGAGCGCCGTTTTCTTTGAGGGCTGTTGTATGAGCCTTGTTTCTGTTTACGAGCTCGATATCAATGCCAGCCTTTGTGATGTAGGCGCCAAGGATGGTGCCGAGTGAACCTGCACCGTAGATTGCACATTTCATATATAAAACCTCCGAAATTAATTACCACGAAAATTATACACCAGTATCCTCTGTTATGTAACCCTCTTCATCAATTATTATTCCTTCAGAGTAGCTCTTAATGTCGTTTAAGATACGCTTGCCGTCTTCAGTGCCAAGTACAGATGTCACATGACAATTTTTTTGGATGGCTGGAATCATTTGAACTGTGAGCTTATTATCTGAACTCAAAGTAACTTTAAGGAGTGCAGTATCAATAGTGTTCTTACTAAAGAGGAAGTTTCCAAGGTTGTAGATGATTGGAACATGATTGTAGTACTCAATACCTTGGAGACAGTGGGCGTGACCGCCGACGATAAGATCAGCGCCAGCGTCAATATAAAGCTTTGCCGTGTCACGCTGTACTTGCTCAAGATAGTGAGAATCCTCTGTTCCCCAGTGAAGAATAGCAACGACAAAATCTGCATTTTGTTTTGCAGTCTTTATAGTCTCTACGAGTTTCTCTGTCTCATAGCATCTGAAGACACCAGGGCTCTCCTCTGTTGCCTCAGGAGTTCTGATGTTCTTCTCTGCACGTGTCGCAGAGACAAAGGCTACAGTTCTACCTTCAATCTCATAGTATATTGGAGACTGAGCTTCCTCTGAGTTCTTGCCCGCTCCAAGGTACTTTATATTCTCATTTTGAAGTACTTCAAGCATCTCAAGAAATGCTGCCTCACCGTAGTCAAAGCAATGATTATTTGCAAGGGTTACAAAGTCAATTCCGAGTTCAGTGTAGTACTTTGCATATTCTGGTTTGCCACGGAAGACATACATCTTTTGAAGTGGAGTACCCTTTGTAGAAATACAGAACTCATTATTCATATGAGCAATATCCGCATTTTTCATCTCAGCCTTAAGGGCATCGTCGATCAAGTCTACTGGAGTGACCTTATTTGCTTGGCAGTACTGCATTATATGCCAGTTATCAGCAAAAGAAACGTCACCCGTAAAGGTCATAACGATGTCCTTTTCCGGTGGCGCTTCTGTAGTTTCTGGCACATATTTAAATGTTGGCTTGTCAAGGAGAGTTGGATTTGAACCCATTCCGCATGAGCAGAATAGAAGAACTATAAATGTAAAAATTATAGCTACCTTGAATCTCAAAAGTTTTACTCCTTGATTCTAATTGTATTTGAAAGAACAACCTCTCCCCCTGGCTTTGCGCTAATGGTTAAAACTCCACCAGGTTCGTTGATTTTCTTTTCTATTTCGCTTTTGTCGCGTTCTGCGAGGTAGATGGCAAGGGCTGTTGTGCCACTTGCGCAGGAACTCTCATAACAGAAGAAATCTCCATTGTTTGAGAGCACTGCAGGAGTCAAAGCACTGATACTCTCTTCATATGACATGATACCGAGTGCAGACCTCTTAAATACTTTATACCATTCTTTAATGGCAGGTTCAATATCCTCTTTGTTTAAAGGGTCAATCATGACAAGGTGAATCATTTCACCGAAGTCTACGAGGAAGACTCTGTAGTCCTTGTTGTTGTACTTTAGAGTCTTCTCATAGTAATCATCAGGCTTTGGCATTTTGGCTGTGGCATAGTAGATGCCCTCGGCGTCGCTGATTGATACACTGATGACGTCCTTTGCACTGGACGCCTTTACGTGTACGGTGTCAACATCAGTGTGGCTCTGCTTATAGAGCGCCGCCGTAGAGAGAGTTGCGTTGCCACAGAACTCCCCACCTGCCATATTAAGTTCGATGTCGCAGCCTTCGCTGTCTTCGCTTATATAGCCGACCTGCTGTGCAGTCGGCTCCTTCTTCATAAGCTCGTCTGCGACCTCTATTCTCTTTTCATTTGGAACCTCTGTGGTAACAAGAATAGTAATATTACCACTTGGGTCACAGACTTTGTAATTAATCATCGATTATAGTTAGCAAGGAATTGCTTTGTCCTCTCATTTTGTGTGTCACCGAATACATCTTCTGGAGCGCCCTGCTCAACAATAACTCCATCAGCCATAAATATTACGCGATCAGATACTGCGCGAGCAAAAGCCATCTCATGAGTAACGATAACCATTGTCATATTCTCATCTGCAAGTTCTTTAATTACTTTAAGAACTTCACCAGTGAGCTCAGGATCAAGAGCTGATGTAGGCTCATCGAAGAAGAGAATCTCAGGCTTCATTGCGAGTGCGCGAACGATTGACACGCGCTGCTGCTGTCCACCGGAGAGCTGGCAAGGATAAGCATCTGCTCTATCCTCAAGACCCATCTTCTTAAGAAGGGCCATACACTCCTCTTCAACCTCAGCCTTATCTCTGCCAAGTACAGAGACAGGAGCATCCATCATGTTCTTTAAAACACTGTAATGTGGGAAGAGATTGAAGTTCTGGAACACAAGTCCAAAACGTTTTCTAAAGTTGTTTAAGTCCTTTGCGTAAACACATTTACCATCAACCATAGTTGTAACTGGCTCATCATTATAAGCAATAAGGCCTGAGTCGATTGTCTCAAGGAAAGTTGCACAACGGAGAAGTGTTGACTTACCAGAGCCTGAAGGACCGATGATTGATACAACCTCGCCCTCCTCAACAGAGAAGCTGATGTCTTTGAGAACTTCAATATTGTCGAAGCTCTTCTCAATATTTTGCATTGAAAGAATACTCATACTAGCCCCTCCTTACATCTCATAGTAATTCATCTTGTCTTCCACTTTACCCATTGCAAAACCAACTATTGCGTTGAAGACATAGTAGAATACACCAGCAACTATGAACGGCATAAAGCTGGTCTGTGAATTCGCAATCTGTTTACCTATTGTGAACATCTCCTGATAGGAAACGGTGAATGCCATTGATGTATCTTTTACAAGTGTTACGATTTCATTTGTCATACTTGGAAGGATTCTTCTGATAACCTGTGGAAGAATAATCTTCATAAAGGTTTGAACCTTCGAGTAACCAAGTACCTCAGCCGCCTCATATTGACCAACTGGCATAGAGTCGATACCACTTCTATAAATCTCAGCAAAGTAAGCTGCATAGTTGATTGCGAAGGCAATAACTACAGGGATGAGTTTGTTTCTTGAAACTGTGAGACCAAAGAGATAATAAGGTCCATAAGTTACAGCGATAAGCTGAAGCATAAGTGGTGTACCACGAAGAACTGAGATAAAGAATCGTGTTACATTTGAAACTATTTTATTTTTACTTCTTCTAAGGAGAGCCACAATCATACCGAGTGGCAAGGAGAAAAGAAGAGTTAAGAAGAAGATGGCACAGGTCTTTCCAAGACCCTCACTCATCTTCAAAACCATTGTCATTAAATCCATAAATTACCTCTAATTTAACGCGCAAATTCCAGAAGACGGAGACCGCCTTCTGGAATATATTGCAAACTAAAATTACTTGTTAAGGAATACGAGATTAGCTGCGTCGATGTCAGGATATTTCTCTGCAATCTTAGCATATGTGCCGTTCTCAACAAGTGTATTGATAGCGCCCTGGATGTCCTTGCACATCTGCTCATCACCTGAGCGGAATGCAATACCATATTCCTCAGTACCAAGAATTTCATCAAGAACTACGAGGTCTTTGTTCTCGTTTGCACGAGCAACTGCTACTGGCTTATCAACTACAACTGCGTCAACGCTGCCACCCTCAAGTTCTGCGAAGCACTTGAGGAAACTATCACAAGTTACAAGCTCTTTGAAAGAAGCTGTGAGGTCTGTGAGTTCTTCGTTAAGAAGAGTTTCACCTGAAGTACCAAGCTGAACTGCTACTACCATACCCTTGAGGTCAGCAGAACCCTTGATATCGCTGTCAGCCTTAACAAGGATAACCTGATCATTCTTGAAATATGGGTCAGAAATTACGTAGCCAGCTTCCTTCATTGAATCAAGGATTGTCATACCTGACCATACGCAGTCACACTCATTAGCATCAAGCTGAACAAGTTTTTCGTCCCAGTTAACACCGAATATTTCGAAGTTCCAACCGAGGAGGTCACAGCAAGCCTTACAAATCTCTACGTCGAAACCTGTGTACTCACCGTCATCACCCATGTATGAGAATGGAGGATACTCAGCGTCAATACCCATTGTGAATGTCTTCTTGTCGTTTGCAGGTGCCTTTGAGCAAGCTGCAAATGCGAGCACCATAACAAGTGCAAGAGCAAGAGCTATAACTTTTTTCATCTTTTCCGTCTCCTTATACGTTTAGTTTTAATCAACTATTTTTCGCTTTTCACTTTAGCGTGTTATCATAGTAAAGTATTACCACGCTAAAGTCAATACTTTTTAAAAAATTTTTTTAGTTTTTTCAAAAAAAAATAAAACAGACCCCATTTTCAAGGCCTGTTTTATATACACAATTATGTATTTTATTTATAACAAGAAGGTTTTTGCGAGAGCAAAATATACAAGAAGACTCAGCGAGTCAACAAGTGTTGAAATTACTGGTCCCGCAATTACTGCAGGGTCAATTTTCAAAAGTTTTGCAAGAAGTGGAAGCATACAACCTATCATCTTTGCCATGATTACTGCACAGAACATAGCAATTGATACGGTGATATAGACAGCCATTCCTCCCGGGTTTCCAAGAACCAGCATTCTACCGAAGTTTGCAACTCCAAGTATAAAACCGCAGATAACTGCTACACGGATCTCCTTAAAGAGTACTTTAAACCAATCCTTAAGTTCAATCTCACCAAGTGCTAAAGCACGAATCGCAAGTGTCGAACTCTGGTTGCCAGCGTTACCGCCGGTACCAGTGATAATTGGAATGGCTGCTGTAAGTCCAGTTACTACCGCAAGCATATCTTCAAAGTTTTGAATGATAGAACCTGTGAGTGTGGCAGAAATCATAAGTACAAGAAGCCAACCAATTCTGTTCTTAACAAGAATCCAAACAGGAGTTTTAAGATACTCGTCCTCTGATGGTAAGAGGGCAGCCATCTTTTCGAAGTCCTCCTCTGTCTCCTCTTCGATGATGTCGAGGATATCATCGATGGTGACAATACCAACAAGGCGTTCTTCTTTATCTACTACAGGAACTGCGAGTAAGTCATAGTGCTTAACAATTTCAGCAACCTGCTCCTGATCATCCTCTGTGTGAACGAAAATAAGTTGTTTATCATCGTCCATGATGTCACGGAGAAGTGAATCTCTGTCGTTGAATACAAGATCAGAGAGGTCGATAGTACCTTTAAGGTGTCTGCTGTTGTCGATGCAGTAGCAGGTATAAATCGTCTCTTTGTCGATACCAGTACGACGAATGTGGTCAATGGCCTCTCCAACAGTAAGTCTATCGTGGAGCTCAACCATCTCATTTGTCATAATACTACCGGCAGAGTCCTCTGGGTAGTTAAGATAAGTATTGATGAGTTTTCTTGTCTCAGGTGATGCATTCTTCAAAATACGAGTTACAAGGTTAGCAGGAACCTCCTCAACCATGTCAACTACGTCATCGAGGAACAAGTCATCGATGAGCTTTTTAATCTCTGTATCTGTGATGTGAGAGATGATATCGCCCTGATCTTCAGACTCGAGGTATGCAAATACATCTGCTGCAAGGTCCTTTGGAAGAATACGGTATACACGAATCATAATATCTCTATCAAGTTCACCGAGGAACTCAGCGATATCGACTTCGTTCATCTCAACAAGCTCAGCTTTGAGCATTGAGAAATCGCCCTTTTCAATAAGAGCCATCAAGTTTTCAAAATTCATCTCTTCCATAACAAAAACCTCCTTACTCGCAAGCGAGTAAAGAGGTTTAGTTTTTTAGACAAACCCTTAACGGGTCACTAGAAGATATAAGTGGCCCACTCGCATACGGAATTTTTAATTGTCTTTACGAAACAACTTCGTGGATTCGCGTCGCCTTCCATTACGGTAAGCCCCTTTCTTTTTTAATTTGCCTTTATAAGGCTCCTTTATAATAGTTTTATATTATATGAATGTCAACCCTTAAACTGATAGAAACCAATCTTTCTCATTGCCTTATCAAGTGTGCGCTGAGAAATTCTTGTAGCAATCTCAGCATTTTTAATCATGCAATCTTCAAGATATGCGCGCTCATCGATGAGCTGGTTGAACTTCTCCTGAACTGGGCGAAGTTCCTCAATAGCAGCCTCTGCAACTGCAACTTTGAAGTCACCATAGCCCTTGCCTTCAAACTCTTTAGCAATATCATCAAATGACTTGCCAGTGCAAGCACTGTAGATGCTCATAAGGTTGTTTACACCGTCTTTGCCATCAGCATACTTAACACATGCCTCTGAGTCTGTAACTGCAGACTTAAACTTCTTCATGATAACATCAGGTGTATCGAGCATTGAGATGAAGCCCTTAGGGTTAGCATCTGACTTAGACATCTTCTTTGTTGGGTCTGCGAGTGACATTACTCTTGCGCCTGTTTCAACGAAGAGTGGCTCAGGACTTGTGAAAGTCTGGCCATAGATGCCGTTGAAACGGTCAGCGATGTCACGAGCAATCTCAAGGTGCTGCTTCTGGTCAGCACCAACAGGAACTAAATCTGCCTGGTAGAGAAGAATGTCTGCTGCCATGAGTGCTGGGTATGAGAAAAGGCCAACGTTAACGTTGTCAGCGTGTGTCTTTGATTTATCCTTAAACTGTGTCATTCTTGACATCTCACCGAACTGGGTGTAGCAGTTTAAAATCCATGCGAGCTGTGCATGTGTAGGTACCTGGCTCTGTACGAAGAGAATATTCTTCTCAGGGTCGAGACCGATAGCGATAAGAAGTGCATACATGTTTCTAATCTGCTCACGGAATTTTTGAGGATCCTGTCTTACTGTAATAGCGTGGAGGTCAGCTACGCCGAATGCGCAGTCATACTCCTCTGCAATATTACTCCAGTTCTTAAGCGCACCAAGGTAGTTACCGAGTGTTGGTGTACCACTTGGCTGAATAAGGCTCAATACTTTCTTTTTCTTAATCTGTTCTTCCATTATAAAAGTTCTCCTAATATCTTGATTCCCTTTACCATATCCTCATCGGTTGGTGTCGAGAAGTTAAGTCTAATGTACTGTGTGTCTTGGGTCTCATCTGGAAGGAATGCAATTCCTGGAACAACTGCAACTTTGTTCTCTGCAGCCTTCCTACAGAAATCCATCATGTTGATGCCATCAGGTAAACGGCACCAGACAAACATACCACCCTCAGGTCTCTTGTACTTGAGCTTTGGACAATACTCATCAAGAGCGTTACACATCACATCAAGTTTACCTCTATAGATGGCCTGCATCTTTTTGATGTGTTCGTTTATATCGTTCTCTTTCATCCAACGATAAACGAGCATCTGATTAAACATTGCTGTATGAACATCCTCTGTCTGCTTACCAACTGTCATCTTTGCGATTAAAGCTGATGGGGCGAGAACATATCCAACACGGATACCAGGCGCGATAAGCTTTGAGAACGTACCTGCGTAAACTACACGACCTTCAGTATCAAAAGATTTGATTGTTGGAAGGTCAGTGCCAGATGTTCTAAGATCACCGTATGGGTTATCTTCAAGTACTATAACATCGTACTTTGAGGCAAGTTCGTAAACTCTCTTTCTCTTCTCAAGAGACATCGTGTATCCCGTAGGATTCTGAAAATTAGGGATAGTGTAAAGGAATTTTACTTTACTGTTGCTCTCAAAAAGTGCTTCAAGAGCTTTAACATCTATTCCATCCTCTTCCATTGGAACGCCACAAAGCTTAGTGCCATAGGACCTAAAGCAGTTCAGTGAACCTATGAACGATGGATCCTCACAAGCGACGAAGTCTCCCTCGTTACAGAGTACCTTAGTGAGGAGCTCCATAATCTGAGTTGCACCAGATGTAATAATCAGCGAATCGTAATCAGCGCCCATCTGATATTTATTCTTGAGATATATTTTAAGTTCATCAATAAGAGGCTGGTAACCTTCAGTGATACCATACTGAAGTGCGCCGATAGGGTCCTCACGGAAGATATCAGCTGCAATCTTTGAAATCGACTCGACTGGGAAAGCATCTGGCGCAGGGTTACCCGCTGCGAGAGAAATAGTCTCAGGGTCAGAAGTTGACTTCAAAATCTCTCTGATGAGAGAAGGTTTTAAATTTGCAATTTTATCAGAAAATACGTAGTTTTCTTTCTTTGCCATAATACCGCCTCTTTATAAATATATGATATTTTAGCATATTGATATACCTTTGACAATGTAATTTTCCTATACTATAATGGTCGAGGAATAAAATAAGAAAGAGGTATTAATATGCCACTCGTTACAACAAAAGAAATGTTTGCGAAAGCTTATGATGGCGGCTACGCTGTTGGTGCTTTCAACGTAAATAACATGGAAATCATTCAGGGTATCACTGATGCCGCCGCTGAGCTCAAGAGCCCAGTAATTCTTCAGGTTTCTAAAGGCGCTCGTTCTTATGCAAATCACACATATTTAAAGAAACTCGTTGAGGCAGCTGTTGAGGAACACCCAGAAGTTCCAATCGCACTTCACCTTGACCACGGTGCTGACTTCGACATCTGTAAGTCATGCATTGATGGTGGCTTCACATCAGTAATGATTGATGCTTCCTCTCACCCATTCGAGGAGAACATCGAGATTACTAAAAAGGTTGTTGAGTACGCTCACGACCATGGCGTAGTAGTAGAGGCAGAACTCGGCACCCTTGCTGGTATCGAGGATGAGGTTCAAGTTGAAGCTGGTGCCGAGAGCTACACACGTCCAGAGGAAGTTGAAGAGTTCGTATCAAGAACAGGTTGTGACTCACTTGCAATCGCTATCGGCACAAGCCACGGCGCATTCAAGTTCACAGCTGCTCAGTGCACAAGAAACGCTGACGGCATCCTTGTTCCTCCTCCACTTCGTTTCGACGTACTTGAGGAATGTATAAAGAGACTTCCTGGTTTCCCAATCGTTCTCCACGGTTCTTCATCAGTTCCTCAGGAATATGTAAAAATGATCAACGAGTTCGGTGGTTCAATGCCAGATGCTATTGGTATTCCAGAGGAGCAGCTTCGTGAGGCTGCAAAACTCGCTGTATGCAAGATCAACATCGACTCAGATATCCGTCTTGCAATGACAGCTGAGGTTCGTAAGTATCTCGCTATGAATCCAGAACACTTCGATCCACGCCAGTACTTAAAGCCAGCACGTCAGGCTGTCAAGGATATGGTAAGCCATAAGATCGTTGACGTTCTCGGTTCAAACGACAAAATCTAAGTAATAAGGAAAGCCTCCCTTTTTTGGGAGGCTTTTATCAATACATTTTATTTGCTTTAAGGAATTCAATTCCGT
>JAKSQX010000034.1 GCA_024403955.1 Clostridia bacterium | reverse complement strand
GTGGTTGCGCAAAGAACGACGGCCTTAAGGCTGCTATCGAGCACGTTTTGAAGCTTAAGGTTATCGAACTTAAGACTGACCCACAGCTCATGGGTGCTCTTGGCGCTGCTGAGTATGCACGCCAGAAGGGCATGGCCAAGGCTTAAGGAGGATTAATATGCTTAAGATGCTTAAAACACTAATCATCACTGCAACTTCGCTCTTCCTTGCAACAGTTGCAATCTATTGGTTCAACCTTGACACCAAACTCGTAGCTTTGCTTCAGCCATTTATGACTAAGCACTATGACTCAATGGAGAGGGACAAGAGACTATAAAATCGGAGGGCTTCCCAGGCGGGAAGCCCTCGTTTATTATATTTAATTGCTTTTGTGACCTATTTATAGTATAATTTTTGTTCAAGTAATTGACAGGAGGTGACTCTTTTGACTGAACACTATGAGGTAGTATTTAGCGATGAAGAACGTGAAAATACTAAGAGCTTCAAGTTTGCAGCATCTACATATGACTTTTTAGAATCTCTCATTATGGCAGTGGCTTTCGTCGCAGTTGTTTTAGTATTCTTCTTTAGAGTCGCAACTGTTGATGGACCATCTATGGTTCCAACACTTGATGATAAGGACAGATTGATTATCACAAGTGTGGGCACAAATTATGAGTACGGTGATATCGTAGTTATCCATAGAGAGAATGCGGTGTCACTCGTAAAACGAGTAATCGCGCGAAGTGGTGACACCGTCGACATAGATTTTGAGCGTGGTATCGTTAGGGTAAACGGGAAGGTGCTCGATGAACCTTATATCGCAGAACCTACCTATTTAAACTTTGCTGATGGTGCAAATTATCCGTTCGTCGTGCCAAAGGGATTCCTCTTCTGTATGGGCGATAACAGAAACAATTCGCTTGATTCACGCTCAGGGTCAATCGGTCTAATAAATGAGCAGTATATTGTAGGCAAGATGGTCGTTGACCTGGACAATAAGGAGGCAAAATAATGAAAGATAAACTTGTAACACTTTGCTATGAAGGAACTAGTGTTCTTGTCATGGCAGCGGTAATTATTGCGATTCTCTTTACATTTTTTGTTCGCTTTGTTGGTGTAGTTGGTAGTTCTATGAATCCAACTTTGGCCTCTGGTGACTGGGTAATAATCTCTGAGACTGAAGCGAACTATAAGCCACATTATGGCGATATCGTAGTTATAGCACAGCCAAATCAGCTCAATGAAAATATTATTAAGCGTGTAATTGCAACTGAGGGCCAGGAGATCAATATCAACTTTGACTCAGGCGCAGTTTATATCGATGGTCATGAGATTGTTGAGCCATATATCAACAACTTGACCACAAACTATTATGACATGACATTCCCATGCAAAATTCCTGAAGGTTTCTGCTTCGTAATGGGTGACAACCGACAGGGCTCGATTGACTCACGTTCAACAATCATTGGTCTTATTGATAACAGATATGTTCTCGGTAAGGCGTTCACTGGAATTACAGATAACGGCTTTACAAGCCTTGATCTTGGAAAGAGTAGATAAATGGCAGATTTTCAGAAGCAGACGGTTCAGTGGTTCCCTGGCCATATGGCCAAGACCCGCCGTAAGATAAAAGAGAATTTACCGCTTGTCGACGCGGTGGTCGAGATTGTTGACGCGAGGATACCAATATCCTCACGTAATCCCGAGCTCGACGAGCTGACAAGCTCAAAGCCTCGAATCATCCTACTTAACAAGTGCGATGTTGCAGATCCTAATGCAACTGCACAGTGGATTAAATTTTTCGAGGCTGAGGGCAAGTATGCCATTCCAGTGGATTGTAAGAGCGGTAAAGGACTTAACAAGTTCGATGAAGTTGCAAAGGCTGCACTTCATGACAAGATAGAATCAAACATCGCAAAGGGTATGCCGGGTAAGGCTCTAAGATTTATGGTCGTTGGTATTCCAAATACTGGAAAATCAACATTCATAAATAAGATGAGTGGCAGAAATCGTCTTAAGACGGAGGACAGGCCAGGCGTAACCCGTACCAGTCAATGGGTTGCCTGTGGCAACGGCATTGAGCTTCTCGACACGCCTGGCGTGCTCTGGCCAAAGTTCGATGATCCAGCTGTAGGTGACAAGCTCGCATTTATAGGCTCAGTCAAGGATGATATCTTAGACTCGGAGACTATCGCAGTTCGACTTCTTGACGTTCTTAAGGTTGATTATAAAGATTGTCTTCTTGAACGCTATAAGATTTCTCCAGAGGACTTAAAACTCGAGTCATATGAACTCTTAGAGCAGATTGGCGCCGCCCGTGGTATGAAGGCTCGCGGAGGCTGTGTGGATACAGAACGCGCTGCCAATACACTTCTTGATGAATACCGAGGTGGAAAACTTGGAAAACTCACATTTGAAAGACCATCCAACATATGACTATGAGAAAGCAGCGCTCAATTCTGGTTTCTCATGTGTATGTGGTATAGATGAGGCGGGCCGTGGCCCACTCGCAGGCCCAGTATTCGCAGCTGCAGTTGTACTTCCGCTTGATTGCGAAATAGAGGGCCTCAACGATTCAAAGAAACTCACGGAGAAAAAACGTGAGGAGCTCTTTGATGTGATTATTGAAAAAGCTGTCGCTTACTCTGTTGCATCCGCATCAGAGAAGGAGATAGATGACATCAACATTTTAAAGGCAACTTTCCTCGCTATGAACAGAGCATATGAGGGACTCTCTGTAAAACCTGATATGGCTCTTGTTGATGGCAATAAGGAACCGGGACTTCCTTGTGCACAGGAGACAGTTGTAAAGGGCGATGCAAAGTCAATGAGCATTGCTGCAGCCTCAATTCTTGCAAAGGTTTCAAGGGACAGATATATGCTTGAGATGGCGAAACTTTACCCTGAATACCAGTTTGAAAAGCACAAGGGTTATGGTACGAAACTTCATTATGAGATGATTAACGAGCATGGTATCTCAGAGATACACAGGCTCACATTCCTAAAGAAAATGCACTGAGGAGGGAGAGCATGGCAAAACCTTTGGGGCTTGGGGGTAAGGGTGAAGACGTTGCAACTGAGTACCTAATTGATAGAGGTTTTGAAATTCTCGCTCGTAATTTCCGCTCGCGCTTTGGTGAGGTGGATATTATTGCAAAGGATGAAAACTATCTCTGCTTTATCGAGGTTAAGACGAGAACTGAAAATAAGAATTTGGCTTCTGGTTTTGAGTCGATAGATATTACCAAGCAGAGAAAGATATATAAAACTGCGGAGTATTTCATTTTGAGGAATGCAAAACTCGTGGAGCGGGATAACCTTCAGCCAAGGTTTGACTGTATCGAGGTTAATTTTAGTGGGAACTCAGCAGATATTAAGTACGCCAAAAATGCATTTGAGATATAAGGAGCAAACTATGTTTTACACCAGCACACGTAATAAGAATTTAAGAGTAACTTCTTCAGAGGCCATCACTAAGGGCATCTCTGATGAGGGTGGTCTTTTTGTACCAGAGGAGATTCCACATCTCACAGAAGATGAGATTATGGGCCTTATTCCTCTTTCATACAAAGAGAGAGCAAAGAAGATTTTATCCCTCTATTTGACTGACTTCACAGAGGAAGAGATCAATTATTGTGTTGAAGGTGCATATAGAGATGGAAAATTCTCATCTGAAAAGATAGCTCCTGTTGTCGACCTTCCTGGTACTGACAACGGTCATATTTTAGAGCTCTTCTGGGGACCAACCTGTGCATTCAAGGATATGGCCCTTCAGCTCCTTCCTTATCTCCTTACAACAGCATCAAAGCGTTTTGCTCCAGATAAAGAAATTGTAATTCTTGTTGCCACATCAGGTGATACAGGTAAGGCTGCACTTGAGGGCTTCAAAGATGTTCCTCATACACGTATCCTTGTTTTCTATCCAGATCAGGGCGTAAGTGCAATGCAGAAACTTCAAATGCAGACCCAGGCGGGTGAAAATGTCGCAGTATGCGCTATCAAAGGTAACTTTGATGATGCACAGAGCGGCGTTAAAAAGATTTTCACCGATAAGGCTGTCGGTGAGAAGCTCGCACAGAACAACATGATGTTCTCATCTGCAAACTCAATCAACTGGGGCCGCCTTGTGCCACAGGTAGTTTACTACTGTAGCGCATACTGCGACATGGTTGAACAGGGCAACCTCTACTTTGGTGAGAAGATGGATGTTGTAGTACCAACAGGTAACTTCGGCAACATCCTTGCAGCATATTATGCTAAGAAGATGGGTGTTCCAATCAATCTTCTTGTATGTGCATCAAACTCAAACAACGTACTTACAGATTTCTTGACAACAGGTACATATGATAGAAATCGTAAGTTCTATACAACTACATCGCCATCAATGGATATCCTTATTTCTTCAAATCTCGAGAGACTTCTTTTCCATCTCTCAGGTGAAAATGATGAGGAGATCCGTGGCTATATGAAACTTCTCTCGGAGACTGGAAAATACACAGTTTCTGATGAGATTATGGCTGGCATTAAAGAGAATTTTGCCGCTGGCTATTCAACTGAGGATGAGGATAGAGATACTATCAAAGAGACATTTGATAATGGTTATCTCGCTGACACACATACTGCTGTCGCTATCAATGTTTACAAGAAACTCGACAGCGATAGGCCAACCATTATCGCTTCTACAGCTTCACCATACAAATTCCCAAAGAGTGTTTTGACAGCTATCCTCGGACAGGCTCCTGACCTCGATGAATTTGATATGACTGAGGAACTCAGCAGGGTATCTACTACAAAGATGCCGTTACCTCTTGCTGGTCTTAAGAACAGGCCAGTTCGTTTCACATCAGTGAGTGAAATTTCTGATATGGAACAGTGTGTCTATGACATGCTTGGAATCTAAATTTAGGAGTATTTATGGCCCTTTTTGCTATTGGCGACACACACCTATCAATCGGCACAGATAAACCAATGGATATCTTTGGCGGTTGGCAGGATTATAAGGATCGCCTTGAGAAAAATTGGAGACAGATAATCACACCGGATGACACTGTTGTTATTCCGGGTGATATCTCATGGGCAATGCATCTTAGTGACGCAAAACAGGACCTTGAATTTCTTGATTCTTTACCTGGTAAAAAGATTATAGGTAAAGGAAATCATGACTATTGGTGGGAGACAATGAAAAAACTCACCACCTTCTTAGAGGAGAACGAGCTCACCACTTTGAATTTTCTCTTCAACAACTCATATGAGGTAAATTGTGAGAGTGGTGATTTCGCTGTCTGTGGCTCACGTGGCTGGTTCTTTGATGACGAATCAGCGGAGCAGGAACTTGTCATCAAACGCGAGTGTGGCCGCATCAAAACTTCCATCGACAGCGCGAAGGAAAAAGGTCTTACACCAATCGTGTTTCTTCACTATCCTCCAATCTCACAGGATAGGGTGTGCGACCCTATTGTTGACACTCTCGTCGATGCTGGAATTGACAAGTGCTATTACGCACATCTACACGGAAAATCCATTAACTACGCCTTTAAAGACACCTTCAAAGGCATAAAGTTTGACTTGGTATCTTCAGACGCTTTGGGTTTTGTTCCAAAACTAATTGTTAAATAAAAAAGTAGTGGAAAAATGAAAAGTGTTTTGATATAATGTATTAGTTTTAATGATACAATTCATATTGTTTTAAAGGAGAGGCTTTTAAATGGCTTTAAAATCATCAAAGAAAATTGAAACTAATGTTTACGAGCTTGAAGTAAGCGTTGACGCAAAAACTTGGGAAGACGCTATCGACCAGGCTTATAACAAAGCAAAGAAAGATATTCAGCTTCCAGGCTTCCGTAAGGGTAAGGCTCCAAAGGCTATGATCTTTAAGCAGTATGGTAAGGAAGCATTCTATAACGACGCTATCGACATCGTTTTCCCAGAGGCAGTTGATGCTGCTATCAAGGAAGCAGGTCTTGAACTCGTTGATTCACCATTTGACGGTGACGTTAAGGAAATTGGTGCTGAGGGTGTTACATTTACATTCAAGGCAACAGTTAAGCCAGAGATCAAACTCGGTAAGTACAAGGGTCTCACAGTTGAGGCTTGCTCAGTAGAAGTAACTGAGGCAGAGATCGACGAAAAGATTGAGCAGATGCGTGATCGCAGCGCTCGTCTCGTAGAGGTTGATCGTAAAGTTAAGAATGGTGACCTCACAGTAATCGACTTCGTTGGTTCTGTTGACGGCGTTGAATTCGACGGTGGTAAGGCTGAAGAATTCGAACTTGAAATTGGTTCAGGTTCATTCATCCCTGGTTTTGAGGATCAGATTATTGGTCACAAGGCTGGCGACGAATTTGATATTAATGTTAAGTTCCCTGAGGAGTATGCTCCAGAACTTGCTGGCAAGGATGCTGTTTTTGCTATCAAGCTTCACTCAGTTAAGGAGAAGGAACTTCCTGCAGTTGACGATGAGTTCGTAAAGGATGTTTCAGAGTTCGACACAGTTAAGGAACTTCGTGAAGACACAAAGAAGCATCTCCTTGAACATAAGCAGGAACATGCAAATCAGGAGATCGACGAAGGTCTTGCAAAAGAGCTAGCAGCTATCGTTGATGGTGAGATTCCAGAAGTTATGTATGAGCGTGAAATTGATGAAGCTATGCAGAACTTTGCTTACCAGATTCAGCAGGCAGGTATGGATCCTGATATGTACCTTCAGTACACAGGTATGTCAGTAGATGATCTTCGTGCTCAGTTTAAAGAGCGTGCAGAAGTTCAGGTTAAGGCAAGACTTGCTCTTGATAAGGTAGCTGAACTTGAGAAGATTGAAGTTTCTGATGACGACATAAAGGCTCGTTATGAAGAGATGGCTAAGATGTACGAAGTTGAAGTTTCAGTAGTTGAAAACGCATTTCCAAAGGATCAGATGGCTAAGGACATCAAGGGCGGCAAGGCTCTTGACATCGTAAGAGGTGCTGCTAAGATCACTTCTGAAAAGCCAGCAAAGAAGGCTCCTGCTAAGAAGGAAGCAGCAGAGAAGAAAGCTCCTGCTAAGAAGGCTCCTGCTAAGAAAGCCCCAGCAGAGAAGAAGGCTCCTGCTAAGAAAGCCCCAGCAGAGAAAAAGCCAGCTGCAAAGAAAGCACCAGCTAAGAAAGCTGACAAATAATAAATTTTAAGGCGACGGGGGGCAACGCCTCTCGTCGCCATTTGCATTTTTAAGGAGGACAGAGTTATGGCTTTAGTACCTTACGTTATTGAACAGACTAATAGAGGCGAGCGTCAGTATGATATTTTCTCTCGTCTTTTAGAGGACAGAATTATTGTTTTATCTGATCAAGTTAATGATCAGACAGCAAGTCTTGTTGTTGCACAGCTTCTTTACCTTGAAGGTCAGGATGCTGAGAAGGACATCAGCCTCTACATCAACAGCCCAGGTGGTTCTATCTCATCTGGTTTTGCAATCTATGACACAATGAATTACATCAAGTGCGATGTTTCAACAATCTGCGTTGGTATGGCAGCATCAATGGGTGCTTTCCTTCTTTCTGCAGGTGCTAAGGGTAAGCGTTTTGCACTTCCTAATTCAGAGATTCTTATTCACCAGCCACTTATCGGTGGTGAGCACGGTGTAACAGGTCAGGCAACAGAGATTAAAATTGTTGCTGATAACATTATCAAGACTCGTGAGAAACTCAATAAGATTCTTGCTGAGAACACTGGCAAATCACTTGAGCAGATTGCTCTTGATACTGAGCGTGATAATTACATGACAGCAGAAGAGGCTCTTGAATATGGCCTCATTGATAAGGTTATTACTAAGAGATAAAGGGGTGTTTCCCATTGCCTAAGACAAATGACCCAAAGCAGGTTCGCTGCGCATTCTGTGGTAGAACACAGGATGAGGTTTATAAACTTATAGCTGGCCCTGGTGTCTTCATCTGTGATGAGTGTGTTGAGCTCTGTGCTGACGCACTTGTTGAGGATGACGCACCAAAGCATAAGGCACAGCTTCCAGCAACTGGCAAGCCTCTTCCAAAGCCTGAGGAGATTAAGAAGGTGCTCGATGAGTACGTAATTGGTCAGGATCAGGCAAAGATTGCTCTCTCTGTTGCAGTTTATAACCACTACAAGCGTATATTCTATGGCGACGATGCAGGTGTTGAACTTCAGAAGAGTAATGTACTTCTTCTTGGTCCAACTGGTGTTGGTAAGACAATGCTTGCACAGACACTTGCTCGTATGCTTGATGTACCATTTGCAATTGCAGATGCTACAACACTCACAGAGGCAGGTTATGTAGGTGAGGACGTAGAGAACATTCTTCTTCGTCTTATCCAGGCTGCTGACTTTGATATTGAGCGTGCAGAGCGCGGAATTATTTATGTCGATGAAATCGATAAGATAGGAAGAAAGTCTGAGAATCCATCAATCACCCGTGATGTTTCAGGTGAGGGCGTTCAGCAGGCACTTCTTAAAATACTTGAGGGTACAGTTTCTAACGTACCTCCACAGGGTGGTAGAAAACACCCACAGCAGGAATTCATCCAGGTTGACACAAAGGATATCCTCTTCATTTGTGGTGGCGCTTTCGACGGTATTGAAAAGATTGTTGAGAAGCGTGAGAGCCAGGGCTCTTTAGGCTTCGGCGCTGACATCAAATCAAAGAAGGAAATGGACCTCTCTGAGGCAATGTCAAAGGTTATTCCTCAGGACCTTGTAAAGTATGGTCTTATTCCTGAGATTGTTGGTCGTATTCCTGTAATTACAGCACTCACTGATCTTGACGAGGAAGCTCTCGTTAAGATTTTGAAGGAACCAAAGAACTCTCTTACAAAGCAGTATATTGAGCTCTTTAAGATGGATGGCGTTGAGCTTGAATTCCAGGATGACGCTCTTGCCTTAATGGCAAAAGAGACTCTTGAGAAGAAGACAGGCGCTCGTGGCCTTCGTGGTGTAATGGAAAAAGTCCTTCAGCCAGTTATGTTCTCATCACCTTCAGATGCGAAGATTGAGAAGATTGTTGTAACTGCTAAAGCTGTTAAGGGCGAAGAGGAGCCAAAGGTTATTCGCAACGCTAATAAGAAGGAGAGAGAACCTCTTCTTATAAATGGTTCCGATTCAACAAAATCTAAAAAACGTGCATAGGGACTATTATGGATAATAATATGCAACTTGTTCCAACGGTGGCCCTTCGGGGCCTCGTTGTTTTTCCGGGAATGGTACTCCATTTTGATGCTGCAAGAGAGAAGTCAATTGCAGCTATCCGTGAGGCCATGGAAACTGGTGATGAGGTATTTCTCGTTACACAACTTTCAACTGAAACTGAAGAACCAACATTCAAGGATGTCTACAAGATGGGCGTCCTTGCAAAGGTGCGTCAGATTATCGGTATACCGGAGTCAAATAATATTAGAGTTATCGTAGAGGGCATCAGTCGTGCCACAGTTAAACGTGGCGTCGAAGACGAGAAGTGCCTCTACGCTCTTGTTGAGCGTAAAGAGGAGAAAGGCTTTGCAAAGAACCGTACAGAATACGCTGAGGCACTTGTTCGCAAGGCTCGCGAACTCTTCGACGACTATGCAAAATACACTCCAAAGATGTCACCTGACGTAATGCTTAGGGTAATAGCGGATGAAAAACCAGGCGCAATTGCAGACTATATTGCGTCAGTTATTGCTATTCCTTTTATTGAGAAGCAGAAAGTCTTAAATGAGCTTCATCCTATTAATCGACTTGAGATTATGTGTGAGATTCTCTCATCTGAGATTCAAATGATGGAACTTGAGGATAAGATTGCTGCGAAGGTTGAGCAGGCAGTAGATGACAATCAGCGTGAGTATTATCTCCGTGAGCAGATTCGTGCACTCTCAGAGGAACTTGACGGTGTGGATGGTGCTGACGAGATAGAGACATATAAGCAGAAGATCAGTTCTATTGAGCACATCTCTGCAAAATCCCGTGAGAAGCTTCAAAGAGAGGTATCCCGTCTTCAGAAGATGGGCAACGGCTCTCCAGCAGAGTCAACTGTTTCAAGGAACTACTTGGATACAGTTTTAGCACTTCCTTGGGATGTTGAGACAAAAGATAAACTCGATTTGAAACATGCAAGACGTGTGCTTGATGCTGATCACTACGGCCTTGATGCTGTAAAAGACCGTATCATTGAACTTCTTGCAGTTCGTAGACTTAACCCAGATATCAAGGGACAGATTATCTGCCTTGCAGGCCCTCCGGGTGTAGGTAAGACATCAATCGCTCAATCCCTTGCAAAAGCAATGGGTAGAAACTACGCACGAGTATCACTCGGTGGTATCCATGATGAGGCTGAAATTAGAGGCCATCGTCGTACATATATCGGTTCAATGCCGGGTCGCGTTATGGCGGCAGTCGCAGAAGCCGGAACTCGTAACCCACTCATCCTCTTTGATGAGATTGATAAACTTGCCGCCGACATAAAAGGCGACCCAGCATCAGCTATGCTCGAGGTCCTAGACCCAGAGCAAAACAAGGCTTTTGTTGATCATTTTATCGAGATTCCGTTTGACCTCTCTGGGGTGCTCTTTATCACAACTGCAAATGATAAAAACAACATACCTGCGCCACTTCTTGATAGGATGGAAGTAATTGACCTTTACAGCTATACTGCTGAGGAAAAATTCCACATCGCAAAGAAGCATTTGGCGCCTAAGGCGCTTTTACGCCACGGTATTAATAAAGACCAGTTAAAGCTCGCTGATTCAGCATTTAAGGAACTTATTGCTTCCTATACAAGAGAGGCTGGCGTGCGTAATCTTGAGCGTGAAATCAACAACATCTGTAGAAAAACTGCACTTGAGATTGTAAAAGATAAGAATTACAGCACAACAGTGACTGCAGCGAAACTTCCTGATCTCATTGGTGCTCCAAAGTTTAAGGAGAAGATAAAGCTTCAAAATGAAGTTGGAGTTGTAGGTGGCCTTGCTTGGACAGCAGTCGGTGGTGAGATGCTCAAGGTTGAAACGGCGGTTATGCCTGGTAAGGGCAACGTTGAACTCACCGGTTCACTTGGAGATGTAATGAAGGAATCTGCAAAAGCAGCTGTTAGTTATCTCCGTGCAAATGCTAAGAAGTATGGAATCAGCGAAGATTTCTATGAGAAAAATGACATTCACATTCACGTGCCAGAGGGTGCAGTTCCAAAGGACGGTCCTTCAGCTGGTGTGACTATGTCTACATCGCTTCTCTCAGCCCTCACAGGTAAGAAGGTAAACGGTCATGTCGCTATGACTGGTGAGATCTCCTTAACTGGTAAGGTTATGCCAATTGGTGGTCTTCGCGAGAAGACAATGGCTGCTTATAAGGCAGGCATTAAGACCGTTATCATTCCAAAAGAAAACGTTCCTGACCTCGATGATGTTGTGGACGTTGTGAAGAAGAATATAGAGTTTATTCCAGTGACAAAACTTGACGAAGTCTTTAAGGTGGCACTCCTATGAACTATAACCAAGTAAACTATGAACTCTCAGCTGGTACTTTTAAGCAGCTTCCAGCATGCACTCTTCCAGAGATTGTATTCTCTGGCAGGTCAAATGTTGGCAAGTCCTCGCTTATTAACAAAATTCTTAACCGTAAGAACCTTGCTAGAGTGAGTTCACAGCCAGGTAAAACAATTACAATCAATTTTTATAGAGCTGACGTTGCTCGACTCGTTGACCTGCCAGGTTATGGCTACGCAAAGCACAGCTTTGATGAGCGCAATCGATGGGGTTCAATGATTGAGCAGTATTTCCAGTCTGACAGAGATATCCGTCTTGTTCTTCAGCTTGTAGACATGCGACACAAGCCAACAGAGGACGATCTTCAGATGCTCGATTTCCTTCATCAGATGGATATTCCTTTTGTTGTCGCACTTACAAAGTCTGACAAGCTCAACAAGACAGAGTATACAGGAAATCTTGAGATGCTAAAGGAAATAATCGGTCCATTTGAGCCAAAGGCTATAGTTCCTTTCTCCGCTATAAAAGGCGAGGGCGTTGATGAGATCAAAGCTTTAATTGATAACTCACTTTCAAAAAAGGCAGATGCCCCAAAAAAAGTAAAGATTGTTGTTAAAAAGAAATAAAAATAAAACCGTAGCGCCAAAAAGTGCTACGGTTTTTTGTATACTTTAACACTTTACTGTGTGAAAAGTCAGTGCTAAAATGTTATCACGCTTTAAAAGGAGATAATATTATGGCTTTTAAACCTTTAAATGACAGCAACATAGATTTCCTCTATGACGCTGTTCTTGAACTTAAGGATAAAGAGGAAGCAGCAAGATTTTTTGAGGATCTCTGCACTATTAATGAACTTAAATCACTCTCTCAGCGTATTGTTGTAGCAAAGATGCTTACACAGCACTGTGTATACTCTGACATCGTTGCGAAGACTGGCGCATCAACAGCCACAATCTCTCGTGTAAACCGCTCACTTTCTTATGGTGCTGGTGGTTATGACGATATCTTTGAGAGACTTGATAAGAAGGCAAAGAAATAATGGGCAAAGTTGTACGTTTGATTTCCACAGCAGGTGACCTCACAGTCATCGCTACTGATTCAACTGATATTGCAACAAAGGCACATGAAATTCATAATACGACTAATGTCTGTTCGGCAGCGCTCGGTCGTCTTTTGACCGCCGCTTCACTAATGGGTGCGACATTAAAGGGTGAGGACAACTCTATCACACTCAGATTGAACGGCGACGGACCAGCCGGTGTGGTTATTGCCGTTTCTGACTTTGAGGGTAACGTACGCGGTTACATCGGTGACGCGCGCGTTTCTTTGCCGCTCAACAATCTCGGCAAGCTTGACGTGGCCGGCGCCGTAGGACGTGAGGGTAGTCTCACTGTCATGAAGGATTTGGGCCTTAAGGAACCTTATATTGGCCAGGTGCCAATTGTGTCAGGTGAGATTGCAGAGGATATCACAAGTTATTTTGCCATTTCAGAGCAGTTGCCTTCAGTCTGCGCTCTCGGTGTACTCTGTGCACCAAAAACGGAGGAGATAATCACAGCTGGTGGTTTCATTATCCAGCTTCTCCCAACTGCTACAGATGACACTATAAGCAAGGTTGAGGAAGGTCTCAAAGATATACCTTCAGTGACGCAGATGCTCACTGATGGTTTGACACCTGAGGAGATCTGCAGAAAAGTACTTCCAAACTTCGAACTCGAACTTCTCGATGAGTCGAATACGGCTTACAAATGTAACTGCTCAAAGAGCCGTGTAGAGAAGGCTTTAATCAGCATGGGTGAGGAAGAACTTAAGGCTCTTCTCGAAGATGAAGTTACTGAAGTTTCTTGCCATTTCTGCGACAAAAAATATACCTTCACAAAGGCGGATATTACACGCATTTTAAAGTCTGCAAAAGCATGATTTTTTTGTGAAAAATTGCTTGACATATCCCTTTATGTGTTGTATATTATAACACGTCGCGAATACGCGACACGGTGTGGGAGCATAGCTCAGCTGGGAGAGCACCTGCCTTACAAGCAGGGGGTCACAGGTTCGAGCCCTGTTGTTCCCACCACCCTTTTTAAATGGCGAAGGGAAAATGGCCCGGTAGTTCAGTTGGTTAGAACGCTAGCCTGTCACGCTAGAGGTCGACG
>JAKSQX010000033.1 GCA_024403955.1 Clostridia bacterium | reverse complement strand
TATATGCGCCCGTAGCTCAGCTGGATAGAGCGTCCGCCTCCTAAGCGGAAGGTCGTGGGTTCGAATCCCGTCGGGCGTGCCACTAAACTTGAAGGAGGTGCAGCATGACAGAATACGGTTTTATTAGCATAAAATACGACTACCCAGAAGAACCAAAGAAATCGTGTGAAAAGATGACAAAAAAGCTCAAAATAGAGCTCGTTGTTGTCGCTAGTATTATAGGCATTGCTGTACTTGGCTTTGAGTATTTTAGTGATCTTTATGTCGATCTCATTAAAAAGACTCCACTTATGGATTATTACGATACATCGGAGGCAATGTTCAATATCATCCAAGCACTTTTCTCAATGTTTGCGATTTTGATTCCATTTGGCATTGCGCTGATTTTCATAAAGCTTTTCCAAAAGGAGAGTCCAGCTCTTCCATTTGGAGCGCCTAACAGCAAGAAGTTTTTCGGTGCAAGTTTGGCTATAGCATTCCTGACGTTGGTCATTAGTAACTTCCTTGTGAGTATGGGAGTTCTTGCTGGTGAGGCTGTTGGTTTTGCCTTTGAAACGTCGGACATGCCTGCTCCGGAAACCTTTACCGGATATCTTTGGCAGGTGCTTTCGGTAGCTGTTGTTCCAGCCTTTGTTGAGGAGTTCGCGATTCGCGGTGTTGTATTAAACTCACTTCGTAAGTATGGCGACGTCTTTGCTGTTGTCGTAAGTTCAGTTTTCTTTGGACTTATGCATGGCAATATTATGCAGGCTCCTTTTGCTATGATTCTCGGTGTTGCAATCGGATGGCTCGTAATTAAAACAGGAAGTTTGTGGACAGGTATTGCCATCCACTTTATGAATAACTTCTATGCAACATCTCTTGTTGGCCTTGGCGAGATAACTGGTACGGCAGGATATGTCGCAATTGTTGCGGCAGTCAATGTTGTCGGTGCACTCCTCGGTGTATTCGCTATAGTATGGATTATCGACAAGCATAGAGATGAGATGAAACTTGAAAGTAAATACAGGTGGCAGCCAGTTCCTTTCGTCTTTGCGGCTCTTCCACTTGTTGCAGCATTTGTATTCTTAATTGTGGACTGCTTTAGCACAGTTCATTATGTGGGGCTTTGATATGGATGCTGAGTATTTTATGAGGGAGGCCCTAAAGCTTGCCCGCGAAGCGGGAGCTGAAGGCGAGGTGCCAGTTGGCGCCGTTGTAGTAAAGGACGACGAAATCGTCGGACGCGGTAGAAACCGCAGGGAAGGCGCAAAAAATGCACTCGCCCACGCGGAGCTCGCCGCAATAAATGATGCCTGCGAAACACTTCACGGCTGGCGTCTTTGGCAGTGTGACCTCTATGTCACACTTGAGCCGTGCCCAATGTGCGCAGGCGCAATAGTTAATTCCAGGATAAAAAATGTCTACTTTGGAGCATATGACAATAAGGCCGGTTGCTTCGGTAGTGTGACAGATTTTAACTGCTTAGATTTTAATCACAAGCCCGAAATACATGGTGGAGTTTTAGAGGAAGAATGTGGGAGACTTCTTAGTGACTTCTTTAAAACTCTCCGAGAAAAACAGTAAATCATTTAAGGAAGTGTTATAAATGTCAGAATGTACACACGATTGCAGCACTTGTTCTTCAAAGTGCGAAAAGGCTGATTTTCAGAAACCACTTAACGTAAATAGCAAAGTAACTAATGTTATCGCTGTTGCATCTGGTAAGGGTGGCGTAGGTAAATCACTTGTAACATCTCTTCTTGCATGTGAGGCACAGGCAAGAGGTAATAAAACAGCTATTATGGATGCAGACGTAACTGGTCCTTCAATTCCAAAGGCATTCGGTCTTCATGATCAGGCAGTTGGTACAGAACTCGGCATTGAGCCAGCAGTAACTGATAACGGCATCAAGGTTATGTCAATCAACCTTATCCTCGACGATGAGGAGAAGCCTGTAGTATGGCGTGGTCCTGTTATCAGTGGTGTTATTGAGCAGTTCTGGACAGACGTTAACTGGGGTGAGGTTGACTATATGTTCGTAGATATGCCTCCAGGAACAGGCGACGTTCCACTCACTGTTTATCAGTCACTCCCAGTAAAGGGAATCGTAGTTGTTACAACTCCTCAGGACCTTGTACAACTCATCGTTAAGAAAGCATATAACATGGCAAAGATGATGGATGTTCCAATCCTCGGTGTCATTGAAAATATGAGTTATGTTGAATGCCCAGATTGTGGCAAGAAACTTGAAATCTTCGGCAAGGGTAAGGCTGAAGCTGTTGCTAAGGAACTTGGCGTTCCAGTACTTGCAACTCTTCCAATTAACCCTACAACAGCAGAACTTGTTGATGCTGGTAAAATCACAGAAGCTGATAGAACTGGATTTGAGACAGCTCTTGACGTTATTGAACAGCAACTTATTAAGGAGTAAATATGTTAGAACTTAAAAACCTCTCTTTCAAGGTTGATAATGAAGATGGTTCTGGCGCGCTCCACATTATTGAGGGACTTGACCTCACTATTGATGATGGTAAGTTTGTAGTTATCACTGGTCCTAATGGTGGTGGTAAATCAACACTTGCAAAACTCATCATGGGTATTGAGCAACCAACCGGTGGTCAGATCCTTTACAATGGACGCGACATTACTAATATGAGCATCACTGAGCGTGCAAACCTCGGTATCGGTTATGCTTTCCAGCAGCCACCACGTTTTAAGGGACTCACAGTTCGTAGCCTCTTATCACTCGCAGCTGGTAAGGATCTTCCTGAGGACGAATGCTGTACTTACCTCACAAAGGTAGGTCTTTGTTCTATGGATTATCTCAACCGTGAGGTGGACAACTCACTCTCAGGCGGTGAGGTTAAGCGTATTGAGATTGCAACACTTATGGCACGTAATCTCAACCTCGCTATATACGATGAGCCAGAGGCAGGCATTGACCTCTGGAGTTTCACTATGCTCGTTGATACATTTAAGACACTTGCAAAGAACGAGACAAACAGCGTAATTATTATCTCTCATCAGGAGCGCATTATGCAGCTTGCAGATGAAATTATTGTCCTTGCAAATGGCAAGGTACAGACTCAGGGACCAAAGGATGAGGTATTCCCTAAACTTCTCTCTGAATTTGGTAGTTTCTCCCGTGAGTGTAATCTTAGAGGGGAGGCAAAATAATGGATATTAAAGATTTCAAATTTGACCTCTCTTTGACACCTACAGATAAGATGATGCTTGCAGAGATTGCAGATATGGTCGACACACCGGATGGCGCCTTCAATATCCGTAAAAACGGTGAGGGCGTTGTAAGAACTTCTACTGAGAACATTGAAATCAGACAGAAGCTCGACAAGCCAGGTATCGATATTATCATCAAGCCTTTCACAGTAGCTGAGAAAGTACATATCCCAGTTATCATCACTGAGTCAGGTGTACAGGAAACTGTTTACAACGACTTCTTTATTGGTGAAGGCGCAAACGTTGAAATCGTTGCTGGTTGTGGTATCCACAACTGTGGCGACGGAGAATCAAAGCACGACGGTATTCATACTTTCCACATTGGAAAGAATGCATCTGTAAAATATGTTGAGAAGCACTACGGCGCTGGTGACGGTAACGGCAAGCGCATTATGAATCCAACTACTGTTGTTGAGATGGATGAGGGCTCATACTGTGAGATGGACATGGTTCAGATCAAGGGTGTTGACTCAACTTACAGAAAGACAGAAGCTAACCTCGCAAAGGATGCTAAGATCTATGTTCTTGAGCGTCTCATGACACATGGTAAGCAGGAAGCAAAGACAGACATGGTTGTAAACCTTAACGGCGAGGGCTCATCTGCACAGATTATCTCTCGTACAGTTGGTAAGGATGACTCGGTTCAGGTATTCTACCCTAATGCTGTCGGCAACAATGCGTGCCACGCTCATGTACAGTGCGACTCAATCATTATGGACAATGCAAAGATCAGCTCAATTCCAGCTATCTCTGCAAACCATCCTGACGCACAGGTTATCCACGAAGCAGCTATTGGTAAAATCAACTCTGATCAGCTCGTTAAGCTTGAAACTTTCGGCATGACAGAGGAAGAGGCAGAGGAGATTATTATTCAGGGCTTCTTAAAGTAAGAAGGATTAACATGAAGAGACGTCTTTTAAATTACATCAAGTTTTTAACTGATGAATGTGCAAAAGATCATACAGAGGAGGAGTGGAAGGCACTTCAGGAGGACCTACTTATTCAAATAGGTTTCTTCCAGCATGAGCGCCTCATTCATCTTATTGTCACTGTGCTTTTTGCAATCTTAACATTTGCAGCGATTGCACTTGTCCTCTTTACGGGCAATGCAGCTTGTATTGTTTTGACTATTGCTCTTCTTGTACTTCTTATTCCTTATATTCGCCATTACTATATTTTAGAAAATGGCACACAGACACTTTATACTTTCTACGACACTACTGTAGAAAAACTTAAGAAATAAAATGAGGCTAGCGTTATCGCTAGCCTTTAAAACTTTAAAAAGGAGATGAAAATATGGCAGATAGTAAACCTCGTGTTTATCTTTGGGACAACGTAAAAGCGCTTCTCATAATTCTCGTTGTTATGGGACATTTTATCACTCAGTTTACTGGCTCAAATGAAATTATGCAGAGCATGTTCTCAATAATTTACTCTGTCCATATGCCTTTATTCATCTTTGTATCTGGTCTTTTTACGAGGTATAAAAATGGTAAACTACAGGTAAATAAAATCATCTCCTATTTAATTCTTTACGTCCTTTTAAAATTGATAATTTTCATTGAGAGAGTTTCATTTGGACATAACAGTAAATTTGATCTTTTCTCAGATGCAGGTATTCCTTGGTATATGCTTGCTATGGCAGCATGGCTCTGCATGACATATTGCTTTAGGAATGTTAAACCTCTTCCAATGATGATTGTAAGTGTTGTTTCTGCATTGCTTGTTGGTTACGCAAACGGCATTGGAGATGTACTTTGTCTCTCTAGAATTATTGTCTTTTATCCATTTTTCCTTCTTGGATATTACCTTGATGCGAATAAGATTATTGAGAAGACAAGAAAGCCTTGGATGAAAATTGTGGCAGTTGTACTACTCTTGACACTTGTCGTACTCGCTTTCACTTGTAGAGGAGCACTCTACTCACTTCGTCCAGTGCTTGTTGGAAGAAACTCATATGCAAAATTTGCTGTGCCTTCACTCGGTCCGGTATTTAGGCTTGGTTGGTATATTGTTTCAACTATTCTCTCTGCAGCAATAGTATGCCTGATACCAAATAAGCAGAATAAACTCTCATATATTGGAGCCGCAACACTTCCAATTTACTTTATTCATAGACCAATTCTTTACATACTTATGGATGTTGGATTTGGCGCACTTGTTGTAAATGGTCTTGGACCAATTTGGGGACCAATTGTGTTCTTGTTATCTGCAATTTTACTTGCATTTATTCTCTCTTGGCCACCATTTAGCAAACCGTTTAATAAATTGATGAAGGTTCAGTATACAAAACTTTTTAAAGGTGAAGAATGATGAAAACAAGATCAACTGGAATAGTGCTTTGCTTCAATTTCACAGATGAAAAATACGAAAAGATTGAAAATATTGCACGTAAGCAAGGCGTGAGAATAAAGCGCCCAGAGAGGGGCGACTTTGAAAAATCAGTCGGCGAGCTTGCGGGCTTTCAAAACATCACCCCTATTGATGGCCAAATAGACTTTGACGATGAACTTATGGTAATTCAGGGCCTTCTTGGCGGAGATTTTGACAAGTTCTTAAAAACACTTAGAGCAAATGAGATTATTGTTCCGTATAAGGCAATGCTCACAGAGACAAACAAGTCTTGGGCTCCTGCCGAGCTTGCAAAACAGATAAAACTTGAACATGAGCAGATGAAGAGATAATGGACTATTGTAATTTGTGCCCACGTGGTTGCAAAGTGAATAGGAATTTAGGACAAAAAGGTGTGTGTGGCGAGACAAATGAGATTCGCGTTGCACGCGCCAGTCTTCATATGTGGGAGGAACCACCTATTTCTGGCGAATCTGGTTCTGGCACAGTCTTTTTCAGCGGTTGCCCTCTCCACTGTGTGTTTTGCCAGAACCATAATATCGCAGATGGCACAAACGGACAGGTTGTCACAACTGATGAGCTTTGTAGCGTCTTCCTACACCTGCAGGAAAAAGGCGCAAAGAACATCAACCTTGTGACTGCCACACACTTTGTGCCTGAGATTCGTGGTGCTCTTATCAAAGCAAAACGAGAGGGTCTCAGTATCCCTGTAGTCTACAACACAAGTTCATATGAATGTGTTGATACGATTAAGTATTTGAACGGACTTGTTGATATTTATCTTCCTGATTTAAAATATGTGAGCTCGGAGCTCTCAAAGAAATATTCAAATGCCTCTGATTATTTCGAGGTTGCAAAAAAGGCTATTGAAGAGATGTATAGACAAGTGGGTCCTTCTAATGAGGAACCAAAGTTGATTGTTAGGCATCTTGTTCTTCCGGGTTGTGTAGAGGATTCTAAAGATGTTCTTAAGTATCTCTACGATACATATGGAGATAAAATCTATATCAGCATAATGAGTCAGTATACTCCACTGGTGGGTGTTCTTGAAGAAGAGGAGAAAAAGAAAAAGGATAATTTTTCCGATCTAAAGAGGAAACTTACAAATGAAGAGTATGATGAAGTTGTTGATTTTGCGTGCGATTTGGGCATAACAAAAGCCTTTGTCCAGGAGAGCGAGGCTGCAAAAGAGAGCTTTATACCTGATTTTGAAAATTGGAATTTGAAAGAATTCTTGAATAGTTAAAAAAGAGCCAGTCTCAAAAGAGACTGGCTTTAATTTTTAATCGAGTTTTGCAAGCGCATCAATAGTTTCAGCATAGTCAGCCTTAACTATTTCAAGTTGTGCAGGTGCTTCCTCGTTGTAAACATCTGGTCTTAGCATCTCGCAGAGTTCTGAAGAAGAATTCTGAAGCTTTGTAAAACCAAAGTTTGCACAGACGCCTTTCATTGTATGAGCAGCGCGGAAAGCGAGTTCCCAATTCTGCTCGTCAAATCCCTTGAGAAGGTCAGAATATGTTGGGCCGTCAACAAACTTAGGAATGAACTTAAGGACTCTAGCTTCGCCACACATACGGGCTACAACGCCATCGTAATCGGCACCAATTAAGTCATAACATTCTTTGATTGTCATTAGATATCTACGCCTGCCTTTTCTGATTTATATGCACGGCCATAGAGAGAAGTAAGAACTGGTTCGTCGTCATCATAATCCCAAACTGTCTTGCCTTCAATTCTATAAAGGACGCCGTTCCAATCTGCTTCTGATTTGAAGTCAGTGTATTCATATGATGTCAAAGACATTGCTTTGTCGAGCTCGAGAGCAACAATAGTATTGAGTCTGTCATCAAAGAAACCAGGTTTAAGTGGGTCGACAATCATGCTGCCACCATCAACAAGATAGTCTGCTCCGTGTGAGAAGGAGAGAACTGATGATTCAGCATAGTACTCGAAGAATACCTCGTCTGTATGATCCCAGAAGAACTTAAACTTCTCGCGCTCGCTTTCAAGAAGCTGGAGCGAGCGGTTAGAACCAGCGAGATCAGGATTGTTAAAGAGCTCGCTTGTAATGTTCTTGAGGTCTTTGTTTGTCTGCTCAAAGAGAGCGGTCTCTTTGCCGAGGTCTTCCTTAAGACTTGGAGCAATTTCCTGAAGGATTTCAAGAAGGAGCGGATTGAACTGTCCGCATTCTCCATTCATGATCATCTCAAGTGCTTTATCGTGTGAATAAGCTGATTTGTAACAACGCTCACTTGTAAGTGCGCCATATACATCGGCAATTGAAACTACCTGAGCAGCGATTGGAATCTTATCGCCAGAAAGGCCATCCGGATAACCGCGTCCGTCGTAACGCTCATGATGCCAGCGTGCAATTTCATATGCACGTTTAATGAGTGGCTCTTCGGCGCCAAGAGGAACAGCGTTAAGCATTTTAGCGCCTTCTATTGAGTGTGTCTTCATTACTGCAAACTCTTCGTCGGTGAGTCTGCCAGGTTTGTTAAGAATGCTCTCAGGGATGGCAATCTTACCAATATCATGTAGGGAGGAGGCTGTGCAGATAATAGGGATATCTGCTCTTGTGATGCCATAAGCATCTGTTCTTCCTATGAGGGAAGTGAGCATTTTCTCAGTGATAGTATTTATGTTGAGACAGTGTGCACCGCTCTCACCGTTTCTGAATTCAACGATGTGAGAGAGAACAGAAATAAGCATACGGTTGTTCTTTGAACGCTCGTAAATCTGGTCAGTTACGAGTTCTTCAAGTCTCTTCTGCTTTGAATAAAGCATAATAGTGTTAACAACTCGTCTATAAACGATGTATGAGTCGAAAGGCCTAAAGATGAAGTCTGTAGCTCCAAGCTTATATGCCTTTTCAACATTCTCTGGCTGCTGGTCAGCAGAAATTACAACAACTGGAACATCTTCAATCCAGTGCTTCTTGTTCATTACATCGAGTACGGCCATGCCATCCATTGTTGGCATAACCATATCTAGGAGTACGAGTGAAATCTCCGAATAGTGTTGCTCAAGGTAACTAATACACTCGAGTCCGTCACAAGCTTCTACTATCTCAAATTCTTCCCCTAGAATATCGGATAGTATGGATCTATTTAATTCAGAATCATCGACGATAAGGATTTTGGATTTGTTTGCAGTGTAGTCCATACTTTCCCTCCCTTTATCATCATTTTAAAAGATAATATACCTAATTATATGATATTTATGTTAATTATAAATATTTTGAATAAAAAAGTAAAGAAAAACCTATAAAAATAGTGAAAAGTTAACAAAATGATGTTATACTATAGTCACATTTAGTGTGGGGAGGTATGCAAATGCCTAGAAAAAGAACGACACTTGTAATTATTACAGTTGTCGTTATGGCCTTTGTTGCCATATGTACATGGTATTCTTACGCCAACATAAATGAGGCAGTAAGAAGTGAGGCGTACGCCAAGTTCGAAGCTACTGCAGATGCACTTGCAGCCAAGGCTAAGACGTCTGAGGACTCAGATTTAGGCGCACTTAATCTCTATTATGGAAATGGAGAGGCATTCGTAATTGAAAAGGATACCTTGAATGTTCTCTACAACTCTCACGATGTGAAGATTAGTCCAGAACTTAATAATGTATTCAAGGGCGCTGGTACCATCAAAGATATGTCTATTATTCGTAAGACAATAGATGATGAGCGTGAACTTGTACTTGTTGCGCCGGAACGTTCTGTGAACCAGGCTGCTTATAAGGCTGAGCAGGCATTTGTAATACTCGTTGCAGTTGAGTGCTTCGCTTTTGCTGCATATATCTACCTTGTTTTTGCAAGCGCAAAGAGAAGTGCCGAGAGGACACTCCTTGAGGAGCGCTTGAAAAAGGCTGAAGAAGCAGACGCTGCAAAAGCCCTATTTATTTCAAATATGTCACATGACTTCCGTACACCAATGAGTTCATCTATTGGTTTCACAGATCTCGCATATGAGAATGCTGAAGATCCAACTAAGGTCCGTGGATATTTGAAGAAGGTTAAATCATCAAATGACCATCTCCTCACACTTGTAAACGATATCATTGATGTTAATCGTATTGAGAACGGAACTATTTCAATTAAGGAAGAAGCATACAATCTCTACGCACTTGCCGCAGGTATCGATGAGATGGTTCGTCCAGGTATCGAGGCAAGAAAACTCACATTAGCAACAGATTTTTCAGGCATTATAGATGAGAATGTCTTCTGTGATAAAATTCACATGAATCAGGTATTCTTGAACCTCTTCTCAAATTCGGAAAAGTTTACGGACCCAGGTGGAACTGTAAACTTCGAAATCACACAGCGTGATTGTGATGAACCAGGATACGGTATCTACGAATTTAGAGTAAGAGATAACGGTGCTGGTATCGGACATGATTTTATCAAGCATATTTACGAGCCATTTACTCGTGAAAACACAGTTAGCGTAAATAGAACTGTCGGAGCGGGCCTTGGCCTTACAATTACTAAGAATATCGTTGACCTTATGAATGGCCAAATTGCTGTTAAGAGTGAACCGGGTGTTGGCACTGAGTTTATCCTCAAATTCAAATTTAGGCTCGCTGTAAGCGGTTCAACACTTGATGATAGAGCTGTTTCAAAGGGCATTGTTTCAGGTGATAAGTTCATCGGTAAGAAACTCCTCCTTGTTGAGGATAATGAGCTTAACCGTGATATGGCTAAGGATCTCCTCGAGGAGAGAGGTTTTGTTATCGACGATGTAGATGACGGAACAGTTGCAGTAGCTGTTATGGAACAGGTAGCTGAGGGCGAATATGCCGCAATCCTTATGGATATTCAGATGCCTAATATGGACGGATATGAAGCAACACGTGCTATTAGAGCAATGAACCGCAAGGGCATTGCACGTATCCCAATTATTGCAATGACTGCTAATGCATTTGACGAGGACCGTCAGAAGTCCCGTGCCGCTGGCATGAATGCTCACATTACAAAGCCAGTGGATATTGAAAAGTTACTTAAGGTTTTGGATAAGTTAATCTAAGGAGAGCAAATGTTAGAAATCACCAATGTCACTAAATCGTTCAATACCTTAAAAGCAGTTGATGATTTAAGTTTCACCGTTAATGATGGTGAAATCGTAGGTTTTGTAGGTCCTAATGGTGCAGGAAAAACCACAACGATGAAAATTCTCACAGGCATATTGAAACCAGATAGTGGAGAAGTAAATATCAATGGTTTCGATATGGCTAAACAGCCACTTGAGGCAAAGGAAATAATTGGATATATCGCAGATAGTCCAGATATGTTCCTCCGCCTTAAAGGCATTGAATTTTTGAATTTTATTGCAGATATATACAAGGTCCCAACAGAAGTTCGTCGCGAGCGAATTGAAAATTTCGCATCACGTTTCGGTCTCACAGATGCCCTTGATTTACCTATGCAGAGTTACTCGCACGGTATGCGTCAGAAGATTATGGTTGCTGCTGCGCTCGTGCATAATCCACCAGTGTGGATTTTGGATGAGCCGCTTATCGGCCTTGACCCAAAATCTGCATACAACCTCAAAGCAATGATGCACGAGCATGCGAATGCCGGCAACTGCGTTCTCTTCTCGACGCATGTTCTTGAAGTTGCAGAGAAACTCTGTGATAAGATAATTATTATCAATCACGGCAAAGACATTTTCTATGGAACAATGGAGGAACTCACTTCCAAGTACCCAGGAAAAGATTTTGAGCAAATATTCCTTGAGATGACCGGAGAAAAAGTAGAATGACAACTTACAAAGCATTAACGAAGGCTTTTATCAAGTCATTACAAATGAGCCAAGCAAACGACAAGAGGACACGAGTAACTATGAAAGTTATCGTGGCCGTTGTCGTTTTGTTTATTTTTGTGCCAGTTGCAATCTTTTGTGCGGCAACGACCTTTGCACTTGTTGATAACCTTCAGTATTTCCATATTGAGGATTTGGGTGTTGCAATGGTATTTCATATGATATGCCTTTTCACTCTGTTCTTCGGCTTCAATGTTATTTTCAGTGAATTCTATTTTTCGAGTGACATTGAATATGTTCGCCCTTGGCCAGTAAAGGCGTGGGAACTTGTTGCAGCAAAATTCTCAGTTTCATATTACGTGGATAATGCAATGCAGATATTTATGGTAATTGCGAGCCTTGTGGGATTTTTCTTTGCTGCTAAACCTGGCGTACTCTCATATGTTTCGAGCGCCATAGCAATATTTACTTTGCCAATAGTTCCTCTCTGCTATTGCGGCATACTCGCAATGATTATTATGCGATTTACAAAGGCCGTTAAAAACAAAGAGAGTGTTCAGAGAATCATTGCTATCGTACTTGCTCTTTTGATATTGATATTTGTAATTCTCTTTAGAGTTTTGGCATCTTGTGCGGAGGATGCAGTTCATTTCTTTATAACAGAAAACAGCAGTCCGTTTGTTGAGTACCTCAATAAGATTTTCCCAATGGTTCACTTTATATCGAAGGCTATAGCATACGGAAGTGTTCCGGATCTTTTAATCTATATTCTCATTAATGTTATCGCGGTTGCCTTGATGCTCTTGGTTGCAGAACTCATCTACTTTAAGGGATTTGAAAACCTTGTAGCAAACGGCAAGGCAAAGAAGCGTGATTTTGATAAGCTTATGGAACTCTCAGTTCAGAAGACACCTTTCAAGGCTTATCTTTTAAAGGAACTGAGGATCCTTGTTAGAACTCCAGCTTTCTTTACCAACTGTGTCATTCCGAATTTTATTTGGCCAGTTTTTGTGTTGATTATTCTTAAGATGCAGACATATGACGCATCCCTCACTGCTCTTAGAGTCTATAATTCGAACAAGCCAAAGATTGTTGGCTTTTTCCTGATTATGGGTTCGGTTGTATTCTCACTTGTTATGACTGCAATCAACTCGCTCTCTTCAAATGCAATTTCTAGAGAGGGCAAGCACTTCCAGTTTATGAAATACATCCCCGTTCCATACGATACGCAGTGGGATATCAAAGTATTAGTTTCATTTGTGCTTACATTTATTGGAATTTGGATGTACTTAATTCCAGCTGCAATTTTGATTAAAGTTAATCCACTATATGTTATTGTTGCGATTGCTCTAAGTATTCTCTCGATAAGCTTTATCTCGTATATGGGTCTTTATTTAGACAGCGTTCAGCCGAAACTCGTCTGGGACGATGAGCTCTCGGTTCTCCGTGAGAATACGAATGTTGCGCTCTGCATGGGCATCGCGCTTGGCATCGCGCTCGCAATAGGAGGAATAGGCTACGCCTTCTACGCTTTCTTGAAGGTTAGACTTCTCCTCGTATCACTCGGACTTTTCGTTTTGCTCGCGCTTTTGAATCTCCTGATCCTTTGGAGAACATCAAAGAACGGTAAGAGACATATTGCAGAGCAGGAAGAGATGTAATTTTTACCCCTTTATAATTGACTTTTTGATTATAAAGGGGTATATTTATTGTTGAAAAGTTGAATAACTGTTCAATTATTCAACAAAGTTTAACGAAAGGAGGAGAGCTCGTGAATGAAAACTGCACTAACGAGGAATATTTAGAACTCGCGGAACTGTTTAAAATCTTTGGCGACGGGACGCGAGTGAGAATACTAAATGCTCTGAAGCACAAGGAAATGTGCGTGTGTGATATAGCGGACGAAGTTGGAATGAACAAGTCGGCAGTTTCGCACCAGCTCAAATCCTTGAAGATGGCAAATATGGTCAAATCTAGAAGAGATGGTCAGAACATATATTATTCACTGAGTGATACCCACGTTGAGGAAATAATCAACATTGGACTTGAACATTTGAGAGAAGGAAGGTAAAGAGATATGAGTGATCTTTTAAAAAGAGCCCAGGATGCTCTTAAAAATAGTACAGAGGAGCTTAAGGAGAAAGACCGTCAGTCCAAGCTCGAAACACAGGACGAGATGGCAGGTATGCCTATAGTGTCTGATCCAGTTGATAAGAAGTCAGAAGCAATTGACGATGAGGACTGGGAATATGAGGACGGCGCTATCCTCTATAATCATTATTCAATTGATGATGAGGATGAGCCAGAGACTACTACAGAAGAGATCCTAGATGTCGAACAGATTACTTTGGAAGCTTTAGATGAGGAAACATCTGAAGTTGTTGAAGAGTGGGAATTCTCTGAGGAGGATTCTACCGACGAAAGTGAAGAAGAAAAGACGGAAGGGCCTACTGATGAAGAGC
>JAKSQX010000032.1 GCA_024403955.1 Clostridia bacterium | reverse complement strand
GTGGGACTTTAGTGACCGTTCGTAGCGACGAATGGTAAAGTATGGTATAATGTCTGTGACTATTCTGATAAAGGTTGGTGCAAAGATGAAAAAGAAGTATTCACAGGGTTTGGTAATGGATCCAGAGACAGCAACACTCAAGCCAGTTAAGCGTGGACAGTACATTCAGCAGTGGATATATGGATTTGTAGAACCAGCAATCCTCAAGACTACAACTTTCATGTATGACAGTCCGATAAGGACTAAGCTTTACAACAAGCTTGCAACACCAAAGTCACTTCCACGTGAAGTAGTTGTATCTACTGAGGCTGTGTGCCGCTTTATTGACTTCATATATACTCAGAATGCTGGTAATGAATCACCACGTATGGCTGTTACTAAGTGTGTATGTCAGACAGCAACCAATACTTTCAAAGAACCAGTAGAAAAAGATATGGCACTCCTCTACACCGCTAACCTTTACTCTCAACTCGATGTAAAGCGCAATGGTGTTGGTGAGCCATACAGGATTATAGAGACAGCAGAAGAAGCAAAGGATATGATTCGCTATTTCGATGAGTGTGGCCTTGTACACTCAATCCTCTATTGCCATAGCAGTGGTAAATGGACTTTTGTTGTATGTAACTGTGATGATGAAATCTGTGTTCCAATCCGTGCATACAAGGCTGGCCGTAGGGACCAGGTACTTGCAGGTCCTGAAGTTGTAACTCAGGACGCAAGCAAGTGCACTGGCTGTGGCAAGTGCGTAAGCCGTTGCTTCTTTGATGCAAATAAAATGATAAATGGCAAAGCCGTACTCGATGCTGAGAAGTGCCTCGGATGTGGCCTTTGTGCATCGACCTGTGAAGGTCATGCACGTACTCTCATCCCACGTCCAGACTATCAGCATGAGGATACAGTAACTACAAAAATTTTACTTGGATAAATCTTGTAGCCATTATTGAATTGTTTTCGTATAAAGAAATAATTTGTTTTTTAAGAAAAAATAGTTTGAGGTAAATATGGGAAATTCATATTTAACAGTTGAAAAAGAAACTTTTGATGAATTCACCGAGAAAAGATCAAGGTTTATCGGGTATATTAAACCAGTTACTACTGAGGCTGAAGCACTTGAGTTTATTGAAGGCATCAAGAAGAAACATTGGGATGCAAAGCATAATGTGTATGCATATGTGTTGAAGTCGGGTGCCAGTAGATTTTCTGATGACGGGGAGCCACAGGGCACGGCAGGTATGCCAGTGCTTGACGTTTTACAAAAGTCAAACGTCGTGGACTGCGTCGTAGTCGTAACTCGATACTTTGGCGGAATCTTGCTTGGTGGAGGCGGCCTTGTGCGAGCTTATTCGCACGCTGCGTCTATCGCAGTGACTGCTGCCGGAGTCAAAGAGATGAAGCCTTACACCAGGCTTTCTGCTGTTGTTGACTACAACCTTTATGGAAAGCTTGAAAACATTATTAGCAGTAATGGTGGCAGTGTTGAGAATGCTGATTTTAAAGAGAATGTCGAAGTAAGTTTTCTTATTTTAGAGAATATGGTTTCAAAGTTTGAAAAGGATTTATCTGAGATTTCTCTTGGTAGTGTTAAGTGTGAAGTTTTATGTGAGGATATTTATAGGTAAAAAAATGAGGCGGTAGGAAAAGTCCTACCGCCTTAATCATTCATCACGTGGGTCGGGAAGGTCGATGAAGGTTGGTTCGTGGTTGGTTGATTTGATGTATTTGAGCATGTCTTCTTTTTTGAGTTTGATGGTTGAGGTGGAGATACCTGGATGACCACTGATGAATTCATCTTTGAGAAGATCGTTGTCGATTACGAGCTTAACAACGTTGTCTGTGTCAAAGAGAAGTTCAAGAGCACTGGCTGAACCTGGGATAGTTTTAAGATATTTTTGCATGTGCTCTGGTGTTGCAAAGGAGAGCCTTGAACAACCGAGAGGTTCAGTGATGTATTTTGTTTTGAAAGGTTTGTCGCCAGGCATGAGAAGAAGGTAAAAATCTGTCTGTTGACGATTGGTCAAGAAGAGATTTTTACAAATTTTGGCGCCAAGCGTTTTTTCTATCAGACGACAAGCTTCCATATCGTCGGCATGGTCGTGATCGACCCGCTCAAAAGGTATGCCGAGTTCTATGAGCTTGTCGTAGATTAAGTATTCCTCTGAAATACGGTTTGTATCTTCTGGTTTAGTTGTGTATACGTGTTCGTCTATGTACATACTATTCTTCCTGTTTCTTATCTTTAATCATGCTGATTAATGCGATGAGGTTTGTAAATGTTGTAATGGCGGCAAAGGTACCACCTGTGTATGATTTGATTGCAAAGAAATAGAAGCACCAAGGCAAGAAGCTTACTGTCACTAAAATTTTAAATTTGATCTCATCCTTGATATCCATGAAGATGACAAAGACTGTACAAACAATAAATGGAATCCAACCAAGTGCGCCTTGAGTGTTAAACTTTATCGTCATTACAAGCTGGATGATTATTAGGATGATTTTGATTGGCCAGTTCAGTTTTTCTTTATAGCAGAGATAGTTTCGAATGCAGGAGATGATGTTGCTGATGGCACCTGTGATGCCGCCGAGCATAAACATGCTGACCGTCTGCATTATGAGCATTACAATCTGCGATATCAATATTTTACTTTTACTTTTTAAGACTCCTGAACCAACCTGAACCATCGATGCAAGAAAATCTATAATATTTGCAATTAGTATCATTGTTTAATGCACCTCATAATGGTATAATACATTACGGTGATTGATATGGCAAAACTTTATTTTAAGTTTGGAGCTATGGGTAGTTCAAAAACAGCCCAAGCCTTAATGACAAAATTCAATTATGAGGAAAAAGGCAACAAGGTTTGGCTTATTAAACCTTCAGCTGATACGCGCGACGGTGAGGCAGTTCTCATGTCACGTATCGGTCTTGGAGCTGTCTCCGACGTTGTCGGACCAGAGGACAACATTATCAACCGATACGCGGATCTTCCGGAGCGCGTTGACGTTATCATCTGTGATGAATGCCAGTTCCTAACAAGAGAACAGATTGATCAACTTAAGACAATTGTAGATGACTTGGATGTTCCAGTTCTCTGCTTCGGTCTTAGAACAGACTTCCAAACAAAGATGTTCCCTGGAAGCCAGAGGCTCCTCGAAATAGCAGACTCAATCACTGAAATCAAATCAGTCTGTAAATGTGGACGCAAAGCCACTGTAAATGGACGTTTTGATGAAAACGGAAAGATTATCATCGAAGGCGACCAGGTTTATATGGGCGGTAGCGAAAGCTACGAAGGTCTCTGCTACAAATGCTACAAAGAGTTAGTACTTAAAGACCACGAAATCAAATTATAAAAGTTAAAGAGCTGTCCGTTTGGACAGCTCTTATTTATTATACTTTCAAATCTTTCCAATCCTTACCATGCTCAAACGTCAAGTCAAAACGCTCAGGTAAGTTTGCTCTACCATCAAGGAAATCAATATATTCCTTAATAGTCTGCTGAGCAATTGGAACAGCATCAAACATATGCTTCTCAAGAACCTCAGTCGACCTATCGCACTTAGGGTTTGGTGTGAAACTCATAAAGAGTCCCTGTGCCTTCTCACCAATAAGTGGGAAGATAATCTTTCTTAGAGTTGGATTTGGTTTTCTAATCTCATTGAGGAAAATCTTCATTATAGTGAGAGTTGTCTTGATATCACTTGGGCGTAATCCAATGTAGAACTTGGAAATCGTCTCCGTCACTTTTTCAGTTAGAATCAAATGACTTGTTGGGTTAAATCCCAAAGGATCCTTGCCCTCTTTTATCAAGAGATCACGGTCAAGTTCCATCTCAATCTCAAAGTGTAAAACCCCAGTAACATCAATGAATTTCTGCACGTAAGGGTGGTCAATACTATCCAAAGTGTGATGACAGATATATCCGAGAAGATATGCAAGTTCTGCCTCTCTCTCCTCCTGCGACTCGGCATTTTCAATTACGGTTTTACCCATGTTGAAAAAGTCCTTACCAGGAGTGTAATGGATATCAGAACCCATCCTCGACAGTTTTCTCAAAGGATTACTGTAGAAGAGTATGTCTGGACCGTGAAGGCCGATATCATATAGAGTTTTATTCTTATTAATAAGGTCCTGATATTCTTTTGGAAGACCGGCTAGAACATCCTGACCATATTTATAATGAGCATATGTTGTAGGCATGATATTACCAACGATTCTCTACGTATTCACAGAATGCGTACATGTCTTTGATTTCAAGAACTGTGCCATCGTCGAGTGTTACGGTACCGTTCCAAAGACCATGTACTTGGTGGCTGTGCATACGCATAACGAGAACGTTTAAGTCTGAGTGGTGATCATAGAATGGAGTCATTGTGAGGTTGAAACGACCATCACGTGAGATGAACTTCCAAGGCTCCATATACTTATCAGGTTTTGGAAATGTCTCAACGTCAACAGCCTCAAACTTGTGGCCCTTGCCATCATAGAACATCATTGTCTCAGTAGCGTTGCGCTCGTCACCGATACCCCATGTGATTTCGAATCCGAATGTGTGCTTGTTACCGTCCTTATCTGTGAGATAAGTTGAGCCTGAACCCCAGTACCAAACAAGGCTGTATGGAGTACAAACACGGCCCCAGTCAAGTGAACCAAACATTGTGTCCTTTGTGAAGTTGTATGTGTCACCATTGCACTTAACATAGCCCTCAGCAGGCATACACATCTGCTTTGTTGTCATGAAGTATCTGTCTGGATGTCCCTCGAAAGGAAGAACAGTTGTGATATTCTCATGATCCTTATACTGATCCATCTCGAAGTGACACTCTGATTTAGGAGACTTGAAGTCGATTACACGCTTAAGCTCTGTTGTGTTGAAGTCAACTTCTGCCTTACCAATCTTGAAATGGATGTGGTTAGGAACGTCACCCTTAGGAGGAAGTGCATATTTATCTGTCTGACCGATAAAGAGGTTCATATCTTCCGAGATAGTCTTACCCTCTTTGAGGTCAACAAGTACAAGTGAAACATATCCACCGAGTGAGATGTTAGCAATTGAAAGCTGAACCATATAATGTCCATCAGAGAGCTGATAGAAATCCCACTCTTTACGACGCATCTTATGGAGAACTTTGTTTCTGTCGTATTCGAAAACGTTATGCTTTGCATAACCTGGGCAGAGAAGTTTGCCGTTCTCACCGAACATAGGTGTAGACTCAGTGTACTCCTTCTGAGCTGAAACGTAGTCAGCTTCCTGCCAACCTACATAAGTCTTCTTCATTTAAAACAACCCCTTGTTTAAAATTTCAACGAAAATATTATATCATAATAGGTGTACAATTTGACAACTATTCTTTATTAATATATACTTTGAAAGTAATTTTTATTACGTGAAAGGAGAGTTTGATCCGTATATGGACGGCGACAGTCGAGGGTCACTCATAATAATTTTAATACTACTAGGTCTTGCAGCATATTTTGCAATCACTGAGACCGCACTTTCGAGCGTATCTAGAAATAGAATTAAGCTTGATTTGGAACATGGCGACACACGTGCAAAGCGCGCACTCTACGCGCTCGACAACTTCGATAAGGCAATCACTACATTGCTCATCTGCACAAATATCGTCCATATCTCCATAGCCTCTATAGTTACAGTATTTGTAACTAAAGTCTGGGGGCTTAGTGCCGTGTCTATAAGTACCATCATCACCACTCTCATAGTATTCTTTCTTGGTGAGATGCTACCGAAAAGTTTTGCAAAGAAGAACAGCGAAAGTTGTATCTTGACGTGCGCAGGGCCTCTTCTTATTTTCATGAAGGTTCTCTCCCCATTGGCAGCAGTACTTTCTGGAATAGGAAACCTCGCAGGCAAGCTCACAAAGAGTGAGCCTGAGATAACAGTAACTGAAGATGAACTCTACGATATTATCGAAGATCTCGAAGAGAGCGGCGTAATTGACGAGGACCAGAGCGACTTGCTCTCGTCTGCTTTGCAGTTCGAAGAAGTTACTGCAAAAGATATCTGCACACCACGCGTTGACGTTGTCGGCGTAAACCTCAAAGATGACCCTAAAGACATCTTTGACATCATTACCGACTCAACGCACTCACGACTTCCTGTATACGACGAGAGCAAGGACAACATCATCGGTGTCCTCTCAATTCGTCGCTATATTAAGCGTTACCTCAAAACAAAGAAATACCCTATGGTCAGAAGACTCCTCGATGAGCCATTCTTTGCACCACAGGACATCCCAATAGATGAACTTCTCGAGAAGATGTCACAGAGAAAAGTATCACTTGCCATCATCAAAGATGAATTCGGTGGCACATACGGCATCGTAACAATCGAGGACATCTTGGAAGAACTCGTCGGTGAAATCTACGACGAGGACGACCAAGCACCATCCGAGAAAGGTGGTGAAGAGTCATGACACCTATCATTCTAGTATCAGTAGGTATTTTCCTCTGCATATTCCTGTCACGTTTCTTCTCCTCCTCTGAGATGAGTTTCTCCGCCGCTTCTGTTGTTCGTCTTGAACACGAGGCGGAGAGTGGTAAGAAGAGCGCACAGAAAGCTTTAGAGATATCCGAGCGTTTCGATGATGCACTCAGCACAATTCTCATAGGCAACAACCTCGTGAATATTGCAGCATCATCTTTGATGGTTGTTCTTTTAACTTTGGTTCATGAAAAAACTGGAATGACATTCCCAACTTGGCTCGGTACTGTCATCATTACAGTTTTAATCATCATCTTTGGCGAAACAATTCCAAAGATCACAACAAAGAAAAAGCCAAATGTTAAAGCAATGCTTTTCGCCTATCCAATTCGCATTCTAATGATTATCCTCTACCCGCTCGTTTGGCTCACAGTTAAAGTTGTGACCTTGATAGTTGGTAAGGAAAAAATAGACGAAGACGATGAGGACGAGGCCGTTGAGGAATTCCAGTCAATCATTGAGACAGCTGAGGATGAAGGCGTCTTAAGTAGTGACTCATCAGAACTCATTCAAGCAACAATCGACTTCTCTGACACATCTGCATCCGACGTCATGACATCCCGTGTTGATATGGATGCTATAGACATCGACGACGATGAGAAAGAGATTCTTAAACTCATCCAGGAGACACCTTACTCCCGTCTCCCTGTATACGAGGACGATATTGACAATATCATCGGTGTCCTCCACGTAAACCACATCCTTCGTTCTCTTGCTAGCGGCGACAAGTTTAACATAAGGAACCTCCTTATGGAACCTTGCTTCGTCTACAAGACAATGAAACTTCCAGACGTTTTAGAAGAGCTCAAGAACAACAAACAACACATGGCCATTGTTACAAACGAGTACGGTGGAACCCACGGTATCGTAACTATGGAGGACGTTCTTGAGGAACTTGTCGGAGAGATTTGGGACGAATCCGACGAGGTCGAAGAGGAGCTCATCGAGCACGGCGACGACCTTGAGGTCGACGGCGACATGATCCTCGAAGACCTGTTTGAGGAGTTCGACCTCGAAGCCGACGAATTCGAGAGCGAAACCGTCGGTGGTTGGTGTATCGAGCAGCTCGAACACTATCCAGAAGCTGGTGAGACCTTCAAGTATGAAAACCTTAAGATTACTGTCCTCGATACAGATGAGAGACGTGTAAATAAGGTCTTTGTTGAAGAACTCGAGCCAGAAGAACCAATTTCACAAGAAGATATTATTATTGGATAGAAAAAGAAGAGTGGCCTTGCGGCCACTCTTCTTATTTATTGAGACTGTTTCAAAACAGCAATCATCAAATGTGTCAAATAATATATTGCAAATCTGTCAAATTAGTCTGGAAGATTGTCGAGATAGTTGATCCAGTAGTCGTAGCAATCAACAAACTTCTTACCCTTGCCAGGACCAATAAATGAGAGAGAACCACCGATGATAGTACCGTGGTCACCCCAGCCGTTTGGAAGTGCATTCCAAATGCCCTTCTTAGGTGCTGCCTTAGGATCAAATTCCTGCCACTCCTCTGTAAGTGGATGACGGCCTGATGCTACAGGTACGATACCGTCGTTCATTCTCCACTCGTCTGTAAATTCAACGCCTGCAACAGGTGCTCCTCTGAACTTACCAAGTGACTTTGCAAATGGAGCAAAGAGTGGGAACATGATTGAATCTCTTACCCAGTTGCCATTTTCATCCTGCTTTGTACCGTTACATGTAACAGCATAGAGATAAGCATCTGGAGTTGTGAGCCAATCATTGATTTCCTTTGCTCTATCAACATGGATATCTGAAAATACATGCTCATATGCTTTCCAGTATTTTTTAATTGCTTTGATATTAAGAATATTCTTCTTATCACGTGGGCCTTCATATGGACCTGTGATTCCCCACTGTGTCATCTGGAAGTCATAGATACGACCAGAGCCTAAATTGCCAATGATAGATGCAAAACCTGCGAGGCCATAAACAAGGCCGTAGTCAACAAGCTTTGGAAGTGCATGTGGGAAAGTGATACCATCAAATGGACCTGCAAGTGATGTAATTGACTTAATTAAATCACCGTGGCCACCCTCGAAGAGTGGTGAAAGTTCACCAGCTGGTGTTGCCTTACGCTCCTCCTCTGAACCGTTTTTAAGAAGTTCAGCGAATACACGCATTGTTGGGCCACCAAATGAGTGGCCGAGAAGATGAATGCTTCTCTCCGGACACCAATTTTCAAAAAATGGCTTCTCAAATTTCTGGCCATATCTCTCATGACCGTATTTTTCTGAATGTGCTTTACCATAGTCAACAGTAGTACCGGTAAGCTGAGCATAAAGTTCACATGAACGATCCCATGCAGAACCGAGTGGTGAAACTGATGGAGCATAGGCCTCGAGGCCACGAGCCTCCATCTTCTTTAAGTAACTACCTGTTACCATGCCCCAATACGGAAGAACTTTATAGAGCTTTTTGTCTGTACCCCAGCCCATCATGCCGTGTACAAAGACGAAAGGGTGCTTTGCCATGATAAATCCTCCTTTTTTAAGATACCCAAATATTATATAACATATCATATTGAAAAACTATACAACATTAATTATAATGTTTTTGCAAATTTAATAAAAAGAAGGTAATTACTATGAAAAAGTACATTGCAGAATTCATTGGTACATTCACACTCGTATTCCTCGGTTGTGGTACAGCAATGCTTGTTGGTTGTGACGCCGTTAATGGTGGCGGATACATCCTCACAGCCCTTGCTTTCGGTCTCACAATCGTTGGTATGGCTTATTGCGTTGGTAACATCTCAGGATGCCATATCAACCCAGCTGTTTCACTCGGTGTTTTACTCTCAGGTGGAATGACAGCTAAAGACTTTATCGGTTATGTTATCTCACAGTGCCTCGGTGCAACAGCAGGTTCTGCTCTTCTCCTCGGCATCTTCTCACTCGGTGGTGTTGAAGACATGACAGGTGGCCTCGGTTCAAACGGCCTTGCTGGCGTAAACGGCAGTGCTGTTGCAGGTCTCCTTGTTGAACTTGTTTTAACATTCATCTTCGTTCTTACAATCCTCGGTGTTACAGATAAGGATGCTGGTCACGGCTCATTCGGTGGCGTTGTAATCGGCTTCACACTTACTCTTGTACACATCCTTGGCATTGGCCTTACAGGCACATCTGTAAACCCAGCTCGTTCATTTGGTCCAGCTCTTATCGCTGCTATTTCTGGCAACGGCGCTCCAATGGCTTGCCTCTGGGTATTTATCGTAGCTCCACTCGCTGGTGCCGCACTTGCAGCTGTAGTTTACAAGTTCCTTAAGGAAGCTAAAGCTAAATAATTAAATAACATAATAAGAAAGAGTAGCCATACGGCTACTCTTTCTTTATGCCTAAAATTAAACTGTCTTTATGTAATTTGAAATAAGACTTGGAACAAGTGCCTTAGTTCCATGAATCTTAGAAAGAATCACACATTTAACAGAAGTAGTAAGTGGTACTGGAGCAAACTCCATTGGACTTACCTTCATAAGGTGGAACATAGCTGCAGCAGACTTTGCAAGCTCGTTGCACTTGCCACTGAAGTATACGTTCTTCTTACCAAGTCTCTTAACAAGTCTGTCGCCTACTTCGTCGATTGCGCAATGACCTACTACAAGAACCTTACCCTTGATAGCATCAATCTCATCAAGGTCGAAGCCCTTGCCCATTACCATTGTCCAACCACCTTTTCCGCCGTGGTCGTTGTAGAGAATCTGAAGAAGTGTAAGTGGGTTGTTTACGCAGCCCTCTTTACATGCCATCTCTTTACCAAAGATGAGTTTAACATCCTTTGGATAGCAGTCATAGAGGTCTGTAGGATACTTCTCACCATACATTGATACATCGCCGTCGATGTCAATGTCAGCCATTGATTTAACACCCTCTGAAAGGCCACGCTCAATAGCGAACTTAAGGTGTGGAATATCATCAACTGTAAGACCAAATACAGATGCACCAACCATATCAGTTGCAACAACGTTTGCGCCAGCAACCAATACTTTGAGTGGAAGTACTGCTGTATCTGCAAGAGCTGTTACTGGGTAATGTCCGTAGATTGTACCCTCAACACCCTCGATAATTGTGAAATCAGGACGTACATATGAAAGTACATCAGCAAGTTTAGAACCGAGAAGGGAGTTATGATCATAGCCTCTGTGCTCCTGGCGTGGGAAAGCCCACTGGTTCTTAACGCCCATTGTGATACCAGCCATAGAGTGAGTCTTGAGCTTTGGAAGGCTGATGTAGAGGTTCTTATCCTTATCCTTGATAAGGTTCTCTATTACGAACTTTGGAAGTTCGAACTCATCACACTGGTACTCGTCACTACCCTTAAACTTGAAGATCTCACCAGGACCTTCGTCAAGATAAACTGGAATAGCACCTGTTTCACGGCAGATCTGAGCATAACCTGTAATCTCATAAACAAGGCGTGTGAAGTTACTCTGAGTTGAGTTCTCAAAGAGATAAATCTTCTTTGCGCCATGCTCTTTCCAGTACTCAATTACTGCGCGTACGAGTTCTGGACGAGTGTAACAGTAAGCCTTACCGTCAATTCCGTTTGGCTTAATGTATACGTTCTTTGAAGACTTGAGAAGCTTTTCCCCGCCAGCTTCATCAAGAATCTCGTATACTGTCTTCTTGATTTCCTTTGTCATTTCCTCTGACAATGGAAGGAACTTAGTTCTGCTCTCTGTCTGATAAGCAGCTTCTAAGTGACGTACATAAACCTTAGCTTTTGACATAATCATTTCCTCCTATCTAAAGCCTTATAACGTTTTCCAATTGCTTTAAGCAATAGTACTGCGAGTACCATTGCAAGTATTTCACCGAGGGCTACTTCACCCATAGTTACAAGGAAAGTTACGGCGCGGGCGCCAGAAGACGGTTGGAAGAACGCGATTTCTGCTCCGACGAAGATGCCGTTTATCAAAACGGGCATCAGCGCGGACAGAACAGGAATGTTCTTCCAAGTAACTTTGCGGCAGCGCCTTACAAGTACGGCTGCGACGAGCGTAGCCAAGGAGCCAACAACGACGTCAACTACGCCGTATGGGCTCATTATGTTTGCGAGCGCGCAGCCGACTGCGAGGCCCGGCACTGCAGACGGCATAATAACCGGAAGCAGGCAAAGTGCCTCAGAGAGTCTGAGCTGAATTGGGCCATAGCTTAAGCCCACTGCACTCGACACAAAATTTAAGCAAAAATAGAGAGCGGCAATAAGGCCGGACTCCACAAGATATTTTGTTTGATTATCTTTTTTCAAAAAGATCATCTCCTAGTTTTGTTTTACGACAGGATGGAATTTCGAACTGTCGTCAAGGCTCACTTCATTCAAACAACAGAATAAAGAAGATCTGTGTATGTTGGGAATGGCCAGTAGTCTTTTGCAGTGTTACTTTCAAGAATATCGGCGCACCTACGTAATTCTTCCATGTCAGAAGAGATGGTGTCACGGTAGAAATCTGCCTTTTTAGTGATATCTGTAAAGTCTTCAGCCTTTACAACGTCCTCTGCAAGCTTCATTGAAGTCTCATAGAGCTTGTCTGAATTCTTTGAAAGTTTCTCAAGGAGAGAGCTCTCAAGCTTACAGCTAAGGGATTTATCAACAGATTTCTTTGTAGCAACTGTGTTTGCAAGAGTGCCCATATACTCACATACTGCAGGTGTGATATCCTTCTTAGCCATCTCAAGCATAGTAACTGCTTCGATATGAAGAGACTTACAGTAATTCTCAAGAGTTATCTCATAGCGAGCCTCAAGTTCCTCACGGTTGTAGATTTTATGTTTCTCAAAGAGTTCAACATTCTTATCATCAAGATAAGCAGACATAGCATCAGCTGTAGTCTTAAGATTTGAGAGACCACGCTTCTCTGCTTCCCTTGCCCATTCATCAGAATAGTTGTTGCCGTTGAAGATGATACGGTTATGCTCTTTGAAAGAATCCTCAATGAGTTTGTTCATTGCACCATCAGTATCGACCATCTTCTCAAGCTTATCAGCAAAGAGTGAGAGCTCCTCAGCAACGATAGTGTTGAGAACAACATTTGGAGTACTTAAAGATGCAGATGAACCTACCATACGAAGTTCAAACTTATTACCTGTGAAAGCGAATGGAGAAGTTCTGTTTCTGTCAGAGGTATCCTTATCAAAGCGAGGGATTACCTTAACGCCTGACTTCATAACCTTCTTTTCTACACCCTCAAAGTGTTCGCCACTAACAATTGCATCAACAATACCTGTGAGTTCCTCACCGAGATAGAGAGAAACAATAGCTGGAGGTGCCTCGTTACCACCGAGTCTCAAATCATTTGTTGGGCTTGCAACAGAAGCACGGATCAAATCCTGATACTCATCTGTTGCTTTAACTACAGCAGCAAGGAAGAGTAAGAAAATCTTATTCTCAGCTGGATCCTTGCCCGGATCAAGAATGTTGACACCGTTGTTTGTAGAGATGCTCCAGTTGTTATGTTTACCAGAACCGTTGACACCAGCAAATGGCTTTTCATGGATGAGGCAAGCCAAGTTATGCCTTATTGCCACAATCTTCATAATCTCCATTGTGAGCTGATTCTGATCTGTTGCAGTATTTACGTCGCAGAAGATTGGTGCGAGCTCGTGCTGAGCTGGAGCAACCTCATTGTGCTCTGTATTTGCATAAATGCCAAGTTTCCAAAGTTCAATATCAAGGTCATTCATGAATTCCTTAACACGAGGTTTGATTGTACCGAAGTAGTGGTCCTCCATCTCCTGTCCTTTTGGAGGGTTGGCGCCGAAGAGTGTGCGACCTGTAAGGCGCAAATCCTCGCGCTCGTTGTAGAGGTCGCGGTCAATAAGAAAGTATTCCTGCTCGCCGCCAACATACGCGTTAACACTTGTTGCACCATATGGATTACCGAGAGCATTAAGTACTCTCATTGCCTGTTTATTTAAAGCTTGGAGTGAGCGAAGAAGTGGAGTTTTCTTATCAAGTACCTGTCCACCATATGAGCAGAAGATGGAAGGTATGCAAAGAGTATTATCCTTAATGAAGGCATAAGAGGTTGGATCCCACGCTGTGTAACCACGTGCCTCAAATGTTGCACGAAGTCCGCCACTTGGGAACGATGAAGCATCCGGCTCCGAATGGATAAGTTCATTACCAGAGAAGTTCATTATGATTTTACCCTCGCCCACTGGTTTGATAAAACTATCATGCTTTTCAGCAGTGATACCAGTCATTGGCTGGAACCAGTGTGTAAAGTGTGTTGCACCTTTTTCAACAGCCCAGGACTTCATAACAGTAGCTACTTCCTGTGCTATCTCAAATGTTAAAGGCTTCCTCTCTTCAATATGTTTGTTGAGTTGCTCATATGTGTCCTTTGGAAGGCGCTTGCGCATAACCTCATCGTTAAACACGAGGCTTCCGAAAATATCAGGGACATTAATTCTCTCGCTCATATTTAAAATTCCTTCAAGTTTATTTATTTAACATCTGGGCGTTCACTCATAATGGTACTCTTAAGGCCTTCACCAACGCCTGCCTCATCAAGGAATGTATCCATAATAAGATT
>JAKSQX010000031.1 GCA_024403955.1 Clostridia bacterium | reverse complement strand
TGAAGATAGAGTTGCTGATTCATCAGTTCCTGAAGCGGAACTTCTTCTAGAAAAAACTCCTGTTTCCGAGGAGAAAGTAGAGGAAGAAAAGCCTAAGAAAAAGAAGGAAACAAAAAAGAAAGAAGACCCAGAAAAAAAGAAAAAAGAGAACAAACCAAAGAAGGCAAAAGTGGACACTGAATAAGTAAAATTAACCTCCCGGAAACGGGAGGTTTTCTTTTTGCCAATTAATAATTTTACCTTAAATTGTTTATTTTTCGCGCGACGTATGATATACTAAATCGATTATTGTTATTTTTAAATTAGTTATTTATATAAGAGGTAGTTATTATGGTTATCATTTCTCCATCACTTCTCTCTTGCGATTTTGCAAAGATGGGCGAAGAAGTAAAGAGAATGGAAGATGCTGGTGCACAGTGGATGCACATTGATGTTATGGATGGACATTTTGTTCCAAACATCACAATTGGCGCTCCTGTTGTTAAAAGCCTTAAGAAAGAGATGAATAGTGTAGCTGATGTACACCTCATGATCTCTGATCCTCTCAAGTATGCTGAGGATTTTGCAAAGGCCGGCGCTGATTTTATCACTTTCCACGTGGAGTCAGACTCTGACCCAGTTGAGACAATCAATAAGATTCGTGAACTTGGCTGCAAACCTTCAATCAGTATTAAGCCAAAGACACCTGCTGAGACTATCTTCCCTTATCTTGAGATGGTAGATATGGTTCTCGTAATGACTGTTGAGCCAGGTTTCGGTGGACAGTCATTTATGGCAGATATGATGCCAAAGGTAAAAACTATTCGTGAGGAGTGCGAACGTCGTGGTCTTCATGATATGTATATTGAGGTTGACGGTGGTATTGATACAAATACTATCTCTGTTGCTGCAGAGGCCGGCGCCAATGCTTTTGTTTCTGGTAGTGCAATTTTTAAAGCACCGGATGCAAAGGTAATTATTTCAGAACTTAAGGAGAAAGCATCCGTATGAACAAAGTCCGCTCATTTATGATGGACATGATTATCATGCTCACTGCAATTGCAGTAGTTGCTGTATACACATATGGCATACGCGCTTTGTGGAGCATAATCTTGTCAGTACTTGCAGCAGTTTTGACCGAAGTTGCGGCTTACATCATTTTCATGAAGAAGAACCCAACTCGTATTGCTGACCTCTCAGCAATATTTACAGGTCTTGCAGTTGCTCTTGCTCTTCCATCATCCGCACCATTCTGGCTCGCACCAGCAGGTGCAATATTTGCAATAGCTGTTGCAAAGATTCCATTTGGTGATACGACAACAACTCCGTTTGTACCAGCAGCTGTAGGTATTGCTTTTGTAACACTGAGTTATCCATCTCTTGTGTTTGCATATCCAAACCTTGCTATTGGCAAACTCACTGAGGTGTCTACCTCAACATCTTTCGTATCTGGAACATCTTTAGCTCAGATGCTCGCACAGTCAAAATCAATTGGCACAAATATTTTGAATGTTCTTGACGTATTTGTAGGTCGAGTACCTGGCCCTATGGGCGCATCTTGTCTTATTCTGATGATTGGTACATTCCTTTACCTTGTCATCCGTAGACAGAGTGGTGCGCTTGTAACATTCAGCTATGTGCTCACATGTGCAATTCTTGCATTCTTATTCCCACGTATTATGACTGGTCGTATGTACTCAGTTCTTATGGAACTTGGTGCAGGACTTCTCTTCTATTGTGGTGTATTCTTCTTATCTGACCCAGCCACATCGCCAAGATCAAATCCTGGCCGCGTACTGTACGGTGTGGCTGCAGGTATTTTAACAATGATACTTCGCCGAGTTGGCACATATGAGGAGAGCGTAATCTTCGTTGTTCTCATTATGAATGCTCTTTCAGGCGTATTTGATAACCTCGCTGAAACTCTTCTTGCTCTCATAAAGAAGAACAAAGAGAAGAAGCAAAAACTTCAACCGGCTGATGGTCCAGAGGAGGAAGAGGAGACTGAGGAAGAAGATACTTCCTCTGTTCAGAACGAACTTCCAGTTGAGGCAAGTTCAAATCAGGAATTTGCTCCAGTTCCAGTTCCAGCTCCACCTTTAACTCCGGAACCTATTCCAGAGCCAGAGCCTGCTCCAGTAGCTCCTGAAGATGACAAGATTGCTGCTGAGGTTGAGGCTTTACTTGCTTCCATAATTGAAAACAATGAGGAAGGAGGTAACGGCAATGAATAATAACTTCTTCCAAGAGATTCTAGTAAAGAATCCTGTACTAGTTGGTACTATAGGCCTATGTCCTGTAGTTGCAATTTGTACATCACTTAAAGCGGCGCTTATTATGTCCGCTATCACAATTGTGACACTTGTTGTTGCACAGCTTATTACATCGCTTTTACTCAAATATCTTCCACAGTGGGTAAGACTTGGTCTCTACACTGTTGTTGGAATGATAGTTGTTGTACCGGCAATGATTATTGTTGACAAGATGAGCCCAGAGACAATGATAGCTCTTGGTATTTATCTTCCACTTCTTGCAGTTAACCCACTCGTAGTTAGAAACTGTGAGCGTGAGGCTGTAGATGCAACTCTCGGTCAGTCAATTTTCACATCTTTCTGTGCTGGACTTGGCTACTCAGTAGTACTTATTATTGTTGGTCTTGTTCGTGAAATTGTAGGTGCTGGTGAAATTTGGGGACATAGAATTCCATTTATTCATCCAGCGGAGGCATTTATGATGCCAATGGGCGGATTCGTTTTGATTGCTTTCCTTGCTGCCGCTCTTCGCGTTTACTTCAGAAAGATTGATCCTAAGTTCGCAGATGAACTTATTGAAAATTCAAGAACAAACATTAAGGGTAGTAACAAAGCTAAGCTTGCTCTCCGCGGCGCTAAATATGCTGATGGTTCAACTGTCGCCCCAAGACAGAAGAGACAGAAGAAAGTTAAGGAGAAGAAGGAGAGACCTGCTAAGGTTAGGAAGGCTCCTGTTACTCCAGAAGAGCCTATTGAAGTTCCAAAGGAAAAACCTGCTTTTGAGGTTATGACACTTGAGCAGGCTGAAGAACTTCGTTCAGCAAACCTTCCTCCTGTAGAGACAACAGTTCAGTCAGAACTTGCCCCTCCTACAGCAGAGGACCCTGTAATAAATGAGCCTGAAGCTCCTGTATCTCAGAAGACTTCACGTTTTGAATTTGTAACACTTGACCTCAGTACAACTACTAAGGAGCGCGAGGATGCCGAAAGATTTGCTGCAGCCGTTGCTGCAACAAAGGAACAGAAGCCTCAGCGCCAAATCCTTAATAGGCGTGGCCAAGAGAAACAGACAAGACCTACTACTGAAGAAGTAGTAGAGGAGACAAAGGAGGGTGAGGACGAATGAAATTAATCTCAGCTTTCTTTGCAGCATTTATCTATGTCTGCTTCACACAGAACTTGGTATTTACTGGTGGTTATGGCTCAAGTGAGGCTATCCGTTCTGCAGCAAGACCTAGACAGATCATGCTCTTCTCAATCATGATCGCCTATTTCTCAACTGTAACAAGCCTTATTTGTAGAGTGGTACTCTTCATTCCAGCAATGAAGAACAGTTCAACTATTGTATCGCTTGCAGTTTATGCCGGTGTACTTACAATTGTTTATTTCATTTCAGTTGCTATTTTGAAGGTTCTTCTTGGAAAATCTGACTGGTCAGATTTAGAGATTGAGAAGTTCTTTAGACAGACAGCTGTATCTGCTTTTAACACAATCGTACTTGCTATCCCATTTATCACAGAGAGAGCAACATACGGTGTTCATGAAGCAATTGCGCAGGGTCTTGGAGCTGGTGTTGCATTCCTTATTGCGACAGCATTCATCCACCTTGGTATGCGTAATCTTGAAGAGAATACTGAAGCACCACTTAGTTTTAGAGGTACTCCTGCTCTCTTTATGTATATCGCAATTCTTTGCCTTGCCTTCTCGGGTATCATGGGCAAATCATTATTCTTCTAATTTAAGGAGGGGAAACCATTGGAATGTTATTTTGACAACAGTGCCACGACAAAGCCAACAAGGGCTGTTGTTGACGCTATGGTAGAGGTACTGACGTCTGACTATGGTAATCCCTCATCTCTTCACGCTTTAGGTGATGCGGCTAGCGCAAAGTTAGAAGCTTCTCGCTCCGCAATTGCAAAGGCTTTCGGATGCCAGCCAGAGGAAGTTTACTTCACATCTGGCGGTACTGAAAGCAACAATATTGCAATAATGGGAACGGCACATGCTCTGCGTCGCCGAGGTAACCGTATTGTCACAACTTGTATTGAACATCCTTCAGTTCTTGAGTGTATGAAACAACTTAGGGAAGAGGGATTTGAAGTAATTGAACTTCCAGTTGACGAGAACGGTCTTATCAGTGAAGAGGATTTGAATAAAAACATTGATGATAAGACAATTCTTGTCAGCATCATGTACGTTAACAACGAGGTTGGCAGTGTTCAGCCAATCAAAGCGGCAAGAGTGGCAATTAAAAGAGCAAATGCTCCTGCGCTTCTCCATGTTGATGCTGTACAGGCATTTGGTAAATTGCCTTGCAAGGTAAATACACTAGGTGTTGATCTTATGAGCATAAGTTCTCATAAGATTCACGGTCCAAAGGGACAGGGCGCTCTTTTTGTGAAGAAGGGAGTTAGACTTACCCCATATATCCTCGGTGGTGGACAGGAAAGTGGAGTTCGCTCCGGTACTCATGGCATGCCAGGAATAGTTGGTATTGGTACTGCGGTTTCTGAACTTGGAGATATTGATAAGAACTCTGCACATGTTGCGAAGCTTAAATCAAAACTTTTACTTGAACTTGAGACAGAGGAGAATTTGGTTGTTAATTCGAAGGGAGATTTCCCTTATATTTTGAATATATCTCTCCTCGGTGTACCTGCAGAGGTGCTTCGTAACTTCCTTTCAGAATGTGGCGTATATGTTTCAACTGGATCTGCATGTTCTAAGGGACATAGGAGTTATGTTTTGACAAGTATGGGTCTAGATTCAAAAATCATAGACTCGGCAATTCGTATTAGTTTTTCTCGCTTCAATACGGAAGAAGAGGTTGATTACTTAGCCTCTTGCTTAAAGCGTGCAAATAAATCACTCAGGAAAGTATAGTTAATGAAAGAATTCATTTTAATCAAAAATGGTGAGATTGCTCTCAAGGGACTCAATAGAAGTACTTTTGAAGATGCTCTCGTAAAAAATATAAAGCGTAGATTGTCTCCAATTTTTAAAGCTGACATCACTAAGTCTCAGTCGACAATTATGCTTGAACCACTCTGTGAGAATCCAGATATGGACGCTGCAGCCCATGCTCTAAAGCGTGTCTTTGGTATTGCGGGCTTTTCACGTGCAGCTGCATGTGAAAAAGATATGGATGTCATGCGCAAAGTTGTAGTTGAGTATCTCGCTGACACATATAGAGAAGTAAAGACTTTCAAAGTTGAAGCTCGTCGTTCGGATAAGAAGTTCCCACTTACATCTCCTGAACTTGCGAGAGAACTTGGTGGTGAAATTCTCTCAAGCTTCCCACATCTTAAAGTTGATGTTCATAACCCAGACCTCGTCGTAAATGTTGAGGTTCGTGAGAAATATACATTTATCCATGGAAATCAAATAAAGGGAGCGGGCGGTATGCCTGTCGGCACATCTGGCCGCGCGACCATTATGATTTCCGGTGGTATTGATAGCCCGGTCGCTGCCTGGACTATGGCAAAGCGCGGACTCGTCCTTGACGCTGTCCACTTCGCTTCGCCTCCATACACCAGCCAGCGCGCAGAGCAGAAAGTTCATGAACTTCTTGGTAAGGTGTCAAAGTACAGTGGCGGTATCAACCTCCTTGTAGTACCTTTCACAGAGATTCAGGAACACATTAAAGATGATTGTCCAGAGGAACTCTTCACAATTATTATGCGTCGTATGATGATGCGTATTGCAGTTGAACTTGCAAAGCGCCAGGGCTCCGGCGCAGTTATCACTGGTGAAAGTCTCGCGCAGGTTGCAAGCCAAACCTTGCTTGCACTCGGCTGCACAGACGCCGTCGCCACTATACCAGTATTCCGTCCACTTATTGGTATGGATAAACTTGAGATAATTGACATCTCAAGGAAGATAGATACTTTTGATATTTCGATTCAGCCATATGAGGACTGTTGTACAGTCTTTACTCCAAAGCATCCAAAACTTCGCCCAACACTTGAGGAGGTTGAGGAAGCTGAGAAGGCACTCGATATGGAAGGTCTTATCAAAAAAGCCATTGATGGTGTAAAGGTCAAAGTAATAGATTGTTCCCTTGATATTTAAGAGGTGATTGTATGGACTATGAGATGGTCCACTTTGACAAGAAAATACGAGATTGGGAAATTGATATCCCTGCTGTAGCATATGATGTCGTAAGGTTGCTTATGCATAATCACATGTTTATCTCCTTTGCAGAATCTTGTACGGGAGGGCTTGTTGCAAAGAGTCTTACAGATATCCCAGGTGCTTCTAATGTCTTTGAATGTGGAATTGTTTCATATTCAAATGATGTTAAGAATAGGCTTTTAGGGGTCAGCAATAGTCTTTTAGATGAGAGCGGGCCAATAAATGCTGAGACCGCAGTGCAGATGGCAGTAGGGATTAAGAAAGTCGCCGATGCTGATATTGGAATTGGCATTACAGGTGTTGCGGGTCCAGGACCGGATGACGGACACGATGAAGGCGAGATATATATCGGCCTTGTGGCAGGTGGTAAAGCATATGCTTTGGCACTTGAGACGGGCACAGAAGAAAAAAGAGATTACAACAGGCAGGTCGCAGCGTACGTGGCGTTAAGATTTGCCAGAGCTTATTTGGAAAATAATTTGGAGGACATTTAACCTATGGATGAAAAACAAAACGGTAACATAACTCTATTTAATATCGAAGTTCCAAAAGAGGTTATTGATGAGAAAAAACAGCCTCCAAAGAACATGCAAAAGAAACCTGCAAAGAAACCTAGTCAGACAAAGAAGACTAGAACAGAAACTCAGAAGCCAGTAAAGAGGCAACCACCTAAGAAACCAGTTGAGGAAAAGGTCGAACTTCCAAAGGCAAAACCTGAGCCAGAAGTTAAAGAAGAACTTTCACAGAGCAGTCTTGATATGCTCGCTGATCTTGAGGCAGGTCTTAAGAAGGAAGAGGAAGAAAAAGCAGCCAAGAAAATGGAAGAGGCTGCAAAGAAAAACATCGGTGAAATTATCGCCGAGGAACCTGTTCCAGCTAAGAAGCCTCCACAGAAGAGAAAAGTGGCAAAGAAAACAGCTCCACCTAAGAAGCTTGCAACAGAGGAGGCAAAGAAGGCCTCAAAGGAGAAGGCAAAGAAGCCTCCAATCACTGAGATTAAGCTTCCATATATGGAGAATAAGGCTGCTAATTCAAAAGATTGGAACGATGGAGCAAGACCTGTTCGTAAGAACAAGAATCTCTCTAAATTCCTCTCATGGATTATCCCTACTCACGGTGATGAAATGACAGAGATTATTAGAAAAGGTCTCGTCATTATTTGCATAGTAGTGCTCATTTTCTCAATGGGTATTCTCTTTAAGAGCACCCGACTTGAAAAGAAGGCAAGTGAAAAGAATGCGGGCACTTACTTCGTAAATAAATACGTACAATCTTATGACATATACAAGGATAAGGAGAATTAATCATGGCAGATCAGAACAATAATTATCCACAGCAACCACAGTATGTAGATCCACAGGCACAGGCTCAGCCAGTACCTCCTCAAGGCTATGCAGTACCACCTCAAGGCTATGCAGTACCACCTCAAGGCTATGCAGTACCACCTCAGGGTTATGCAGTACCTCCTCAGGGTTATGCAGTACCTCCTCAGGGTTATGCAGTGCCTCCACAGGGCTATGCAGTTCCACCACAGGGCTATGCTCAGCCTCAGTATTATGCTCCAGCTCCAGCACCAGTTTATGATGCTCCAGCACAGGAGGCAGAACCAGAAGTAATCATTCAGGAAGCTGGATTTGCTGATTATGGTTTTGGTGAGGATGATTCAATTTCATCAGGCCATGATTTTGGTGGCTTTATGGACGATGATAATTCAGAACCTGATACACTTGATGGTTTTAATGCATTTAATTCACAGACACCAAACTTTGATCCAGCAGCAGTAGAGGCAGCTTCAAAGGCTGCAACAGCTGAGGAGAAAGCAATGTTCACTTCAACAACAGCAAACTATGATTTATCTGCAGTTGAAGCAGCTTCTCATATAACTACTGATGAGGACAGAGATATATTCTCTAACTCACTCGCAGTAGGCGCTAGAGAGCAGACAGTTTCAGAGACCCCTACATTTGATGCTGCAATAGCAGCTTTCAATAAGCCAGCAGAACCAGCTCCAGAAGTTAATCCAGCTCCACCTGCTTTCGAAGCAGCTCCAGCGGCTCCATCTTCATTCATGGCTTCAATGCAGAGCATGTTCTCATCAATGAATGGCACAGAGGCTCCAGTAGCTCCAGTGCCAGACCAGTCTACTCCCAGGCCAGAGCCGATAACGGCACCTGAGACTCCAGCACAGCCTGCTCCAGCTCCAGTAGATGTTGTAGCACCTCCTGCAGATGCTGTAATTAATACTGCATCAGGAAATGCTACTGTACTTCCTGTAGCTCCAGAGGATAAAACTCCTGAATATTGGAATAACATCGATAAAATGCTCGAGAACTTTGAGGAAAAAGCTAAAGCTCCAGAGCCAACATATACACCTACTTATGCGGCTCCTGTAATGCCAGGTGCTCCTGCTGTTGCTGCGCCTACACAGCCTGTTGCTCCAGCACAGCCACAGGAGGCACCAGCTCCAGTACAGGAGGAGAAGCGCCCTTTTTCAGAAGGCGTAGGAGTAACTGAAACTTCCAGTGGGCGAAATGAAGCGCCAGTAACTCCTGCTCAGACTATTCCTGCGCCTGTAGTTCCTCAAGCTCCTGTAGTGCCAGTTGCACCACAGGCACCAGTTGCTCCACAGGCACCAGTTGCTCCTGCACCTGCCCCAGCGCCAGCACCAGCGCCTGTTGCTTCAACCCCACAGCCAGAGCAGAAGGAAGATATGTCTTGGCTTCAGCCTCAGGTAAATCCAGAGGATGATAAGCGTGCAGCTAGAGAGGCAGCAAGAGCCGAGAGAGATGCAGCTCGCGCAGCAAAGGCAGAGGCACGCGCAGCCGAGAAAGCAGCAAAAGCTGAAGCCAAAGCAGCTAAGAAAGCTGAAAAGGAAGCATCAAAAGCACCGGCAATCGTATTAGGTACTGCAGCTGTTGCAGCTACAGCAGCCGAAGCTGCTGCTCCACAGGAAGTTCCTGCTCAGGTTGAAGAAAAGCAGAGCGCAAAGCCAAAGGGATTCAAGGGATTTATCTACAGAACATTCCCTAATCGTGATGATTCCGTTGGTGAAATAATTCGTAAGATAATTGCAGTTATTTCTGCAATCGCTCTTATTGTTTGTGCAATCTACTTCCTCAATTCTTTCATTGGCTCTAAGTCAAACGCTAAGGACGCAAATAAACTTGCAGATATGATGTCATCATCAGAGAACAGTGAAGCAGCTTGGGAAGATATCTATGCTAGGTATCCAAATATCAATTTCCCATCAGGTATGCAGGCCAAGTTTGCTGATATTTATGCAATGAACACTGATCTTATTGGTTGGATTAGAATTCCTGGTCTAGGTATTGACTATCCAGTAGTTCAGACAACTGATGATTCATATTATTTGAAGCATGACTTTAATAAACAGTCCAGCGCTTACGGAACAATTTTCCTTAGCGCAGGTAATAACTTTAAAGAGGGCTTAGACCTCAACACAGTTATCTATGGTCACGCTATGCGTAGAGATAAGCAGATGTTCTCACGTCTTCACGACTACAAGGAGAGTGGTACTTTTGTAAAGAACCCAATCATTGAGTTCAATACTCTCTACAATAACTATAAGTTCAAAGTCTACTGTGCATTTATTACTAACGGCTCTTCTGCACAGGATAACGGTTTCTTACTTGATTACACATTTGCAAATCTCTCATCAACAGAGTCATTTGCAGGATTCGTAGCTGAAATCAATCAGCGTAAACTTTACTCAACAGGTGTTGATATTCTTCCAGATGACAAGATTATCACATTGTCCACATGTAGCTATGAGTTTGATAACGCTCGTCTTGTTGTTATCGGACGTTTGCTCCGTGAGGGAGAGAGTGAAGAGATAGATGGGTCAAAGGTTGAGAAATCACAGAACCCTCGCTATCCACAGGCTTGGTATGATGCAAACAAGAAGACAAATCCATATGCTTCATACTCACATTGGAAAGCACAATAAAAATGACAAGGTAGTTGATTTAAATGGTTTTGAGTCTTTTCGCGCTCGGTGCTGAAATTACACCGGCAGTAAAAGAATCACAAGTAGCAATTGAGAATGCTTTTAAACAAATTCTTGATGAGCAGTACACTTTCAGGAATTTCACAAACGAGAATGTCTTTATGACTGAACTCTCAACAGCAGTAGCGACAGACAGCATTATTGTTGCCTGTGCGGAGCCTACATATTACAAGGCTTTTAAAAACTTTGTATGTAATGCGTTCCAGCTTAAATGCAAACCTACTAAGACAATTAGTGGGCTTATTGAGTTCGTTCATCCTGAACTTTCAGATGACTTTATTGCTGAGCAGTCAAGCATTCCAACTTCAGCAGTTCCACTTCCTACACAGGATGGTCTTTATTCTGGCTTTGGTATTAAAGCAAAGAAACAACTTCTTATTGTATTGCCACTTGATGATAAAAGAATCGACTACGTAATTAATAACAGCCTCTTTACTTTCGTTAGAGAGAATATGGATATGTCAGTTTTGACTGCAGATCCACTTTCAGGCATGGCTGAGAACGACAGTTCTCTATCTAAAAAGAGCACAAGAAAGGACGGACAACTCTATGATGCGTTGTTCATCAAAGCTTGTGCTAAGAAACTTAAATCTAAGGGTCTTACGGTTGCACTTGCAAACACAAAGACCGTTGATTTTATAAGTAACATTTCAACTTCTGCTGTTGATTTAAGTAAGGTTGTATACGTCTCAGCATATACTATTGAAAAGGGCGAGATGTCAGCTAGAGAATATGCTATCAATCTTGCAAAAGGCGCCCTTGCAACATCTGCGAACAACGTAGGTGGTGCAATTACAAAGGTATTTGCGATGCCAGATGAAAACGGCGTTCAACAGTATTTCATGTATGCTTGTATCGCAGATACAGAGAGTGCAAACGTTGCAAAACTTACAGCAGAACCGGGTGAGACACCTCCACAGCTCATTTATAGAGCAGTTGAGGAACTCTTTAGAATGCTTAATGCTTGGGCAGATACAGGTTATGCTATGCCTCAGTACGCCGACGTAGCAGTGGTTAGACCAACTGCTACAGCCAAGGCAGACCCTCGCCTTGGCAAGATGAAGATTCTTGTCGGCGCACTTATTGGTGCAGGCTCTGTAATTTCATTAATTCTCTCCTTTGTTGTAAACAACATCTATGGAGTAATGTAAGGAATAATTTATGTACAATTTATCCGACATAAATACTATAAAATCCATTCTTTCAAAGAATGGATTTTCCTTCTCTAAGGCACTGGGTCAGAACTTCATTATTGACTCTTCTATATGCCCACAGATGGCAAAAGAGGCAATACCTGATGGCGACTACGGTGTGGTAGAGGTAGGCCCTGGTATTGGCGTGTTGACTGCGGAGCTTGCAAAGCGAGCAAAAAAGGTAGTCGCCATTGAACTTGACGACCGTCTTCCGCCAATACTGAATGAGACCTTATCTGATTTTGATAATGTAAAAATTGTACCTGGCGATGTAATGAAAATAGATATGAAGAAACTCATTGGTGATGAGTTCTCTGGTATGAAGGTTGTTGTGTGTGCAAACCTTCCTTATTACATTACTTCACCCGTAATTATGAAACTTCTTGAGGAGAATTTACCGATAGAAGCGGTAGTTGTTATGGTGCAAAAAGAGGCTGCAGATAGGCTCTGTGCCGAGGTTGGAACGAGAGATGCTGGTGCAGTTACAGTCGCTGTAAACTACTATGCACAGGCAGAGAAACTCTTCTTCGTTCCAAGAGATTCATTTATGCCAGCTCCAAAGGTTGACAGTGAGGTCATAAAACTCTCTCTGCGCCACGATAAGAGCGGTGAAATAGAGGATGAAACAAAGTTCTTCAACATGGTCAAAACAGCTTTTACAAAGCGCCGTAAGACGATTATGAATTCTCTCTGTTTTGGCTCGGTTACGAAGGAGACGCTTGGATTGGCTTTAGATGAACTTAGAATCTCTCGTACCGCGCGTATTGAGGAACTTAATATGGAGAATTTAGTCTCGATTTATAATAAATTGTTTAAATAAAAAATTGAACTCCAGAGCTTCGTTTGAAGACTCTGGAGTTCTTTTATGCTTTAGTACAACTAACTATCAAATTTTAAAAAAGATCTTCCCAGTTGATTACGATGTTCTTAACGTAGTTTGAGTTAGAACCGGGAGATACAAAACTGATAAAGTCAGGTGTTAAGAAGTAGATATTTGAATTGCCAAGAAGGAAGATGTCCTGACCACCAACAATACCAATTCTATCTGTTGCAAATTCATAGAAGAAGAGTTTGTCGTTCTCTGTTCCTATTGAACCAGCGAGGGCGATTTTTGCTGCACCTTCTGAGAGAGCAAAGTCATCAACACCAGTAAATGCAACGTCTGTGTTGATTATCTGTTCTGTATCACCAAGAACGTCGTACAAGGTTTTCTCTGTAGGGTTGAGTATGTAGTTGCCCTTGATAATATACTCGGCTGGATCACGTTTAAACTCTTTTGCAAAGTTTGTGGTGATTCCAGTTACCTGTGAGAGAATGAAGATTGTATCACTTGAAAGTTCAAGTGTATCTCTGTACGCACTAGCATATTCGAGAAGGAGAAGATCGCCGTCCTTGCAGAAAGCATATGGGAGGATGATGTTCTCGGAAATTGTTACTTCCTTACCGCCGATAGTTGCTTGAAGGTAGAGGCCATAGCCATCTTTGTCTGCATTTTTCTTGAAGAAGTAGAAACCGTCGTTACGAGCCTCGATGAGACTGATTGGAATGAAAGCCTCACCCTCTTTGAGGTCGAAAATCTGCTCTACTTCTGAGTTCTTCTTTGAGAATGCAAAAGCGCCTTCATATACTTTGTCGTTCTTGTAGTAATCAGCTACAGTCTTGTCGACAAATGCTACATAATCGTGGTTTTCGGTAATGTTGTTAGGGATTACTTTGATGAAAGCATAAGGATTATCCTTGGCCTTTTTATCGCAGAAAACACCGTAGCCTATTGTCTCAGAGTTATAGTTGGCAATATAGATTGTAACCTCGTTCTTTGTGCCAGGAATCTTAACTTTTATTGAGTCATTGCTACGAACCTTTTTGAAGGTCTCACCGTTAAAGCGATAATAGGTGATCTCACCATCAAAGTTTGCAGTGTAGTATAGGCCGTTGATACCAGTTGCGAGGTATGGAGCCTCTTCCTCAGAATCAATTAAAGACTTGTTGAGGAACTCGGTATTCTTGTCGGCTGTACTACGGCCTGCAAGGTCCTTCTCATATTTATAAATTTGTGGGAGCTTATAAGCTGTGGCGAAAATTGCGATAAAGAGGGTCGCAAGAATAATCGCAATTGTAATCACCCAGTTTAAAGGCAGTTTTTTTACTTTTTCCAAAAATTTATCCAATAGGATAACCTCCGAAATTATGCAGAAATTTCTGTCTTTTCTGCGTTAGAGAGTCTTGCAAGAGCGATGTATGTCTTACCAACGTTAAGCTTCATCTTCTTGCCGTCTTTGTCGAAGAACTTGAACATATCTGAGCCTTCGCCCTTAGTCCATTTGATTTCCTGATATGTGCCGTTTGATGCTATTACGCCTGTGCCCTCTGTGAGGTCCATATCACAGTGATAGTGATCAGGGTAAGTGATTGAGTTGAGATAGAGGATGATAACGTTTGCAACAGAGTATGGAGTGCCATCGTTATCCTTCATATCTGTACCGAAGTATGAACCGTAGTAAGCGCCATCTTTCCATGTGAATTTTGCATCGTTATTACCAATTCTGAAAGCGATGCTTGAGCACTTGCCACCCTTGAGATCAGTAGCCTTGCTAAAGAATGAGAATGGATGGAGATAATCATCCTTGATGTCCATTCTGATGTCGTTCTTTTCAAGCGCATCAGTGATCATCTCTGCATTTGTGTATGAGCAATATTCCTGTCCGGCGCTTGAACCGTTAGGAGCAACGTTGCCCCATTTTACAGCGCCGTTGATGTGGTCATAACCTGTGCTACTCAAGTATTCAGCTGCACCGATTGAGTTGCCTGATGACCAACCACAGTGAACGAGAACTGCATCGAAGCCTTCTGCAAGTTCAACAAAGTCACGTCTTACTGAACGGAAAGGACCAGCCTTTTCAACTTTGCTTACATCTGCAAAGAGCCAGAGGTACTTAGTTGCTGTACCTTCAACTTCGCCTTCGATTACAACATCAGCTGATGCGAGACCCCACTGAGGTCTACAACGAGCTTCTGAATTTTGAATTGTTATACCTACTGGTCTTTTACCAATGCAATCTTTGTTGAAATCCGTCTCACCTGTGAGTGGATTGTAGTCGCTTGGAGTAGCCTTAGTTGTAGCTTTTTCTGTAGGTTTTTCCTGAGCCTTGTTCTTCTTGCATCCTGTGAAGCAGAATACAAAAGTGAGGCAGAGGAGGAGTGCTATGATTCTTTTAAAGTTATTCATAATTAGAATCCCCCTTTTACCCTACAATTATACTATATATTCGATTAATTTCAAGTTTTAATACTATATATTAGATTATTATATATATTTGACACTAATACCTTTAAATGATAAAATTTTATAGCATATATGCGCCCGTAGCTCAGCTGGATAGAGCGTCCGCCTCCTAAGCGGAAGGTCG
>JAKSQX010000030.1 GCA_024403955.1 Clostridia bacterium | reverse complement strand
TTAATCATTTATTCTGCATTCGCAGGAAGATTTTTGTTGAATGTTGTACCAACAATCTTGTTGCGTCCAGTTTCTTTTGCAATGTAGAGATTATCATCTGCGTACTTGATAAAGTCCTCAGGTGTGTGCATTGAAACAGAGAGTTCTGCAACGCCACCACTGATTGTTACTGGACGATCAATTTCATCAGCGATTTTCATCTTGCCGAAGATTTCACGAATCTGATCTGCACGTTTAAGTGCAGTTGCTTCAACAGCACCTGGCATTACGAGGATGAATTCCTCGCCACCATAACGGGATACGATATCGTAATCTCTACAGCTCTTGAGCAGTGTTGTTGCGAGAGCTTTGATTACCTCGTCGCCGACAAGATGACCATAGTCATCGTTGATGCGTTTAAATTTATCTATATCAAACATTACTATTGCAATATTTGAATTGTTTTCTTTTGCATTGGTAATACTGTTCTCGAGATAGCGGATGAGGAAACGTCTATTGTAAGCGCCGGTGAGTGGGTCTTTTACAGAGAGTTCTTCCATCTGCGCAAGAAGAGCATCTGTCTTTGCTTGCTGTCTCTCAAAGCTGACTGCGAGAAGCTTTACAAGAATAGCAATACATCCAGATACAACAACGAAGTCAAGATAGGTATCTATATAAAGATGTTTGCCAGAGAGAACTGAAAACTTTTCAGCGATTGCATATTTTTGGTCAAGAAGCATTAGTACACAGTACCAAGCATATGAGACGAAAGCAACAATTATGTCTTTCTTTCTGTCGTCAATCATAAGGACTGAGAATACGATACCAATTACAAAGAATATCGGCATGCTACTTGTAATACCACCGACAGTTAAGTAAAGCAATGGGAAGATAAAAAGGTTCATGCCCAAAGCTACTATGTAAATAAGAACGTCGATACTTTTAAATGATTTTGAAAGTGGATAAAGCCCTGCACATACAACTGTGCAAACAATACAAGCCCAAAGTCCAATAGATGAGTTATCATCTAGGACTGATCTTGAAATAAGGTTAACTATCGTTGCTGCGAGAGAGAAGAGTGGAGCTGCAAAACAAACGAAGTTGAAGAACTTCCTTTTTGTTGGCACATGTTCGCCATATAGTTCTTCAAGTAGAGCTCTGAATTTTTCTTTCATTCTTTTTTTACCTCTTATCGGAAGAACCTCGCCAGATAATGCGGTTTCTACCGGTTTCTTTTGCGGTGTAAAGATGCTCGTCAGCTGCTGCGATAAATTCTTCTACAGTGTTAAATGCAGTTGAATATGCAGCAACACCACCACTGACAGTTACAGGTCTATCAATCTCATCTGAGAAACTAGTTGTTTCAACTTTAGCTCTAATTTGTTCTGCACGAGCAAAAGCTGTTTCTTCAGAAGCACCTGGCATTACAAGGATGAACTCTTCACCACCGTAGCGAGCAACTACGTCATAGTTACGGCAGCTCTGAAGGAGAACTTCTGAGAATCCTTTGATAACATCATCGCCAACAAGGTGCCCGAAGTCATCGTTTACGCGCTTAAATTTATCAATATCGAACATGATGATTGAAAGAGGAGCACGTGTTTCCTTGTGCTTTTCAATACCTGATTCGATGTAACGGAGAAGGAAACGTCTGTTGTAAGCACCTGAAAGAGGATCCTTAACAGAGAGCTCTTCAAGTTGCTTTAAAAGTTCATTAGTACGTCTTTGCTGATATTCGAAGCAAAGAGCAAGTACTTTAACAAGTACGGATGTTGAAATACCTACTGTGAAGAAGTCCATTGCTTCATCGAGATACATAAGGTTATATGGCATGATGAAGAATACATCATTAACTGTTTCGCCATATTTTGCGGAGAATACAAATACAAGAACATACCAAATTGATTCGATGATGAACATAAAGATCATCGGCTTTGTATCAAGCATCAAGACGGTAAACACAAGACCCATTACGAAGTAAATCGGCATACCACTTCCGATTCCACCAACTGTCATAAAGAGTCCAGGGAAGAGTACAAAGTTAAGACCAATAAGGCAAAGCATAATCGCAAAATTGAGCTTCTTTGTGATATGGAAAATTGCAAATGTCAAAAGGAAGAAAAGAATACATGTAAAGCAAATGATCATACCAGGACCACCGACGGTCCAGAAAGGAACACCAATTTGCTTTGCATAACGAGCTATTGAAATACCGGATGCAACTGTGGCAAGAACAGTTGCCGCAGCGCCACCAAGGCTTGCAAAGTTAAAGAAACGTTCGTGAAGACCGAGCTGGTTTCCAAAAAGTGATAATGCTGTATTTTTAAGTTTTTCCATGATTTTCCTCCTAGTAACCTGTTACCCATAATTATAGCATAATAATGTAACCTATTCCAAATGAAAAAAACGCGTTGTATAACAAAAATAAGTGCCGTTTTTTGGCAAACGGCACAAATTTATTATAAATCAATATCAAGTTCTACTGGGCAGTGGTCACTACCGAAGATTTCATTGTGAATTTTAGCATCAGAAATTTTTCCTTTTATGTCATTTGAGACAATGAAATAATCAATTCTCCATCCAGCGTTATTTGCTCTTGCGTTGTGTCTATATGACCACCAAGAGTACTCAACTTTTTCAGGATACAAATAGCGGAAAGAATCAGTAAATCCTGCTTCTAAAAGTTCACTAAACTTACCACGTTCCTCGTATGAAAATCCAGCTTTTCCAACGTTTGGTTTTGGATTTTTGAGGTCGATTTCTTCATGTGCAACATTTAAATCACCACAGAAGACAACAGGTTTCTTTTTGTTGAGTTCAAGCACGTAGTTACGCACTTTATCTTCCCAATCCATACGATAATCAAGACGTTTAAGTTCGTCCTGAGCATTAGGTACATAGAAAGTTAAGAAGTAAAAATCTTTGAACTCAAGGGTGATTGCTCTACCCTCACAATCATGCTCTAAAGATCCAATGCCATTTACTACTGAAATTGGTTCCTCTTTTGTGAAAATTGCGGTGCCCGAGTAGCCTTTTTTTTCAGCGTAATTCCAGTATTGAAAATAGCCGGGAAGATTCAAGTCAATCTGTCCTGCTTGGAGCTTTGTTTCCTGGAGACAGAAGATATCTGCATCGAGCTTATTGAATGATTCAAGGAAGTCCTTACCGACGCAGGCACGTATTCCATTGACATTCCATGAGATGAATTTTTTCATAGGTTTATCCTAACTTAGTGCTTATATTTTGTATTCCATTCTTTCTGGAAATCTTCATAATTTGTGTAGAAGTGGAATTTGTTGTCGATATCCGTAAAGAAGAAGTAATAATCTGAATCTTCAGGCCAAAGAGCGGCTTTAATAGCTGCAGTTGTTGGACTACAGATTGGTGCGATAGGTAGACCTTCGATTTTGTGGTCGTATTCATCGTTTGTGCAGTAGCCATCAAAGAATTTGTTCTGAGTATTCTTATTTACAACTTCATAAACCTTGTTCTTGTCTGTGGAGTCTTTACCGTATTTGTAAACGCCCTGTTCTACAAAATAGTCACCGAGTTTAACTTGGATGTACTTTCTTGTAGCATCACTACCGATATAAGGGTAGTTCCAAGGAGAATCAAGTCTATTGTGAAATACGGATGAAACCATACGCATTGTCTGATAGTCATCTTCAGATGTGCCGAGGTTTGCCTCAGATTGAATGATTGATGCGAGAGTAAATACTTCTCTCATGTTCATATCAAGCTCCTCTGCACGCGAGAAAACTGTTTGACCTGCTTTGTTCGCGAGCTCGTTGAGCTGACTTTGTGAGTAGTTGAGGAAATAGCGAATAGCATATTCACCGTCTCTATTTTGGAACATATTGTATGTCTCTGGAAGGATGTATCCTTCGGCAGCAAATACGTAGTCAGATACATCGCCGAGACCATCAAGTAATGTGTCATAACCAGCAGGAATATTGTTTGCTGCCTTGAGGAAACTCTCAGCTGAGCAAACTTTACCTTTTTCAAGTTCCTTTGCAATATCGTAGATAGTTGAACCAGGGATTACTGTGATATTTGATGTTGGTGCACCTGGCGCAGCAGTTGTTGGCTCAGGCCAAAGGTAGTCTTTGACACCTGCACAGCTACTTAGAGATAGTGCCATTACTAGAATAAGTAAGAGAGCAGTTGCTCTTCTTAAAGATTTCATAGGAATCTCCTTTTATATAAAGTACTTATCTATTTTACTCTAAACATAGATTTTGCACAATATGTATCTGAATGAGTTTAAGGTGTTTCGACCCGATGAGAAGGGATTAAGAATAGCCGAAGGGCCTCCCACCAATTGGTGAGAGGCCCCTTCTGTAGCCTGTATATCAAGTCCCTAGACTCAATATCCTAAATTATTTTTTGTAGTACTTGATAGCACCTGGCATACCTGTAAGTGAGCCAGCGAAGTTAAGCATATCAGCAATACCAGAAAGTCTCTGTGACCATGAAAGCTTTGGAATTGGCCACTCGATGTAATCCTTCTGCTTGTCAGCATCTGAAAGCTCAGGAAGTTCGAAGATCTTGTCTTCATGTGCTCTTGGAACGTCTACTGCCTTACCCTGGAGCATCCACTTTGCACGGTAAACCATTGTACCAACAAGTTTAGGAACTGCAACAGGAATAAGTGATGTGTTACCCCAAGGACGAAGCTGTGGGTTAACAACACCGAGAGCGTTCTGTGTAGCGTTAAGGCATTCTGCAGGGTCGCAGCAGCCCTTGATTGGGTAATCAGCAATTGCGAGCATGTCTTCGCCGCAGCACTTACCCATAACCATGATCTTCTTGCCACCGTTTTGGATGTCATTCTTTGTGTATGGCTTACCGTTCTTATCGAACCAGTATTTTGTACCGTTGATTTCAACGCCAGGGCCTTCAACGATGAAGAGGTCTGGGTTGTGTGGCTTAGCTGGACCATACATAGCTGATGCAAAGCCCATACCGATTGATGAGAGACATCCGCCAACGCAAGCCTGTTCAAGAGCAAATGCCTGATCAGGAGTAACATTGTTAGGATCAGTGATCTTTGGAGCGCCTGGAAGTGTGTGACCAGCAAGAGCTACAAGACCTGGGAAGTTGTTAACGATTTCGCCACGCATTACTGAAGGACATGCTGGACGGAAAGGTGTTACACGTGGAGTACCGATAACCTCAACATCTGGGTCGCCGAAACCACGCTTGTCAGCTTCCTGGATAAGCTTGTTCTCGTTAGGATCAAAGCCCATCATGTATGTTGTAAGACGGTCAGCTTCTACTGACTGGTTAGAAGCAACAATCATGTGAACGTCAACTGGATCAACTGGTGCAGGTGTGTTACCTTCACCACCAACGATACCGTCGATTACTGTAAGGTTTGGCTTGAAGAGATAGAGCATATCTGCAAGCTTCTTGTTGATGTCGTGAGTATGGTTACGCTCACGAAGGAAGTAAGGAATAGTACCCATAGCGTTCTTGAAACCAAGAGTTACGCCTGTGTAGATGTTTGTCTTCATCTTTGGAACTGAGATGTAGTAAGCCTTACCCTTAACGATATCATCAAATGTATCAGGGATAAGAATTTCTTTCTGAATCTCAGCCTTTGGGCACATGTAACGTACTACAGGACGACGCTCAAGAGGAACGAGTTCTGTGTTGTACTGCTTAGCGATCTCTGTGTAACGTGTGATTACGAAAGATGCTGCTGCTGGGAATGGCTTACCTGATGATTCAGCGATAATAATGTTAGGGTTACGATCTTTAACCCAAGCAACTACTGCTTCGAATACACGTGGGTCTGTTGTCTCTGGGAAGTCAGTTTTACCGTCCTTATCATAGAAACCAGAGTTGTGGAATACGTTTACGAGGTTAGGCTTAATGATAACCTTCTCATACTTTGCCATGTCAGCGCCGATGCCAACTTTTGCATCGAGCTCGTCAAGTGCTGCAAATACTGTCTCACGGATGGCTTTAACGTCTTCTCTGTGGAAGTAGTCATAAGTACCGTAATTATCAGGAAGTGCAACGAAGTCATGAAGATAGTCCATTACTGGAGCATCCTTGAGAACTATATAGCTTTTAGCCATTTTTAAATCCCCCTAATAAGATTTTATTTATTAAAAGCACATAAGAGTATAACACATTTCTTTTTTTAATACAATTGTTTTTGTAATGTGCAAAAAAATAGCCCCCAAAGATGAACTTCGGGGGTTTTGTTCATTACTTTTTAGCCCCTGGATTTGTGAAAGCAGCAATGCGCTTTTTTGCGCCCTTACCTGTCTTTAGGTAAGTAACAACAGGCATTACAGCATCGTAGAGTGTCTCATCCATAAGGGTCTCACAGTTCTTGAGGAGAGATTCATCACTTGCAAAATTCATTCCGAGAATTGATACAACGATGAGGCTCTGGATGTCATTACCACCCTCATCATAGAATGTGTTGAATGTGTTGAAAACTTTCTTGAGTACTGGTCTGTCATTTGTCTTCATTGCCTCTACAATACGAGGTGTAACAAGAGTTCCGTAGTACTCTTCTGGAAGGAAAATGTCGTATTTTTCAATGTTATTTACCATCTCACCTTTAAGGTCCTGGAAGATGTTTTCCATACGGTTTGTGAGGGTGATAATATCATAAGAATCTGAAGATTTTTCCTTCTTTGATTTTTTTGCCTGCTGTGCTGGAGCAGTAATATCAACGACGTTTGATTTGCCGTCTTTTGTAGCCTTGGCAGCTTTTCCAGCATATACACATTCTGTGCCATAGTATTTTGAAACTGCTTCGCATATGACATTGGCAGCAGATTTTGTAGCTTTGTCATCCCATGTTTCATCTGTGAGATCAAAGAGTGTCTGAGCAACAGACTTCCACTCTGTGCCTTCTGCTTTGCAGTTTACATTTATTGCATTTTCTTCAAACTTAAGCTCAACCTCACCGAAGTCACCAGAATAGGTGATTGGTTCAGCTGTGTCCTCAGGTGACTTTGCACTTGTGAGAGCAAAATTTGCTGCTGTCATTGTGCCTTCAACTGATTTAATTAAAGTGAGAAGCGCGTCTTTTGTTGGAATCATTCTTATTCCGCCTTTACATCAAATTAACACGCAATATTCTATCACACTAATACCTGTTTGTCATTATTAATTTTTAATTGAAGTATAAAGACTACTGTGTTAATATATACTTTACTAATGCAAGAATTTTGGGGTGTATCCTAATGAAAAATGTTTTAGTTTTATTTGGCGGTTGTTCAAGTGAGCATGATGTTTCAGTAGTATCTGCTGCATCTGTAATTAAGAACATTAATCCAGAGAAATACAACATTTATATGATTGGCATTACCAAGGATGGTAAGTGGTATCTCTATGAGGGCCCTGTTGATGCATTGCCAGAGGACAAATGGCTCGAGGCAGGAAAGCTTTCTAAAGCTACAGTATCCCCTGACCACGGAGTTCATGGTATTACAATAGTTCGCGAGACTGGTGTGGAGGACGTTAGAATTGACGTTGCTTTTCCAGTACTTCATGGTAAGAACGGTGAGGATGGAACTATCCAGGGATTGTTCCAGCTCGCAGGTATTCCATACGTTGGCTGTGATATGACTTCATCTGCTATATCAATGGATAAAATTTTGACCAACACAGTTGCAGATCAGAACGGTATTGCACAGGCAAAGTGGGACTATATCACAAAATATGAATATGAGAAGGGTGTTAAAACTCTCTCTAGTATTGCTGATAAACTTGGATATCCAATTTTTGTTAAGCCTGCAAATGCCGGCTCATCTGTTGGTATCTCAAAAGCACATAATGCAGAGGAACTTGAGGCAGCTTTGAAGCTTGCGCTTCTTCACGATACCCGTATTCTCTTTGAGGAATTCATTGATGGATATGAGGTTGAGTGTGCAGTGCTGGGTAATGACGAGCTCATTACTGGCGTCGTAGGACAAATTACTCCTGCAAATGAGTTCTATGACTACGACGCAAAATATTCAAATGCTGCAAGCATTTTGAATATTCCAGCACTTGTTTCTGAGGAAGCAAGAGATGCTGTTGCAAAGCAGGCTGTTAAGACATTTAATGCACTTGGATGTAGTGGTTTTTCACGTGTTGACTTTTTCGTTACAAAGGCTGACGGAAGAGTTCTTTTCAATGAGATAAATACAATTCCAGGATTCACAAATATCAGCATGTATCCTAAGATGATTGAAGCTGCAGGTATCAGTTACAGTGAACTTTGCGATAGACTTATTACACTTGCAGAAGAGAAGTGGGGTTAAGTTTTGAACCAAGCTGAAAACTTAAACGAACAGTACAAAATAACAATTAAAGATAGACACACGGTTGCTGGTGAAGTATCAGAGAGCACGACTCAGCTTTTCGGTGACCTGAATATAGCAAAGAATGGCTATACAATTAGGTTCGATGAGCATGAGGGCGATTTCGCTGGTACAACGACAAAGATTTTTGTTATTGAGCCAAATTCTTCCGTGCGTCTTTCACGTGGTGGCTCTTACGGCTTGGACATTGTCCTTGAGAAGGGTAAACGTCACAATTGTGCATATGATACCCCTTATGGAAGACTCCAAATGGGTGTCTATGCTAAAAAGATTGATTCTAAGATGAATGAAGACGGTGGAAACTTAAAGTTTGCTTATTCGCTCGATATTGGTGGCGGAGAGGTTTCCGACAATGAACTTGAAGTAACAGTTAAAGAAGTTAAGCAGAAGGAGAAAGAGTAATGTCAAAAGTTGTAAATGCTGCAAGGGATCAACTTGTTGCAGTAATCAATGCCGCAAAAGACGGCCTTAAGGAATTCAAAGTTGAGGTTCCTGCAGACCGCGCAAACGGCGATTTCTCCGCTAATGCTGCTATGGTAAATGCGAAGACATTTTCAATGAATCCTCGTGCACTTGCAGAGGAGATTGTTTCAAATATTAATCTTGATGACACATACTTCTCAAAGGTTGAAGTTGCAGGACCTGGTTTTATGAATTTCTTCCTTTCAGATAAGTACTATGCTGATGTTTTGCTCGACATTGATGAGTGCGGTGACAACTATGGCCGCTCAGACTTTGGCCAAGGTAAAAAGGTTTTAGTTGAATTTGTATCTGCAAACCCAACTGGTCCAATGCATATGGGTAATGCCCGTGGTGGCGCACTCGGAGACTGTCTCGCAGCTGTTCTTGATTATGCGGGTTACTACGTTGAGCGTGAATTCTATATCAACGATGCGGGTAACCAGATAGATAAGTTTGCTTTGTCCCTTGATATTCGTTATCAGCAACATTATGGTGTTGATATTGAACTTCCTGAGGATAGTTATCACGGTGATGATATTAGAATTCTTGCAGAGGAATTCGCTGAGATTAACGGTGACTCTTTCCTTCAGAGAGATGAGGCTGATCGCCGTGCAGCACTTGTAGAGTTTGCACTCCCAAAGAATATTGCAAACATGAAAGCTGCGATGGAAAAGTACAGAATCAACTATGACACTTGGTTCCATGAGAGCACACTTCATAATAGCGGCGATGTTAAAGCAACTATTGATGAGCTCACAAAGCGTGGATACACATATGAAAAAGATGGAGCTCTCTGGTATAAGAATATTGAAGTTCAGACAGCGATGCTCAAAGCTCAGGGCAAGTCTGATGCCGATATTGAGAAGCTTGATCTTAAGGATGACGTACTTATCCGTGCAAATGGCAACCCAACATATTTTGCTGCGGATATCGCATATCATAGAAATAAAATCAAACGAGGATTTGAGACTAACATCGATGTATGGGGCGCTGATCACCATGGTCACGTAGCTCGTATGAAGGGTGCACTTGAGGCACTGGGTCTCGGTGCGGAGAAACTTGATGTTGTTCTTATGCAGCTCGTAAAGCTTATGGACAATGGCGAAGTTGTTAGAATGAGTAAGCGTACTGGTAAGGCAATCACTCTCACCGACCTTCTCGATGAAATCCCAATTGATGCAGTACGTTTCATTTTCAATCTCCGTGAAGCAGGTTCTCAGATGGAATTCGATTTAGGTCTTGCAGTTCAGCAGGATTCTCAGAACCCTGTTTACTACTGCCAGTATGCACATGCACGTATCTGCAGTATTCTTCGTAAACTTGAGGAGGAGAATGTCACTGTAGGTCCTGCAACAGGTGCACAACTTGAAAAACTTGTTGCTCCTGAAGAACGTGAGCTTATTCGTCACCTCGGAAGTCTTGAGGATGAGATTATTGCTGCAGCAAAGGCATATGATCCAGCAAGGATTACGCGTTATCTTCTTGAACTTGCAACGCTTTTCCACAAGTTCTATAACGCTTGCAGAGTAAATGTTGAGGACGAGGATCTCCGCGCTGCTCGTATTCACCTCTGCCTCTGCACAAAACTTGTTTTAAAGAACACACTTACAATGCTTAAGGTATCTGTACCTGATAAGATGTAATTTAAGCAAAAAGAAACCCGCCGAAGAGGATTTCCTCTTTGGCGGGAATTTTTTTATTTTTCTGTAATGTCGTATACGAATATGCCAATGTCCAAATCGTATTTTGTTGTTGTTCCATCAGGAGCTTTAACGATTAACTCGGTCTGTCCTTTTCTCTTGAAATCGGCATGAACCATATATGAGTTTAATCCGTCGATGTATACGATGGACACATCGCCATATTTGTCATTTGCTAATGAAGCCTGATAGTCACTTGTGATTTCTTTTCCATCAACTTCACTTATTAAATCTGCAGTATATTTCAATGGATTTATAAGAGTTATAACAGTTATTACTACAATAATCAAAGCGCTTATTGCTGTACCCACTTTTTTGATTTTCTTATCATCAAATAATACGTTTGGATAGATGAGCAATGCAGCGATGCAGAAGAGTGACGTTAAGATATAGAATGGGAAACAGTAAATGAAATATGCAAAGTACTGCTTATAAGTCATAGCTGTAAGTGCAATCATAGGGAGAAGGATAAGATATCCCCACCATTTACCTTTTTTGATGTAATAGCCAATATATCCCATTGGTAAGCACGCCAAGGTCAAAAGGAACCAATGTCTATAATAGTGGAACAAGCCCCAACCTTCTGCGCTGAAAGGTACTTGAATTAAATATACAAGTGGCTGACTTATCAAAAAGAATACAAAGCATTTTAATGCTGAATCCATGTTGGATTTTGAATTCATTATGATAAAGATACCAAATAATACCCATACTTCAAATGATACAGCTATTGTATGAAATGAAGTATCTTGTACCTGTGGGAGAATACATACCAACGCTGTAAATGCTCCGGCTACTATTGCAAATATTAAGAGCTTTGGCCAGGTTAAATTTACATCGCCGAATAATTTTTTAATTTTATTCATATTTATCGTCCTTTTAATAAGACAGTATTTAAATATTTTCGCGATTAGTCCTCTGGGAAGAAAGATTCGTGAACTGCAGAAACAGCCCTCTCAGCATCGCTCTTTGCAACAAGGACAGAGATTTTAATCTCACTTGTTGAAATCATCTGGATGTTGATACCAGCATCATAAAGAGCTTCAAACATCTGAGATGCAGTACCTGGATGTGTTTCCATACCAGCACCAACGATAGAGATTTTTGAAACGTTAGTGTCAATAAGAACTTCGTCATCTAAAAGGTTAGGGAATGCCTCAAGAGTAGCTTCCTTAGCCTGCTCAGCCATAGCTTCTGGAACTGTGAAAGTGATATCCTTTGTGCCATCACGACCAACAGACTGAAGGATGATGTCTACATTAATCTTTCTAGCTGCAAGCTTTGAGAAGAGCTTGAAAGCAACACCTGGGATATCTTCCAATTTAAGAACTGATATACGAGCAACGTCGTTGTCTTTAGCAACGCCACGAATTAACATTTTTTCCACTTTAATAGCCTCCTTAACGATTGTACCTGGTTCACGTTTGATGCTTGAAAGAACTTCGAGTTCAACGTTATACTTCTTTGCCATTTCTACTGAACGGTTATTTAATACCTGTGCACCACAGGTTGCAAGTTCAAGCATCTCATCATATGTGATTTCGTTGAGCTTGATTGCACCACTTACCTTACGAGGGTCTGTTGTGTAGACACCAGTAACGTCAGTAAAGATTTGGCATTTGTCTGCGTGGAGTGCAGCGGCAAGTGCTACTGCAGAAGTATCTGAACCGCCACGGCCAAGTGTTGTAATATCATCATATTTGTTGAGACCTTGGAAGCCTGCAACAACGATAATTTTGTGTGCGTCGAGTTCATTGTGAAGACGTTCTTTGTCTATCTTTTTGATGCGGGCCATTGTGTAGCTTGAGTTTGTTGAGAAACCAGCCTGCCAGCCAAGAAGTGAAACAACTGGAAGGCCAAGCTTTTCGATGGCCATAGCAAGAAGAGCGATTGAAATCTGCTCACCTGCTGAGACGAGCATATCGTGTTCACGTCTTGAATGCTTTGGATTTATTTCATTTGCTTTATCAATGAGGTCATCTGTTGTGTCGCCCTGTGCTGAAACAACGACGATAACGTCGTTTCCCTCGGAATAAGTGTCTGCAACAATTCCGGCAACGCGGTTGATGCACTCGGCATCCTTCACAGATGAGCCACCAAATTTTTGAACTATAAGTGCCATTTGGTCCTCCTATGCTTTTGCGACTCTAATCATTGCACAGAGATCTGCACCCAATGATTTTATTATTTCCACTGCAGCATTTTCTGTAACTTTTCCTGTGATAAATGATACGTCAGAAGCGCCATCAATTATTTTTGAACCAGGGAAAGCTGCGAGGGCAGCTGTTTTATCTACGTTCTTTAAACGGATATAATACTGATTTTCTACAGTTCTATAATCTGCGATGAGTTCTGGCTTTTCTGGTCCCCAGAAAATAGGGCGACGTAAATCTTTGTGTTCGGCACAGTCGAGCGCGTCAGCAACAACAGCACTTGCTGTTGCAAGTTTGCCGGCGCCTTTGCCGAAGAACATGACTTCGTCGGTTGCGTCGCCATCAACAAGAACGGCATTGAAAACATCAGAAACTGAGTTCAACTGGCTGCTCTCTAAAACGATAGCTGGGCTTACAATAATATAAATCTTGCCATCGGAAAGCTTTTCTGTTGTACCGATAAGTTTAATAGCTGCGCCTATCTTTGCAACATTTGCAACGTCTTCAAGGGCAATCTTTGTAATGCCTTCACAGTGTACGTTCTTTGGATAAACATGGTTTCCAAATGCGAGCGCTGAAAGAATACAAATTTTACGGCAAGCGTCATGGCCTTCAACATCAGCTGTAGGATCTTTTTCGGCATAACCGTTATCCTGAGCAATTTTAAGTGCTTCATCAAAAGCCATATTCTCGCGAATCATTTTTGTGAGAATGAAGTTTGTTGTGCCGTTTAAAATGCCATTGATTGATCTAATATTATTAGCTCTGAGACAGAAGGTAAGAGGTCTAATAATTGGAATACCTCCACCTACAGATGCCTCAAACATAAAGTTAACATTGTTTTCTTTTGCAAGTGTGATAAGCTCAAGGCCACGCTCTGCAACGAGTTCCTTGTTTGATGTAACAACGTGTTTGCCGGCTTTGAGACACTTTGAAACGAAATCAAAAGCAGGATTCTGACCGCCCATGGTTTCTACAACGATGTCAACGGTGGTGTCGGTTAAAATATCGTTGAAATCCTTTGTAAATTTTGATGCATTTTCGTCGCCTGGGAAGTCGCGAAGATCAAGGATATACTTGACGTCGAGACAAAGGCCGCGCTTGTTGAGAATTTCAACAACGCCTGAGCCTACTGTTCCATATCCCATAACTGCTACGTTCATGCGGTCACATCCTTTCTTTTTAAAAATAATGTATTAATGATAACACAACGTTTTTTTAATATAAATGGTAATTTTACATTATTTTGTAATTCATTCTTAACCCTTTTTTGTATTGTTTATTCAAGCACTACGGTGTAAAATAATCTCATAATACTAAAGGAGGTGGCTTTTTTGGCACAGACTGAGTCGAGAAAAAAGTTTATTATTGATGTGCTCTACTTTGGAGTTTTAGTAGTTGCATTCGTACTGTTTTTGAAGTATGCATTCATACCTCTGCTCCCAGTAATCATCGCTGGAGTAGTTGCGGTTTTGCTTCAAAATCCTCTCAATAAAATGGCCTCAAAAACGAAAATTAAAAAGAGCGTTTTGGCTGTCATTTCGGTTATTTTAGTGCTTGCTATTTTTGGACTTCTCATCTTTGCAATCGGATCAAGAATTGCGGTTGAAGTATCCGCGTTTATTACTTATATTACGACAAATCTTGAGGATTACGATTGGATTCATGACATGGTTTATTCCGTGATCCATGCACTTCCAAACCTCATTGAGGAGAGAATTGTCGACAATGTCGATGAGTTTATGTCTCAGCTTAAAGTTGCTATGGAAAATGATGCCAAAGGTGGCCTCTACAGAATCAGTTTTGCAGCTATTGATTTTTCCTCTGTATTTGACACATTCGCAAGCAAATATGCGAGTGGTGTAATATCAACTGCAAAACAGATTCCATCATACATTCTCGGTGTTGTAATTTGTATTGTTTTATCATGCTTTATGACCTCTGGATATGATGTGATTTCCGACGGCGTTCACCGCATCTTCAAAGGCGGAGAAAACAACATAGTATCGCAGGTTAAGCGTACATTGATATTCTCTGTAGGAAAGCTCCTCAAGGCATATGGTATGATCTGTCTCACCACCTTTGCCGAGATGCTTATTGGACTTACAGTTCTACGTCTTATTGGCGTGTTGAATAGCCCATATATTTTTGTAATTGCACTTCTTGCTGCACTCTTTGATATACTTCCAATTGTCGGTATTGGATTCGTTCTTGTTCCATGGGCAATTTTTGCATTTGTAAAAGCAAACACGGGTCTTGGAATTGGTCTTCTTATTCTCTACGCAATTATTACTGTTGTTCGTCAGATTATTGAACCAAAATTTGTATCTGGAACAATGGAACTTCCACCTGCATTGACACTGACAGTAATGTTTGTTGGACTTAAGTGTTTTGGTGTCATCGGAATGTTCGCTTTCATTATCGTTCTCTACTGTGTGGCATCCCTTGAGAAAGACGGTGTTATAAATATTTTTGCTGAAGATAGAGTTGCTGATTCATCAGTTCCTGAAGCGGAACTTCTTCTAGAAAAA
>JAKSQX010000003.1 GCA_024403955.1 Clostridia bacterium | reverse complement strand
CAAAAAAGAAGGCTCCATAACAAATGTTGTACCCCAACATTTATTATAGAGCCATTTTGTCTTACTTTAAGAAAAGTGTGAAACTCAAAACTATGAGCAAGAGACCTGTGAAATATGTTCCACTGTTGAGTCTCAAGATTGCCTTGTTGTACTTATCTCTAAAGTTGTGCCAAGCGATGAAATAGTCCGAAATCATAAAGAGCATTGAGCCGAAGAAGAGGAATGCAAGTTGTGTTGCGAACTGTGGATTACCCTTAACGAGACTTGATGTAACAAAGATAAGTACGAGTGACAAACAGCCATGAGCTGATACGCTTAAGATATAAGGAACAAACGCATATACAAAAGGTGGCTTCAAGTGCTTATAGAAGCCCTTCTTGTAAAGGATAATGAAGAGTCCTACGAACAAACCAATAAGTATAAGTGCCCACCAATATGAGAGGAATGGAACACCGAGCTGAGTCATGTAAGCAACGATAAATCCAGCAATGATTACATTACCTACAGCAAACACGATGCCGCCCTTTGTGAAATCCCAGAGGAGCCAAATGTCGCCCCAGTAAGAGAATGTTATACCAATGAAGAGCATGAAGTATAACGTTGAGAATCCACCGAGACGAATCATCTCGATAAGAGCATAGAACCAGAACATTGAAGCAAGAGTAATCTTGTTTATTGCTCTGCGCTTAAAGTTTCCTGATGTCTCAGAAAAGAAGTACGAAATCATAACGCAGATATAAGCCACCGCGAATATGATCGAATATGTTGGTAAAACCATAATTTCCCCCATTATTTATACTTGTTAAAGAATTTTGCCATGTTGTCTATAGCCTTTACGGAAGGCTTATCGTCAGGGTTAAGCACTGCATATACGTGCATAAGCTTTGGATTCCAAGCGAAATCGTACTTAACCTTAATGTTGCGCTTCTTCATATACTTGTAGGTCCTCTTTGCCTGACCCTCAGCAATGACGTCTGCGATACTTGAGAAGATAATTGTTGGTGGGTAGTCATCCTTTGCAGCACGAATTACCTTATCAAAGTCAACATATTTTGCCCAAGCTTGTTTCTTCCAGTTCTTACCGAGAACGTGAGGAAGATACATTCTCATAACACCCTTAGGTTCGAGATATGGACAAGGTGATGTAAGTCCAACAGCCTTAATCTTTAGGTTTGGATTTGCTGTATCGAAAGCTTTACGAAGTCTCTCAGATACGTTGAGTGCTGGTACGAATCCTGCGAGTTGTCCACCAGCAGAGTCGCCTGTAATATAGATGCGATTCTTATTACAAGGATACTTTGAAAGTAAGTTCTTTCCGATGTAGTCAAGAGCTGCCATACAGTCCTGAATCTGCTCTTTAACTGTGACATCCGGAACAAGTCTGTAACTGATGTTGAATACTACGAAACCACGCTGTGCGAGGTGTAAGCAGTAATTCTTATTAAGTTCCTTGTCGCCGTAGAACCATCCGCCACCATGAATATCAACGATAACTGGAAGTTTTGCTGACTTCTTTGTTCCCTTTGGATAATAGATATCAAGCCTTTGAAGCTTATCACCATTCTTCACATAAGGGATGTCGAGGATCTCAGTGAGATCTGTTGGGTATTCCTGCTTTGAAAGACGGTCAGCATCCATCTTCTTATCGAAATCCCAGAACTTAACAATTAAGTTCTTTGGCAATACCATAAAAAGTCCTCCTGAGTCGGTCAAACGACCGAATTAATTACTCTCAGATTATACCAAAATTTACCTTGATATTCAACTTATATTATCATATACTTATTAACATAATTTATAGGAGTTTTAGCATATGGACGAACTATTTTTACCTGAGAGTTATCAGTCAAAGCTCTCTCTCAAAGAAACTCAAAGAGCTATCAAACTTACAAAGGATACCTTCCAAGGTAACCTTGCACGCGCTCTAAACTTAGACCGCGTTACCGCACCTGTAATAGTTAAAAGTGGTTGCGGTATCAACGACGACTTGAACGGCGTTGAACGCAAGGTTTCTTTCGACATGCTCTCCCTCGGTGGTGAAGCAGAGGTTGTACAGTCACTCGCTAAATGGAAGCGAATGGCTTTAAAGCGTTATGGCTATCAGCCAGGTGAAGGCATCTACACAGATATGTCTGCTATTCGACGTGACGACAGTTGCGACTCAACTCATAGCATCTACGTTGACCAGTGGGACTGGGAGCGCGTAATCAACGCTTCAAACCGTGAGATAGATTTCTTAAAAGGTATCGTCCGCCTTATTGTAAACGCTCTTGCAGACACCAAGGAGAAGGTAAACCTCGTTTATCCACAGCTCAACCATTTTATGGAGCGTGATGTCTTCTTTATCACAACTCAAGAACTCCTTAACCTCTACCCTGACCTCGATTCAAAAGAGCGTGAAAACGCTATAACTAAGAAGTATAAAACTGTCTTCATTATGCAGATCGGTGACAAGCTCTCAAACGGAGAGCGTCACGATGGACGTGCTCCAGACTATGATGACTGGCAACTCAACGGTGACATCCTCGTCTGGGACGAAGTTATCGGTGCGGCTCTTGAACTCTCTTCAATGGGTATCCGTGTTGACTCAAAATCAATGAAAGAGCAGCTTAAGAAAGCTGATGCCGAGGACAGACTTCAGTACGCATATCATCAGCAGGTAATCGACGGTACTCTCCCACTCACAATCGGTGGCGGTATCGGCCAGTCACGTATGTGCATGTACATGCTTGAAAAAGCTCACATCGGTGAGGTTCAAGTATCAGTATGGCCAGACGAGATGATTGAGACCTGCAAAGAACATGGAATCATCATGCTTTAAGGGGTGATATTATGGGAATTAAGAAACTCGCATTCGGTCTCGGTACCGGTGTTATTACTTTTACATTTGCCGCTCTCTTCGCAGTTCAAGAGATTGGCGTAGGTGTAAACCCAAAGGCTAAACCTTCAGACGGCAAAATGAAAGGTATGGAACTTGAGCGCGACCTCCTCGACAAGTACGAGGGACTCGGCAAAAAGTGGTTTGAGAGTCAACCATACCAAGAGATTTATATGACTAACAAACGCGGTCAGAAGCTCTGCGGTTACTTCCTCCCACCAAAGGATGGACAGAACACAGTCGCTTTCCTCTGCCACGGCTATAAATCAAACGCTTTCCGTAACCCAATGCTCTTTGTTGAGCACTTCCACGAGCACTATGGCTACGGCATATTTGTAATGGACCACACAGCAGTTGGCAAGAGTGAAGGTCACTTCGTAGGTTTCTCTGCTCTCGAATCAGATGACTGTATTGAATGGCTCCACTATCTCTCTAAGAATGTCGGCGACTTCCAGTACATCATCCAGGGTGTATCAATGGGTGGCGCAACAGTTTGCCAGATGGTCGGTAAAGATCTCCCTGATTCAGTCAAGTTCTGTATCGACGACTGTGGTTTCACAGGTGGCAAACAGCAGTTTGCCTACGAACTTGAGCTCAGAGGTCTTCCAGTTCATCCAATCATTGACCTTTTTGGATTTGTAAACAAGCTTAGGGCCGGTTATTCACTCAAAGAAACTGACACAATCAGCAAAGTGAGAAAAGCTAAGTGCCCAATGCTCTTCATCCATGGTGAGAAGGACGGCTTTGTCCCTCCTTTCATGGCACAGGAACTCTATGACGCCTGCCCTACTGATAAGGAACTCGTAATGATGAAAGATGCTACACACGCAGCATGTGCAATCTACGACCCTGATCTCTACTGGGAAAAGGTTGACGGTTTCATAAAAAAATACATCAAATAAAAAATAAGACTCCAGTCAAACGACTGGAGTCTTTAAATTTTAAGATTTATGCCTCTGGAAGACCTTCTTCAGCGTATGTTGCAATTGCATTGAGAGCGATGTTAATACCCTTTTCAATTGCCTCTTCGCTCACGTTGTCTACTGTGTCGAGACGTGTGTGATAGTAGCGAGCTGGAGATGGATCCATAGCTACGAAGCAAGAAGCCTTAACGCCTGCCTGTGATGCTGCAGCTGCGTCTGTTGAACCGAGAGGAATAGAACCTGTAGGTACGTCCATACCACATTCCTTAGCACCGTTAACGAGGAGTTTTGCTACCTGCTTATCGTTCTTAACTACGCCAGACATATCGCCTGTGTAAATCTCTGTATAATCGAGTTCACAAACTGTATCGAAGCCGATGTATGCTGTCTCAACATTGTCGTTTACGAACTCAGGATGAGCCTTGAAGAAAGCCTTAGCACCACGAAGACCAGCTTCCTCACCACCTGTTAGAAGTGTGATTACGTCTGTGTCCTCAAAGCGGATGTCATTGTCCTTTAAGAACTTCATAACGGATGTTGCAACCATAGAACCTGAGAGGTCGTCTGATGCACCAGGAACGTAGTTCTTGTTATCTGTAAACTTATAGAGAAGACCATATGCTGGAAGGAATGCGAGCTCAGCGAGAGCAAGCTTCTTAGCAAGGTCAGGCTTTAAGAATGAAGCAGCAGTTGCACCAATTGTAGCAACGAGGCCAACAAGTGCGTATGCAGCAACGATTGTTACGCCCTTAGAACCAAGTTTATATGTATAAACCCACTCAGGAGCTGAATCTGTGTGACCAGATACGATAATTCTCTTCTTCGTCTCGCCTGAGGCCTTACGGATGCCCCAAACGTTACCAGATGTCTTCTCCTTGAAGAAAGGATCAAGGAATTCCTTGTAGAGTACGAACTCACCAACTACTGCTGAGAGAGCAGTGCCAACGAGGCCTGCTGTGGCAGCGTTTAAGATCTTCTTACCAGTGAAAGCAGCACCGAGTGATGTTGCTGTACCAGCGATAAGGCAAGTACCTGCAAATGGTACGAAAGCCATGAATGCTTCTGGATGAACCTTGTACTCCTCACGAGTAGCTTCATCAGCGAGGCCCTTAAGAGTCTCAAGAAGATCAAGCTGAGCCTTTGTCTCACCCTCCTCACCACATGGACGAGGACCGTATGTTCCTACGAGATGAGCGATGTTGTCAACTGAGAACTTAGCGAGTTCTTTGATCTTCGCATCAGCATCTGGAACCAACTTTTTGATGTTCATAGCAATTTCTCCTTTTAAATTTCCGAAAATAATAAACCGGATTTATTATAGCATAAAAGGAATCATTGTGTTATACTAAATTGTCTTTTGAGAGGTGTATCAGACAATGAGTGAAAATATGTATGAATCTTTTGGCATCAGTCCAAAGGTAGTTGAATTATCAGATAAGATAACGGCAAGTCTAAACGATAGATTTGCTGAGATTGACAAAACTGCAGAGTTCAACCAGATGAAAGTTTTGAAAGCTATGCAGGATAATAGAGTGTCCGCTGCTTGCTTCGCAGGTACAACTGGTTATGGTCATGATGACCTTGGCCGCGACACTTTGGAAAAGATCTATGCCGACGTGTTCCACACAGAGGCTGCGCTTGTTCGCGGCCAAATCACATGTGGTACACATGCGCTCGGTATCGCACTCGCTGCAAACCTCCTTCCAGGCGATGAGATCCTCTGCCCTGTCGGCAAACCATATGACACACTTGAAGAAGTAATAGGTATCCGTGACTGTCCTGGCTCACTCAAGGAATACGGCGTTACCTATGCTCAGGTAGATTTACTCCCTGACGGCACCTTTGATTATGATAGCATTAAGAATGCCATTAATGATAAGACAAAACTTGTTGAAATCCAACGCTCTAAGGGCTATGCTATGCGCCCAACCTTCTCAGTAGATCAGATTGGTGAGCTCATCAAGTTTATTAAAGAGATTAAACCAGACATCATCGCTATGGTTGACAACTGCTATGGCGAGTTTGTTGAAACTATAGAGCCTTCAGATGTAGGCGCTGACCTTGTAGTTGGTTCACTCATCAAGAATCCTGGTGGTGGACTTGCTCCTATCGGCGGATACATCTGTGGTAGAGAGGACCTTATCGAGCGCTGCGCATACAGACTTACAGCGCCTGGCATCGGCGGCGATGTCGGTGCGAGCCTCATGCTCAACACACAGCTCTATCAGGGTCTCTTCCTCTCTCCGACCGTTGTTGCCGGCGCCATCAAGGGCGCTATCTTCGCAGCAGCGCTCTATGAGAAATTAGGTTTCAATGTTGTTCCTAAGTCAACTGAGAGTAGACACGACATCATCCAGTCAATTGAACTTGGCTCAAAGGAGCGTATGGTGGCATTCTGCAGAGGCATCCAGTTTGCAGCTCCTGTAGACAGTTATGTCACACCAATCCCTTCTCCTCTTCCAGGTTATAACGACGACGTAATCATGGCAGCTGGCGCCTTCGTACAGGGCTCTTCAATTGAGCTCTCTGCAGACGGCCCAATCCGTCCACCATACGCCGTATACTTCCAGGGAGGTCTCACCTTCTCACACATCAAACTCGGTATTATGAAGTCCCTTCAGGAACTTCTCAATGATAATTTAGTAGAACTATAAGGAAAAACTATGTGGTTCATCTTTGCTCTTACAACCTTTTTTGCCTGGGGTGCAGCAGACCTCTTCTACAAGAAAGGAAATGATAATAGTGAAAAATACACCCATCTTAAGACCTCCATCATTGTCGGTCTTGTGATGGGTGCAACTGCTATAATCACTATGATTTCAAAGGGTATTGATTTTGACCCAAAGAACCTCCTAATCTATCTCCCAGTATCTTTGATGTACATTCTTTCAATGACAGTGGGATATTTCGGGCTTAGATACCTTGAGCTCTCAGTCTCAAGTCCAGTTCAAAACGCCTCGGGCGCCGTCTCCTGCCTACTTCTCATCCTAGTATTACACAGGCTACCAGACGCAATAAGCCTCGTAGCAGTGGCACTAATCACTTTAGGCGTAATTCTCCTCGGTATCTTTGAAAAGGATAAGGAGAGCAAAAAAGAAAAAGGCATAGTTGCCTTTTTCATTCCAATTTTCTACTGTATAATCGATTCCCTCGGTACTTTCTTCGATGGTTACTACCTCGATGATATAAACACAACTCCACTCATCGGAGTCACTGAGGACAACTTTGAGAATGTCGCAAACATCTCATATCAGTTGACCTTCCTCATCGTAGCAGTGCTCTTGATGATTTTCCTCATTATTAAGAAAGAACCAATCAAACCAGCGAAGCAGAAAAACCGTTTTCTTGCCGCAACATTCGAGACAGCGGGCCAGCTGACCTACGTCTATGCCCTGTCGGGCAAAGCTATAATAGCAGCCCCACTCATTGCCTCATACTGCGTATGTTCAGTGGTACTAGCACGTATCTTCCTTAAAGAGAAGTTACCGAAAGAACAGTACATATCTGTTGGACTTGTGTTCATAGGAATCCTGATTCTCGGAATATTAGAAGCATAAAAAAGCAGCTCAAACGAGCTGCTTTTATTTTTATTCTCTTGTCTTGCCGAGGTAAGCTTCCTGAATAGTCTCATCATCGAGAAGGTCAAGACCCTCACCCTCTGTCTTAATTGTACCTGTCTCAAGTACATAAGCCCAGTCAGCATTCTGAAGAGCCATAAATGCGTTCTGCTCAATAAGAAGAACTGTAATACCTGCCTTGTTAATTGTGCGGATAATCTCGAAAATATCCTTAACAACGATTGGAGCAAGGCCTAAAGATGGCTCATCCATCATGATGAGTTCAGGTTTGCTCATTAACGCCCTACCAACAGCGAGCATCTGCTGCTCACCACCTGAGAGTGTACCAGCAAGCTGCCACTCACGCTCTTTAAGACGTGGGAAGAGGCTGTATACATACTCAAAGTCCTCTGTGAGGTCATCCTTACGGAGATATGCGCCCATCTTAAGATTTTCCTTAACTGTGAGGTTAGGGAAAACTCTACGTCCCTCAGGAACGAGCACGATACCTGCCTTTACGATCTTATCTGGTGAGAGACCGATAAGTTCCTGACCCTTGAATTTGATAGAACCAGACTGTGGCTTTACAAGGCCAGCAATTGATTTAAGAGTTGTAGACTTACCAGCGCCATTTGAGCCGATAAGAGTAACGATTTTACCCTCGTGAACGTCAAGGGAAATTCCCTTAACTGCTTCGATACCACCGTATGAAACGCGAAGGTCTTTAATTTCAAGTATAGATTCACTCATAATTATTAACCTCCGAGATATGCATCAATAACCTTAGGATTCTTCTGGATTTCCTTTGGAAGTCCATGGGCAATCTCTTTACCGAATTCGATAACATAGATACGGTCAGAGATATCCATTACAAGGTTCATGTGGTGTTCGATAAGGAAGATTGTGATGTTGTAATCATCACGAATCTGACGAATGAAAGCTGTGAGTTCCTCTGTCTCCTGTGGGTTCATACCAGCAGCAGGCTCATCGAGGAGCAAGAGCTTTGGCTCAGCAGCAAGTGCACGAGCGATTTCAAGTCTTCTCTGAAGACCATAAGGAAGGCTTGTTGCAAGCTCATCCTTGTATTTGTCAAGACCCTGCTGTTTGAGAAGTTCGAGAGTCTCTCTACGCATTCTCTCCTCTTCCTTCTTATTTGTACGGAAGGTAGCTGAGAATACGTTCTGCTTAGCATTCATATGCTTTGCAAGAAGTACGTTCTCAAATACTGTCATTGATTTCCAAAGACGAATATTCTGGAAAGTACGAGCAATACCGAGTTTTGTGATTTCATCTGGTGTCTGAGAGATTACTTCACCCAAATACATATCGCCATTCTGTCCAAGGTAACCCTTCTTCATTTTGCCCTGTGGATGATTGCGAACGATTGGCTTTCCATAAAACTCTACGAGGCCATTAGTTGGCTCATATACACCAGTTACACAGTTGAAGGCTGTTGTCTTACCAGCACCGTTAGGTCCGATAAGGGATACGATTTCGCCCTCATTGATATCCATTGAGAAGTTATCTACTGCAACAACGCCGCCAAACTGCATTGTTACGTTTTCAAGATGAAGAACGTTATTACTCATCAGCCTTCACCTTCTTTCTTCTCTTTTTATTGAACAGATCCGAGAGTTCCTTGTCGCCCATCATACCAGTTCTGAAGAAGAGAACGATAATCATGATAACAACAGAGAATACTACCATACGGAAGCCGTTCTTGAAGAGTGGCAACTGGTTGCCATTGATATACTGAGTATTGTCGAGGAATCGGAGCCACCACTCTGAGCAAGCAATGTAGAGGAATGAAGCAATACAGCTGCCTGAGATAGAACCGATACCACCAATAACAACAATGAGGAAGATCTCATATGTCATTGCTGAAGTAAATGTCTTTGCCTGAACTGTAGACGCAAACATTGCGAAGAGTGCGCCACCAACACCAGCGAAGAATGAGCTGATGATGAAAGACATCATCTTATGCTTTGCAAGGTTAATACCCATTGCCTCTGCAGCAACTTCGTCATCACGAATAGCTTTGAAAGCACGTCCGTATGATGAGTTGATGAGAAGGATGATAATGAGAATGCAGATACCTGCAAAGAGAATAGGAATGAAGGATGAAAGTCTAAGGACTGTAATACCCTGTGCATTCTTAATGTTGAAATCTGCAAATGTTGGATAACCACGAAGTGCATTAGCACCGTTTGTTACCTTACCAAGTTTATCCCACTGGAAAATAGCACGGAGAATCTCAGCAAAGCCGAGTGTTGCAATTGCAAGGTAGTCTGACTTCAGTCTCAAAACTGGGAGACCGATAAGATAAGCTACAATCGCAGCAACAATACCACCGACGAGCATTGCAATAAGAACGCCTAAGATCATGCTGATAAATCCAGCTACACCTGAGTCACCAATAATTCCCTCAAAGAATGAAACTGTTGAGAAATGGAATCCTGCACCACCAAAAAGGTAGTAGATTGAATCTCTAACATCAGTAGGAATTGTAAGGATGGCATAGGTATAAGCACCGAGGAGCATAAAGCCTGCCTGTCCAAGTGAGAATAGACCTGTGAAACCATTAAGAAGGTTCATAGTTACAGCAACAAGTGAGTACACTGCTGCTTTTCTTATTACGGTAAAGAGAAGTGAGTTTGGATTGATTGTGTTCTCAAGAACAATAGTCAAAATACAAACTACGAGGACAATCATAAGTGTGATGATAGCACCACGACTTATGCCTTTCTTTTCATTAAGCATATTATCCTCCTCCCTTAAACCTTATCCGTTGTCTTTTCGCCAAAAATACCAGTTGGCTTAACAACAAGGATTATGATGAGGAGCGCAAATGTGAAGGCATCAGAGAAGATAGCATAATCTGTACCTTTGATAAGTGTCTCACAAATACCGATAATGAAAGCACCGATAACAGCGCCAGGGATTGAACCGATACCACCGAATACTGCAGCAACGAAAGCCTTAAGACCAGGCATAGCACCTGACATAGGAACAACTGTTGGGTAGTTTGTGAAGTAGAGCACACTACCAACTGCTGCAAGGAAGGAACCGATGATGAAGGTCACTGAAATTACAGTATTAATTTTTACGCCCATAAGTTGGCTTGTTTCAAAGTCCTTAGATACAGCTCTCATTGCGATACCTATCTTTGTCTTGTCGATGAGCAATGTGAGAATAAGAACAAGTGCAATTACAAGGAAAGGTGTAACAACAGTTACAACGTGTGTACGAGCACCAAAGATTGTAATTGTCTTTGAGATCCAAGGAATACGTGGGTAGGTCTTTGGCTGACCACCTGTTATATAAAGTGCCAGGTTCTGAAGAAGATAGCTGACACCAATAGCCGAAATCATAACTGACATTCTAGGAGCTGATCGAAGTGGCTTATAAGCAGCACGCTCGATAAGAAAACCAAGAAGTACAGTGAAAATAATCATGGCTGGGATAGAAATATAAAGTGGCATGGATGCTGACATGTAAACCATGAGTACACCAGCAATCATGAAAACATCGCCATGTGCAAAGTTGATAAGTCTAAGTATGCCGTAAACCATAGTATAGCCTATGGCGATAAGTGCATACTGTCCGCCGAGGGAGATACCCGAAAGTATCTGAGATACAGCGAATTCCATAAATTCACCTCAATTTACGAAGAAGGGTTTTAATAACATAAAGTCGAAGGGGAGTTTTCACTCCCCTTCGAAATAAGGAAAAGCTAAATTATTTTGCTTTCTGCATTGTCTCGAATGCCCATGCACCAGCAGCTGTGTCAGCTGTCTTGATGTAAGCTGTGTCACGCTTAGCGTCACCGATCTCATCAAATGCGATGTCACCAGATACACCCTTATATGTAACTGATGGAAGAGCAGCCTTGATAGCTTCTGGAGATGTTGAACCAGCAGCCTTGATAGCCTCAAGTGCTACGAAGTAAGCATCATAACCCATTGCTGTAACAGCAGAGATTGTATCGTCGCCGCCGTTTGTTGTCTTAGCGTCTGCATTAGCATTGATGTACTCTTTGATACCAGCATCGAATTCAGCGTTACCACCTTCAGCATAGAATGTTGAAACGTAGAGTTTAACATCTGTGCCCTTAGCAGCTGCGAGAACCATGTTATCATCAAGTGTGTCAGAACCGAGGATTGGGAAGTCAACCTTCTGAGCAGCAGCCTGAGCAATAATCTGTGTTGAATATGCAATAGATACTGGGCAGAAGAATACGTCACAACCTTCTGACTTAGCCTTGTTGATATAAGATGTGAAGTCAGAGTTGTTTGTTGGGAAAGAGTCAGCGATTACTTTGCCGCCTGCAGCCTCGAAAGCCTCTGTGAAGAAGCTGATGAGACCCTGGTCATACTCATTACCAAGTTCGCCGAGGCAGTAAGCCTTCTTAGCGCCGAACTTATCAGTTGCGAAGTTAGCAAGTACTGTGCCCTGGAATGGATCAAGGAAGCAGATACGGAAGTAGTGATCGTTACCAGCTGTTACGTTAGGGTTTGTGCATGTGATACCGAGTGCAGCAACACCTGCGTTCTTAAATGTCTCAGAAGCAGCGATTGAAACGCCTGAGCCATAAGAGCCAAGAACGATAGCAACGTTCTTACCAACGAGCTCAGCAGCTGCTGCTGGAGCCTTAGCCTGGTCAGAACCGTTATCAGCGTAAACGAGTTCTACTTTGTAAGTTTCACCATTGATGTCAACAGTAGGAACCTGAGAGTTAGCATACTGAACACCAAGTGTCTCCTTCTTTCCGCCTGCGCCTGAGTCGCCTGAAGCTGGCTCAAATACGCCAATACGGATTACCTTTTCATCATTAGCTTTTGCGCCACCTGAGCATGCTGTAAAGCAGCATACGATCATGAGGAATGCAAGAGCGAGTGCAAAAATTCTCTTCATTTTAAAAACTCCTTTTAAAATAATTAATTACATTTTTAGTTGCCTAAAAACAATGACTTGTAGATTATACATAATTTGGCAATTTAAATCAATAAAAAAAATACCCCTGAGAACAAGTCTCAGGGGCTTTTTTACGTATTGCACATATATTGCACATATAATGAATAATTATTTTAGTTCATTCTCCAAATTATCTTTAAACTTTAGCAAATAAGCCTTAATCTTATTCATCTCAGCAATATACTTCTCCGTGTCTCTTTGAAGCCATGGATCTGGTACTGCTCTGTACTCGCCTATTGCAACCTCAGATAAAGTCTTAAACTTCTTGCGCCACTTAGGATTCAATATCATATACTTATGGGATTTTGTCATGCCGACAATAATGTCGGCCTCATCAAATAGTTTCCTGTCGTCGGCACGGTACATAAAGCCGGGACGATGGAGTTCGACCTGGTCCTTGTCGAAGCCTTCTCTGACGAGCGCTTCGACAGTGAGTGGGTCGATACTCGTGCCCGGCGTCATAACTGCCGACGAGCGTGTAACTTCAACTTTATCTTTTAAGATTTCATTCTCATTTACGAGTTTTCTAAACATCATCTCGCAGTATGGGCTGCGACACATATTCTGAGAACAAACAAATAAAACTTTCATTATTTTTCCTTATGCATTGAGGGCTCTAAAAGCCTTCTTATTATTTGGATAGAGAGACTTGAATACTTCAAAGTTCTTATCATATACAGCCTTGTTAGCTGGGTTTGGTTCAAATGTCTTAGCTGCAGGGATGAACTCCTTAACAGCCTCGAGATTTGGAATAGCGCCGATGCCTACACCGATAACAGCTGCAGCACCTACTGCACCTACGTTCTGTGGGCTATCAACAGTCTCAACTTTCTTCTGAAGAACGTCTGAGAGAATCTGGCAAGTAACATCAGAGAGAGCACCGCCACCTACGAAACGTACAGTGTCAGATACCTGAACCTTCTTTGCCTCCTGCTCATACATCCAACGGTTCTGGAAGCATACGCCCTCAACTACTGCACGGATGAGGTCACGCTTACCAGTCTCAAGGTTGATATTGAAGAACATACCAGCGGCATTAGGATCCTCAAATGGACAACGGTTGCCGTGGAGCCAAGGTGTGAAGATTACACCCTCAGAACCTGCAGGTGTCTCATTCATAACCTTTGAGAGATAGTCGTAGAGGCTTGTATAAGCTTCTTCGAAGTTCTCTGGGGACTCAGTAACATCCTTCTTCTCAAGGTAGATATCAATCTCATCAAGAGCCAAGTGATTCTTAACCCACTCAAGGCACTTACCTGATGTCTCGTGCTCTGCGAAGTAGTTAAATTTGCCCTCTTGAGCACCAACAATAGCTGCAATCATAGCACCAGTATCAACTGTCTGCTTCTCAACTACTGTGCCTACCCAACCGGATGTACCTGAGTAGATATGTGTATCACCTGGAAGTACTGCACCTGCACCAACACCGATGAGTGAAGCGTCTCCGCCACCACCGAATACAGGAATACCAGGTACAAGACCGAGGTCAGCAGCTGCTGCCTCTGTGAGGCCACCAACTACATCTGTTGATTTAACTATATCAGCGAGATGGTCAGGGTTTACACCCACCATCTTACATACGAATTTACTCCAGCCCTCATGACCCTTACGTGTGTCATAGAGGAGCTGACCAAATGCTGAGTCAGGAGTCATGATAATCTTGCCAGTCATCTTAGCAATGATTGATTCCTTAACGTCAACAACCTTGTAGATCTTCTCAAAATTCTCTGGCTCATGAGCCTCAATCCACTTGTACTTCCAGATTGGGTCCTTAACTGAGCAAGAAACAGCACCTGTTAAGTAGAGGTATGGAAGAAGTTTGAAGATATTTGCACCAGCGATCTGAATACCGTTTGCAATACCCTTCTTAATCTCTTCTTTCGCGCGCTGGTCCATATAGGACATTGGACGACGAATTACGTTGCAGTCCTTATCGAGGCATACAAGTCCCTGCATCTGTGAGCAGAAAGAGATACCCTCGATATCCTTTGGAGATATTTTGAGTTTCTTAACTTCCTTAGAATCAAAGATTTCCTTTGTGGTTTCGGACATTGCCTCCCACCACTCGTCAAAGTCCTGCTCTGCGCCACCATCTTCAAGGATATAGAGTCCATATCCATGAGATGCTGCAGCCTTGAGAACGATTGTCTTGTCAATCTCAAAGAGACAGGTCTTAACGCCTGTTGTGCCTATATCATAGGCAATAACGTACTTTCCCATAAGTGTTTCCCCTTTTATATCTCAAAAACTATTTACCAAATTTCTTAACGTCGGCATGTTCAAATGTAAATGCCGCCTCGAGGAACTTTAAGAGTTCAGAGACCATTCTCTCATCGTTGTCAAAGATATCCTCACCACAGAATAATTTTAAGCGTTCTCTATAATAATCGCAAGTGTAAGAGAACTGTAAAGTCATAAGAAGTGTATCAAAGAAAAATGCGAACATGGCACAGTCACAGTCGGAGCGAATGTCGCCATTTTTCTGTGCAGCAAGTATAAACTCGTTGTAAGTCGTGGCGGAGATACCCTCAACCTTTTTCGCGAGTTCTGCAGCGCCCTCAATTTCAGACACTTTTGTTATCTCATTGTAGAGCTTAACATACTTGGAATCAGCACCCGAAGTTGCCTGGATGGCACGGATGAGTTTCTCAGCTCTAACAAGAATTTTATCGTTAGAATTTACTACACCTTCAATGATATCCTCGAGGGTTCTCATAGCCTCCTCAACACAAGTGAAGAAGTAGTCCTCCTTGGTGTCAAAATACTTATAAAGAAGACCAACTGAAACACCAGCCTTCTTTGCAATTACGTTGATATTTGCCTTTTCCAGTCCCAGCTCGGAAAACTCGTTGATGCCAGCAGTGAGCACCGCTATCCTGTACTTCTCACTCGCCCTGTCAAAGGCCTCTTTATGATAAACCTTGTCCATAATCTTCCTCATTCCGTGAGCGATTGCTCACTATAACTAAATAATATCAACTATTTTTGTAAAATTCAACACCATCTTGACCCTTTATTTTTAATCATATAAGTGGTATACTTTTATTGTAAAACTGTGAGCAGTCGCTCACGCTGCCTACTAATTTCAAATTTGGAGGGTTAAATTATGACAAATTGTGGTATCTCCGTATATCCAGACGCTAAAGCCATCAATGATGAACTTAACGCCCTTATTAAGAAGCCTGTTTACTCTATCAACAGAACAGCTCTTAAGAACTACGAAGAAGAATACTTCGAGAAGAAGTGCCAGAAATCAAAGACAATGATCGAAGAGGCTAGAAACTACATCCCTGGTGGTGTACAGCACAACCTCGCATTCAACCACCCATTCCCTATCGTAATGACAAAGGCTGAAGGTGCTTACCTCTATGATATCGACGGTAACAAGTACTATGACCTTCTCCAGGCTGGTGGTCCAACAATCCTCGGCTCAAACGACCCAGTTGTTCGTGAAGCTGTTATTGACCTTCTCAATACATGCGGTCCTTCAACAGGTCTTTTTCATGAATATGAGATGAAACTCGCTAAGAAGATCTCTGAGTGTGTTCCATCAGTTGAGATGTTCCGTATGCTCGGTTCAGGTACTGAGGCTTGCATGTGCGCAGAGCGTGTTGCACGTCTTGCTACAGGCCACAAGAACATCCTTAAGATGGGCGGCGCTTATCACGGCTGGTCAGACATGATCGCTTGGGATATGCGTGTTCCAGGAACAATGAACCTTCAGTCAAAGGGTATCCCAATGTACGCATTCAAGCATACACAGGGCTTCTTCCCTGGCGACCTTGAGGATCTTGAAAGAAAGCTCAAGATGAATGAGCTCAACGGCGGTACAGCTGGTGTATTCATCGAGCCAATCGGCCCAGAGTCAGCTACTCGTCCTGTAACTAAGGAATTCGTTAAGGGCGTTGAGGCTCTCTGCCACAAGTACGGTGCACTTCTCATCTGTGATGAGGTTGTATCTGGTTTCCGTATCGGTCTCTCTGGTGCTCAGGGTTACTACGGCATCGACCCAGACCTCACAATCTTTGGTAAGATTATCGCTGGTGGTTATCCAGGCGCAGGCGGAATTGGTGGTCATAAGGATGTTATGAAACACCTCGGCGCTGGCCTTGATGCATCAGGTAAGAAAGTTAAGAAGGCTATGTGCGGTGGTACAATGGCTGCCACTCCAATCTCATGCGTTGCTGGTTACACAGCAATCTGCGAAATTGAGAAGAGAAATGCTTGTAAGGTAGCTGGTGAGATGGGTGACCGCCTCACAAAGGGTATCCAGGACAGCATTAAGAAGTACAACCTTCCATTCGTAGCATTCAACGTAGGTTCTGTTTGTCACCTCGACACAGTTGGTACAATGCAATTCGCTATCGACCTCAAGAAAGCTTGGGAAATCCCTGGCATCCTTAATCAAACAGGTATCCGTCAGGTTGAGATGCAGAACATGGGTGCAGCTTACATGGCAGAAGGCCTAGTAACACTCGCAGGCTCACGTCTCTACACATCAGCTGCTTATACACCAAAGATGATTGATGACTGTATCGCACGTTTCGACAAGGTTCTTTCACAGTGCGAACTCATCCCAACAGCTAAGAAAAAGTAAGAGGTAAGACTCATGGCATATGAAATTAATGAGGCAAGAGAGCTTGTTGTTGAAACAGGTAAAAAACTTGTTGAGACAGGCCTCATCGCCAGAACTTGGGGTAATGTTTCAGCACGTATTTCAGACACTCAGTTTGTAATCACTCCAAGTGGTCGTGCATATGAGACATTAAAACCTGAAGAACTCGTAGTAGTTAATATCGCTGACTGCGAATATGAGGGCGACATCAAACCTTCATCAGAGAAGGGTGTTCACGCTGACGCTTATAGACTTCGTCCAGACGTAAACTTCGTTATCCACACACATCAGGTTAACGCATCTGCCCTCTCTCCTACTGGCCGTGCTGTGGCTGGTGTTCCTGTTGCCGAGTACGGTATGCCTTCAACAGATGGGCTTCGCAAGGCTGTTGCAGCCACTGTCGAGGCAAATCCTGAAGCTAAAGCTATCATTATGAAGCACCACGGTGCGCTTTGCCTCGGCGCTGACCTTGACGAAGCCTTCAAAGTTGTTGAAGACCTTGAGAAGACATGTGGAAAAGAACTTTCCCGTGTTGTTAAGTTGACTTCAGGACTTATCGGTGCAAGATATCTCTATAAGGCATTTGAAAATCGTTTTGCAACACCTTGTGCTGAGCTCACAGATCTCGGTAGCAGCAAGAAACTCACCGACAAGACTTTTAAGCTCACAATGAAAGATGGCAAAACTTATGAGTGCAACATCGACTCTGGCTGCCCATACATCGGCATTGGCCCACGTGTAGCTCAGATTCACGCTGCAATCTACAGAAACGCTGATGTTAAGTTCATCGACCAGTATGCCGAGAAGGACGTTCTCGCCCTCTCAAAGGCAGGCTGCAATATGATTCCACATCTCGATGACTTCGCTCAGATTGCTGGTATTGATGTAAAGTGTAAGAACTGGGAAAAGACAAGCTACAGAACAGACGCTATTGAAATCGGTAAGGCTTCAAAGGGTCGCAATGCAGTTCTTGTCAAAGGCCAGGGCGCTCTCTGCTTCGGCAACACCCTCTTTGACCTTGAAGGTGTAAAGAAGGTTCTTGAGAAGGAGTGCAAAGCTGAGATGTACTGCAAACTCACAGTTTCAGAATCTCCACTCCCAATCGCTGACCGTGCTATCATGAGAGTTATCTACATACTCAAATATTCAAAGCAGGCATAAAGTAAAAAAATAAAGGCTCCCAAAGCTGGGAGCCTTTTTATATACTTTAACTATTAGTAATCGAGACCCTTTTCATCAAAGAGGAATGCAGCATTGAGGAGTGTATTTACGCCAGCTGCGATTGTCTTCTTATCGAGGTTATCAGCTGTATCAAGACGTGTGTGATAATAACGTGCTGGAGTTGGATCCATAGCAGCAAGACAGCAAGCCTTCATACCACCCTGTGCGAGGGCTGCCGCATCTGATGAACCAAAGAATACGTTAGCATATGGAAGGTTAAGGCCAGCGATGTTAGAAGCTTCCTTAACAAGACCTGCAACCTTAGGATCAAGTTTAACTGTACCAGTCATATCCTTGTTATAGATACCCATGTCGTCAAAGTCACGGAGTGTATCTGTGCAGATAGCAATTGTCTCAACACCTGAATCAGCATACTCTTTAGCATGAGCCTTAGCAAAGGCCTTAGCACCACGAAGACCAGCTTCCTCTGAAGACATAGAGATTGAGATTACCTCTGTGTTTTCGAAACGGATGTCGTTGTCAACAAGGTACTGCATAACAGCCATTGATGCGAATACACCAGAGAGGTTGTCGTTAGCACCATCAACGCAGATGCCCCAGTTCATGAAGAAGAGAACAAGGATCATTACTGGGATTGAGAGGATTGAGAAGATCTTAGCGATTACAACAAACCAACCAGCTGTAAGTCCGAAAGCAGCAAGAAGGATTATGATGAAATCAGCTACGAGACATACGATTGATGTAGCGATAACTGCTGTGAGGCAACGACCGCCACCGAGGTATGTGTATCTCCACTCCCAAGCTGAGTCAACGTGACCTGAGAAGATGATTCTTCTCTTTGTCTCGCCAGCAGCCTTACGTGTGCAGATAACGTTCTTTGCATCCTTTGCTGGGAAAAGAGGATCAAGGAACTGCTTGTAGAAAAGGAATTCGCCAATGATACAAGCAACGGAGATAATTGTAAGAATAAGAGCTACAATTACGAGTGCCTTACTTGGTGCTACAAAGAAGTTGATGATGAGAAGGATTGCAGCGATAAGCATGCAGATACCATCGATGAGTACCCAACCCATGAATGCCTTTGGATGAAGTGTGAAACCTTCAGTTCTAACTTCATCAGCTGTGCCAGTCATATGCTCAATAACATAATCCTGAGCCTTGTGTTCCTGAGGATAGCCAGATGGACGTCCGCCGCCAGCAACCTCAATTGTTTTACCGATTTGAGTAGCTACGTAGTCAGCATATTTTTCGAGCTGCTCGTCGTAATTCTTAACGCTGTCTTTTGCAAGCATTATAAATTACCTCCCTTTTAAATAATACACGTAGCATTATAAACTTAAAAGGCTGGCTTTTCAACACGAAAAGCCAGCCCTTGTTCAGTTAATTAAAAATTACTGCTTAGCACCTTCATCAAACTTATCAAGTACGCGAACTGATACTGCGAAGCAATCGCCAAGACCCTTAAGGTCCATGTTGTCGTAAGAGTCACGACGTGTATGATAGTAAGATTCAAGCTTGTGATTAAGACCAGTAATACCTGTTGAACGGAAACCGCCCTGTGCAAATGCTGCGTTATCTGTAGCACCGCCAAGTGGTGGAACCATACCAGCCTTACAACCAATGTTAAGCTCAGCTGCAGCTTCCATGAAGAGGTCAGAAACGTCCTTGTCAGCCTTTACTGTAGCATTAAGGTCACGATAGTTAGTAAGGAGATACTTAGGATCGTGAATTGTGTCGTAAGAATAGATGAATGTAGGTACATCCTGGAATTCGCCCTTATGAGCTTCACACCAAGCCTTAGCACCACGAAGACCAGCTTCTTCAGAACCAGAAAGGATAACACCAACTTCTGTGTTCTCAAGCTCAATGCCCTGCTCCTTCATGTACTTAAGGATAGCGATACCCATGTAGCAACCAGAAAGGTTATCGTTAGCACCGTCTACGATACGGTTGCGGTTCCACATAAAGAACATGTAGATCCAGAATGGGAAGAATAAGAAGAACCACTTACCTGTTGTTACAAGACCTTCTGTAAGGCCGTTGCAAAGTGCCATAATAGCAAGTACAAGGTAACCGATTACGCCTGCTGCTGCTACGATGATAAGACCTTCGAAAAGAACGCCACCACCGAGGTAGTTTGCTGGCCACTCCCAAGCTGCGTCTGGATGACCGTTGAAGAAAATTCTTCTCTTAACTTCGCCCTTGCATGACTTAATAGCTGTTACGTTAGTACCAGTCTTCTCTGGGAAGATAAAGTCTACAACCTTCTTGTACATACCGAACTCAAGAAGTGCAAGTAAGAGTGCTAAGATAATAAAGATGATTGCTAAAATCTGGATATCCTGGAAGAAGCAGATAACTGCAAGGAATGCGAGTGTGAATGTGATGTGGATCCAACCATAGAAAGCACCTGGGTTCTCTTTGAAAGATTCAACCTCAACCTTTTCACAGCCGTAACCCTTCATCTGCTCAGCCATGTACTCACATGCGATACGCTCACCGTCAGAACCTGGGTCACGCTTTGGCATGTCTTTACAGATATGAGTGATTTCATCAACCATAAACTGCGCTGCTTCATCTTTTTTAGCGATGATAGCATCAAACTTCTCGCTCATTTCATTAACCTCCTCTATCAATAAAATTCCGAAATGAACACGTAAATATTTTATCAAAAAAATGCCCGAGTGTAAAGACACTCGAGCATTTTCTTATACATATTAATTAATGTTGTCTAATAATTGCCTTATTCTCAATAAGGTCAACAAAAACAAGGTCTCCATCAATCTCAAGTTTCCTTTCCATAAGGTCAGTTAAAACCACGAGATTATCTTTAACTTCGATCTTTGTAACATTACCCATAAGGACGTTTGCTGCATCCTCAGTGTTTTCATAAACTGTTGAAAGGCACATAAAATTCCCTCCTAGGAAAGCTTTGAAAGTGCATCAGCAAGGATGTCGTTACCCTTATTGTAATTCTCAACTGCAGACATAACCTGCTTATAGATATCTTCTTTACCAGATTCTTTGAGATCAAGAGCGAGATGCTCAAGTTCATGGGCATGCTCAACGTTATGTCCAACGAGATATTTCATGAGGGCAATGAGCTCCTCAACAGGTGCTACATCATTGTGCTGATGATGTTCATGATGCATATGCATATTAACAACTCCTAATGTTTATTTATTAAGTCCGTCCTTGCCGTACTTCTTGTTGAGGTTAACTGGAAGTGCGCAGAGAACAAGGTAAGTCTGCATTACAGCCTGCTTAACTCTCTTGATTGGTCCCATCTTAGGCATTGGAACTGAGATGTAATCCTTCTTCATCTCTTCCTTAGAGAGCTTAGGAAGTGGGAATACATGGTCATCATGTGAGAGCATTGGTGCGTCACATGGCTTACCCTTAAGTGCACCGATTGCGCGGATACCGATCATCTGGAGAAGGCGAAGACCAGTTGGGATGAGCCATGGGTTTGCTGGACTAACGATTGGGATAAGTGTGCCACCTGCCATGCAGATAAGTGATGCGCACTTAGCAGGGTCACAGCAACCAGTTGCTTTCCAGAAACAGATGTCATCACAAGTTGCGAGTGTACAGTTACCCATACCATACTTCTTCATTGGAAGGTTCTTTAAGTCTTCCTTAGTGTATGGCTTACCGTTCTTATCCCACCAATAACGTGTGCCATTAACTTCAATACCAGGGCCTTCAATTACGCATACCTTAAGTTTCTCAGCGTTCATTGAATCCTTGAAGTTGAAGAAATCAAGACCGAACTTAACTGATGCGAGGCAGCCACCTGTGCAAGCCTGCTCAATCTCAAGAACCATCTCAGGAGTAACCTTATTAGGGTCCTTAATCTTAGGAACACCTGGAAGGTTGTGGCCTGTTACTGCCATGAGGTTAGGATACTCACGAGCTGTCTTTTCATCCATAAGAGAAGCAACAGCTGGGCGGAACTTAGTTACAGATGTATCACCAATAATCTGAACCTGGTTATCACCGAAGTTCCTCTTTGTAGCCTCAATAAGAAGCTTATTCTTATCAGGGTCAAAGCCCATCATGTATGTTGTAATTCTGTCAGCCTCTACAGACTGGTTAGAGGCAACAATCTTGCCAACCTTAACTGGATCAACTGGAGAAGGAGTATTACCCTCACCACCGATGATACCGTCAATTACTGTGAGGTTTGGCTTGAAGAGATAGAGAAGGTCAGCGAGCTTCTTATCGATGTCATGAGTGTGGTTACGCTCACGAAGGAAGTATGGGATTGTACCCATTGCGTTCTTAAAGCCCAAAGTTACACCTGTGTAGAGGTTAGTCTTCATCTTTGGAACTGATACGTAATATGCGTCGCCTCTTACTACCTCATCGAGGATCTGTGGAAGATAAACTTCGTTCATAACCTCTGCCTTTGGAAGGATGTAGCGAACTACTGGCTGAAGTTCAAGTGGAACAAGGTCAGTCTTGTAGTGCTTAGCAATTCTATCGTATCCTGCAGCCTTAAAAGCTGTCATTGTTGGGTATGGCTTACCAGCTGACTCAACAATGGCGATGTTGTCGTTATACTGCTTGATATAAGAAACTACTGCCTCGAATACACGTGGGTCAGTGTTTTCAGGATAATCCTTTTTATCGAGTGAAACGTTGTGATAAACGAATACAAGGTTTGGCTTAATGAGTACTCTCTTGTACTTCTTAAGGTCATCAGTAAAGTTTGTCTTAGCGTTTAAGTCATCAAGAGCTTCATAGACTGTCTTGCGAATAGCCTTGATGTCAGGACGATTGAAGTACTTCTTTGTACCATAGTTCTTTGGAAGAGATACAAAGTCCTTCATATAATCCATCTTTGGCGCATCTTTAATGATTACGTAACTCTTTGCCATAATTATCCCCCCTTTTCTTATTTACTGAGTAATTCAAGATACTTCGAAATTGCCTGCTCAAAGTTTACTCCGTACCAATTATAGTTTTCTTCTGCGAGAGTCTTTCTCATTGCCTCAAGTGTGAATTCTACTGCCACCTTGAGTGAATCCTCAACTGAGAGGTCGTTCATGAGTGCTCCAGTGAAACTGGAAGCAAAGATATCACCTGTGCCGTGGAAGCTTACAGGAAGTCTCTCGTTATAATACTCAAAGAACTTGTCCTCTTCCTTGTCGTAGCACATTACGCCAAGTTTACCCTCCTCAAAGCTCATACCTGTAAGTACGGCATAACGAGGGCCTAAAGCTGCAAGCTTCTTCAAGATATTTTCAATATATTCACGTGAATAACCTTCGCCTATATACTCCTCTCCGAGCATGAAGCATGCCTCGGTGAGGTTAGGTACACATACGTCGGCTTTGGCACATACGGTTGCCATTGCCTTTGCGAAGTCTTCTGTGAAGCCTTTATAGAGGCAACCGTTGTCGGCCATAGCCGGGTCAACAACGATATATGTCTTATCAGTTTTAAAGTCATCAAAGAACTTCTTAACAAGGTCAATCTGCTCGAATGAGCCGAGGTAGCCTGTGTAGATTGCGTCGAAGTCAAATTTCTCCTTCTGCCAATGCTCTGAGATAGGTTCAATTTCACATGTGAGGTCATGGAAAGTGAAACCCTCAGTGAAAGCTGTATGAGTCGAGAGAACTGCTGTAGGAATAATAGCAGCCTCTACACCGGCAGCTGAGATGATTGGAAGTGCTACAGTCAAAGAACACTTACCGAGACATGAGATGTCCTGAATAGAAACTATTCTTTTCATTGATTAATTACCTCTTTTTTGCTAGGAATTTGTGAAATTATTATTGCACTAAACATGATAATGCAACCAAAATACTCTCGAAGTGTCATAACCTCATGAAGGAATACGGCACCACAGAGGGTGGCAAATACGGACTCAAGGCACATAATGAGAGAGACAATTGCAATGTTTGTTCCCCTCTGTGCAAAGATCTGAAGTGTGTAAGCCACACCAGATGAGAGGATTGCTGTATAGAGAAGTGGGCCGATTGACGCCTTGATCATTTCAAGTGTTGGATACTGCTTAAAGGCAATCATAAAGATGGCAGAGACAACTGCCGCAACAGCGAACTGCAAACAGGAAAGTCTAACCGCGTCCACCTTCTGAACAAAATGAGAAACCAGCATCATCTGAATAGAGAATGCGAGCGCGCAACCGAGTAAGTAGATATCCGAAATCTCCATTTTAAACTCATCGCTTATACAGAGAAGATAGAGACCAATTACTGATATAACGACTGCAATCCAAACCCTTAAAGGTTGTTTCTTCTTTAAGAAAAGTCCGAGTATAGGAATGATGGCAACATAGAGCGTTGTTATAAATCCGGACTTACCTGCACCGGAGCCCTCGATGCCAAACTGCTGAAGGTTCATTGCAATCCCGAGAGCGACGCCACAGAGAAGTCCACCCTTCCAAAGCTCCTTCTTATCATTGACATAATTCTCATCAAAGGAAGGATTACGTCGGCGAATGATGTCAAACATCAATACAATCAGAGCAAGGAACCAAATTGCTATGAAATTTCGCACTGTAACAAATGCGTAGGCCGGCATTGCGTCCGAGCCCAAATACTGTGCGACAAAGGCAGAACCCCAAATGAAAGCCGCGATAAGTGGCAGCACTGTCTGCCTTATGAATTTCCCCTTCATTAAATAAACTCCTAAGTTAATTCTAACTTAATAGATTTTATATTAATGTAACCAATTTTTCAAGTGAAAAGAGGTTAACAAAAATTAAAGGCGGAAGCTGAGCTTCCGCCTATCTGACTATTTCATTGGAGTTTACCTCACAAGTTAATCTGAGTAAAAAATTAACTGTTCTTTGGACTCACCCTTTCAGTTTATTTAACTTAAAACATCTGGTGGATTATCCTCGCGTAAAATCATGTTAACCAACTCCTCTTATGATTTAAGAGCCTCGTTGTACATTGGAATCAATCCTTTCTGGATTTATATCCTTTTCTTGTCTTCACTATAGCACCATATATACAGAATGTCAACAAAAAATACAAAAAAATATTGATATTTTTCTGTCAATTGTGCATATTGTACAAGGAAGTGGTAAACTTAGTATGTCAAATTATAAAGTTGCTGGGTTAATTGGAGGTGCATCTGGACCATCATAATGGTAGCGAACCTTAGCAGCCTGAGCGATGTTTAGAGCGTGATCTGAAATACGTTCAAGGTCTGTAAGTGATTCTACAAAGATAAGGCCCTGTGATGATCTACATTCGCCATCGTGGAGACGCTGTACGTGGTTCTCCTTCATAAGATCAACGAGGTCATCAATAGCTGCCTCCTGAAGGAAGATGTTGTTGTATGCTTCCTGTGAAGGTTCAAAGAGATGAACACAAGCATCGTCCAAAATGTGAATTACCATAACAACGAGCTCTTTAAGTTCGAACTTAGCCTTTTCTGAGAAAGGCTTATTCTCCTCAATCATACGGTTAGCATAGTCAATGAGGTTCTCAGCGTGATCGCCAATACGCTCAAGGTCAGTGATAACGTGGAAGAGATGTCCGACATGCTCAGCTTCCTGTGGAGTAAGTTTAAGTGCCGAGCAGCGAATAAGTGAGTCTGTGATTGCCTTATTGAGGAAGTCAATGGCTTTCTCTGTTACCATAAACTTATCTTTGTTATACGGTTCAGTTGAAAAGAAAGTATCTGTTGCAATCTTAAGATTCTGCTTTGTAAGGTTCTCCATACGGCGAACTTCAGCGTCAATCTGAGGAATTGCAGTCTCAGAACCTTTGAGACCCGCCTCTGTAACATACTCAAGTTTGCCCTCTTCCTGCTCCTTATCCCCACCACGAATAAGAATCCGTGAGAGTTTAACAAGTGGGATAGCAAGTGGGAATGTTACAACGGCCATTATGATGTTGTAAATTGTGTTGGCGTTAGCCATCTGTCGAGATGGGTCAGATGATGTAACCTGGAGCCACTGTGTAATTGGAAGGAAGAGACACATAACAAGGAAGAATACCGTGCCCACAACCTGAAGTTCAACAACAACAGCAGCAACGCGCTTTGCATCTTTTCTACCGCCAATAGCAGCAAGAATAGGAGCAATTGATGCGCCGATGTTCATACCCATCATTACATAAAATGCTGGTGTAAAGCCAATAATTCCAGCGAGCATCATCATCTGTAAGATACCAACAGATGCTGAAACCGACTGCATAACAGTTGTAAATACTACACCAAACAATACGCCGAGAAGTGGATTCTCAAGTCTTGCAACAATATTTTGGAACCAAGCAAGATCTTTTAAAGGTTCCATGGAACTCTCCATAAGTCCAAGTCCCAAGAACAAAATACCAAGGCTTGCGATTACATTTCCCAAATATTTGATTCTCTTATTGCTAATAAACATTGTGATGACTACACCAGCGAAGATAAGAATCGTTGCGTAATCAGAGATGTGGAAAGCAATAAGCTGACCGGTAATTGTTGTACCGATTTTAGCACCTATAATAATGCCGACTGATCTTTCAAGCTGCATAAGTCCGGCATTAACAAAGTTAACAACCATTGAACAAATCGCATTTGAACTTTGAATGATTGCAGTGAGTCCTGCGCCCACTAGAACAGCCACGAACCTGTTCTCAGTAAGTTTTGCAAGCACTTTTTTTAAGTAGTTTCCGGCCATGTCCTTGAGGTTGTCACTCATGGAGTTCATGCCGAAGATGAACATTGCAATACCACCGAGTAATGTGGCTACGTTTTGAAACGTCATTTTTTTCTCCTTAAATTAGATAGATATTTCATGAGCCATTCTGTAGGTGTCAATATCAAGTTCCTTTGTCATTGCAAGAGCTTCATTAATTGGATAATCAACAATCTTGTTATCCTTCTCAGCTACAATACAACTTCTGTTGTCGTAACGAAGGACTCTTGCAGCGTAGTTACCCATACGGGAAGCAAGTACGCGGTCCTTAACTGTAGGAGAACCACCACGCTGTACGTGACCAAGAATTGTAGCTCTTGTCTCAACACCTGTCTCTTCTTCTATCTCTTTTGCCATCTTGGTTGCAAGTCCGCAACCTTCTGCTACTATGATAACGAAGTGATGCTTGCCAGTGGCAAGTGTACGCTTCATAACATCAATTACATCTTTTTGCATATCGTATTCAACTTCTGGTACAAGGATAATTGTTGCACCAACAGCGATACCTGAATAAAGAGCAATATAGCCTGCATCTCTACCCATAACCTCAACAACAGAACAACGTGAGTGTGATTCTGCTGTGTCACGGATTTTATCGACCATCTCCATAACAGTGTTCATAGCTGTATCAAAGCCGATAGTCTCATCTGTGCAAGCAATATCGTTATCAATTGTACCTGGGATACCTACACAAGTAATACCCAAAGTTGCGAGTGCCTGAGCACCACGGAAAGATCCGTCGCCACCGATGATAACGAGTCCTTCAATACCAAGTGCCTTACACATTTCAGCAGCTTTCTTCTGTCCAGCTTCAGTCTTGAAACCCTCTGATCTTGCAGAGTGAAGAATTGTACCACCACGATTAAGGATATTTGAAACTGAGCGAAGATTCATCTCAATAACGTCGCCCTTCATAAGTCCATCATATCCGTTGTTGATACCAAGAACATGCATATTGTTTTCAATAGCTGTACGAACTACTGCACGAATTGCAGCGTTCATACCAGGAGCGTCTCCTCCGCTTGTCAATACGCCAATGGTTTTCATTCTACTAATGCCTCCAAAAAATTATTCCAAAATATTCCAATATAAAGTATTGCATTTATATATATAAAAGTCAATTAATTACATTGAAAAAGCCCTCAAAACTTTGAGGGCTTTTTTTAATTCTTTTTGTGCACTTTTGATTATTCTTGGACAACAACATTCTTAATGCCCAATATTTGTGAGCAGGATGACATCAGTTCGCCACAACATCTTACCTCTCCCATCTCCTTGTAAGACTTTGTGTCATTGAAGTAGAAGTAGAGTGGCATCCTTATCGTAAAGCGATTATCTGGAGCATTCTCAACCAGTTGCATTACCTTTGAGATACGCTCATCGTTTTCACTGTCGAAGCGGATGAAAAGGCCTTTTTTCTTTTTCTTAGGCGCATCGCCTGACGCTTTAGTGTAAGGCGTGATGCGCATCACTTTAAGCGACGGCTTTTCATCCGGTGAGACTGAAAGTCGAGCATCGACAACATAGACGCCATTTTCTGTAAGAAGACTGCCGTATTGTTGATAGGTCTTTGGGAATATGGTGAGCTCGATGCCGCCAGTCAAATCCTCAGCGAGAGCAGTAGCCATAGTGGCAGATGCCTTTGTCACCTTGACTACGATGTTTGAGATCATACAGAGAAGAACAATAGCATCATTGTCCTTGTACTTTGAAGTACCGTCCTCCAAAGCGTCGAGAAGTTCGCTGATCTTTGCAGAGTGAAGTCTCTTGGCATCCTCGGCATAGTCGTGCATTGGGTGGCCAGAGAGATAGAGGCCTGTCATCTCCTTCTCATATAAAAGAAGGTCAGTCTTATCAAATTCAGTGAGATTAGGAATCTCAGGGCCCGTCTCAGTTTCACTGAGTGCAGAGCCTGTATCAAAGAGACCTATTTGACCCTCTACGTTGTGGCGCCTTACACTGTCGAGCTCGCCGACGATATCTGAGAGCATCGTGAGCATCTGTCGGCGGTTGAGACCGAAACCGTCAAGTGCGCCACTCTTAATTAGAGCTTCTGCAGCCTTGCGGTTGAAGCTCTGACTGTGGACACGTTTTAAAAACTCATAGTATGAAGTGAAAGGACCGTTTGTCTCTCTCTCCTTAACTATAACGTTGATAAAGTTCCTTGAAAGCCCCTTTACACCTAAAAGGCCAAAGATAATCTTTCCATCATCAACTGTAAACTCAGCAAAGCTGTAATTTACATGTGGTGGAAGAACTGTAAGACCCAAGTTTTCACAGTCTGCAATATATGCTGCAACCTTATATGTCATTGAGAGCATACTTGTTATCTGTGACGCCATGAACTCCGCTGGATAATGGCATTTGAGATATGCAGTTTGGAAAGCTACTGTTGCATATGCCGCAGCGTGCGACTTATTAAATGCATATGATGCGAAGCTGACCATATCATCAAAGATAGAATTTGCCACATCTTTTGATATGCCGTTCGCTACGCAACCCGTGACGAAGTTGTCACGCTCCTTGTTCATGACGTCGTGTTTCTTTTTAGAAACTGCACGACGCATGATGTCGGCGTGGCCGAGTGAGTAGCCGGCGAGCTCGCGGCAAATCTGCATTACCTGCTCCTGGTAAACGATACATCCATAAGTTACGCCGAGGACATCTTTAAGTTCAGGAGTCTTGTACTTAACATCCTCTGGATGATGTCTGTTATGGATGTAAGTTGGAATGGAATCCATTGGTCCAGGTCTATAAAGCGAGGTAAGCGCTATGAGATCTTCGAGTGAAGTTGGCTTGAATTGCATGAGGACATTTTTAAGTCCGCCCGACTCAAACTGGAAGACACCATTTGTATCACCACGACCAAACATTTCGAATGTTTCTTTGTCTGTAAAGTCAATATCCTTTATACTAAAGCTCGGCTCGCGTTTTTGAATCATTTTTTCGCAATCATCGATGACAGTCAAAGTCCTAAGACCGAGGAAATCCATCTTCAAAAGTCCGAGTTCCTCAAGGGTTGTCATCGTGTACTGAGTGACAACAGAATCGTCCTTTTTCGCCATTGGTACGTAGGTATTGACAGGGTCACGTGTTATTACAACACCCGCTGCGTGAGTGGAAGTATGCCTTGGCATACCCTCAACTTTGAGTGAGTATTTTATGAGTTCTGCAATCTCTGGGTCAGAGGCAATCATGTCCTTAAGACCAGGTGTAAGTTCGATTGCAGCGGTCAAATTATGGCCCAAACCCCAAGGAATCTTCTTTGTAAGTTGATCAACTTTTGCATATGGAATATCAAGTACACGACCTACATCTTTGATGGCGGCACGTGCAGCAAGGGTACCAAAAGTGACAATTTGAGCCACATGGTCGGCACCATATTTTTCAATTACATAATCGATTACTTCTCCCCTGCGCTCGTAACAGAAGTCAATGTCAAAGTCCGGCATCGATACACGTTCTGGGTTTAAGAAGCGCTCGAAAAGAAGGTTATATTTCATCGGGTCGATGTCGGTGATGCCGACACAGTACGCGACTATACTGCCCGCTCCTGAACCACGTCCAGGACCAACCGGTATACCCGCTCCCTTAGCAAAGCGTACGAAGTCATAGACGATAAGGTAGTAGTCGGTATATCCCATGCTGTCAACTACACCGAGCTCATAGTCCACACGCTCTCTATATTTTGTTAAAGTCTCCTCAGGGAAGCCTTTATATCTTTTATTAAATCCAGCTGTAGCAAGTGCCCTCAAGTATTCAGCATGTTCTCTGCCATCTGGAACCTCAAAATGAGGAAGTTTTGTTACACCGAACTCAAACTCCACGTTACAACGCGAAGCGATGAGAGCGGTATTATCCACAGCTTCAGGTGCCATAGAGAAGAGAGTTCTCATCTCATCCTCAGATTTTACATAGAACTCATCTGTTCTAAAGTCGAGGCCTGTATCCTCCTCTATTGTGTGGTTGGTCTGGATACATACGAGAATCTTCTGTACTTTGGCATCCTCTTTAGAGATATAGTGGCAGTCATTAGTTGCCACAAGAGGTATACCCGTCTCATTTGAGAGTCGTATAAGCTGTGGGAGTATTGATATTTCCTCAGGGAGACTGTGATTTTGAACCTCTATAAAGAAGTTACCCTCACCCATGATCTCCTGATACTCAAGCGCAATAGCTTTAGCTCCCTCATAGTCACCATTTCTCAGGTGAACAGGGATTTCACCCTGAAGGCACGCGGAGAGTGCAATCAAGCCACCACTGTATTTACGGAGAAGTTCTTTATCTATTCTAGGCTTTGAATAGAATCCCTCTGTAAAAGAGTCAGAGACCATCTTTATAAGGTTCTGATATCCCTCGTTGTTTTCACAGAGAAGTACAAGGTGATATCTAACCTTTGCTGCAGCGGATACCTTGTCATGCATATCCTCTGAGAGGTAGCACTCACAGCCGATGATAGGCTTTATATCTTTAGCCTTACATGCTTTGTAAAAGTCAATAGCCCCGTACATACAGCCGTGGTCTGTAATAGCCACAGCGGTCTGTCCGAGGTCATGAGCTCTATCTACAAGTTCGCCTATTCTACAGGCACCATCAAGTAGACTGTATTCTGAGTGCACATGTAAATGAGTAAAACTCATCCTTTCCACCCTAGTCCTTCTGCTATCTCAAGTATCTTCTTAAGTCGGTGGTTTACACCGGACTTAGAGATTGGTTCCTTTAAGTTATCTGCCAAGTCAGAGAGAGTGAAGTCCTCATTCTCTAGTCGAAGGAGAGCGAGTTCTCGAAGATCCTCTGAAAGGAAGCCAAGTCCCTTCTCCTCCTCTATGAATCTGATTGCTGAGATCTGCTTATACGCAGCATCAAATGCTCTACCTGCATTGGCATTTTCAAAGTTCATCTTTCGATTAACTCTATTTCTCATATCCTTGTACATGCGTGTTCCCATAACCTCGAGTGAGGCATCTGGAGCACCCATGAATGTGAGGATATTCTCAATAGATTCGCTGTCCTTAAAGTACACAACGTGCACACCACGTCTGACAATGTACTTAGGATCAAATTCTTTCTTGTTAAAGTCCACATTACCCTCTTCATCAGGAAGATGGACCTCTGTAATAAGCTTGAGCAAGTCGTTTGAGAGCACCTTATGTGACATTACAAACTCAAGATGATAATCCTTCTCTGGGTCTGTAATAGTACCACATGAGAGGAATGCACCACGGAGAAGTGCGCCGAGGCAGCACTCATCCTCGAGGTTTGATCTGTACATACGGCGAGTAACTTCCTGGCCCGTATGGCCAAAGTGTTCGAGGATCATTTTACGGTCCTCGGCCTTCTTAATAGTTACTCTAAACTTGCCAGATGAAGTCTGCTCAATATTATAGCTTCTACCTGTAATCTCCTCAGCATATGAGGAGAACAATTCGGCTACTTCCCTATGCTCAGTCTTAATACAAATGTTATTACTATCAAAATCCCTACAGAATAGGAATATTCCATACATCTCGGCGTGAATACAGCAGTCCTTCATGCCACCCATTGCGCGTGCAAGTTCTGACTTCTCAATCAATTCATCTTTGATGTCTGATGCAAATGACAACTGTACTCACCTCCTAGAAAAATAATAATACTAAATAATTCTAACTTCTGGTTCGAGGTCTACGCCTTTCTCATCTTTTACTTTCTTCTGAACGTCAGACATAAGCTGTAAAACATCAGCAGAAGTTGCATTACCTACGTTGATTACAAAGCCTGCGTGCTTCTCTGAAACCTGTGCACCGCCAACTGTGTAGCCTTTAAGGCCACACTCGTCTATAAGTGCTGCAGCAAAATAACCCTCTGGACGCTTGAATGTGCTGCCAGCTGAAGGATACTCAAGTGGCTGCTTTGCCTTACGGCGTGCCTGCACGTCATCCATGCTGTTCTTGATGCCTTCGGCATTATCCTGCTCAAGATGGAAAATTACTGATGTTATAATCAAATCACTATCTACATATGCTGAATGACGATATGAGAAGTCGAGCTGTGAGCCCTGGAATGAGCCCTTGTTACCGTCGAGGTCCATGTGGTTTACTACCCATACTACGTCCTTCATCTCTCCACCGTAGGCGCCAGCATTCATAAATACTGCACCTCCAACGGTGCCGGGTATGCCAGTTGCAAACTCAAGACCACCGAGAGAATACTCGAGACAGAAGCGGCAGAGGCTAATAAGCTTTGCGCCTGCCTGTACCTTAACAAGGTCGTTTCCTGCATATTCAATCTTTGAAAATGCGTCACCCATTACGATAACAACACTGTCAATGCCCTTATCCTGGACAAGAACATTGGAGCCATTACCGAGTACGATTGGTTTCACGCCTTCTGCTTTACAAGCCTTCAAAATCTCTGATAAAGCGTCAACAGAATTAGGCTCTACAAGAAGGTTTGCAGGGCCACCAATCTTAAAAGTGGTATATTTTGCCATGTCGGCATTTTCTACGTAGTTACAGCCATTGTCGGTTGCAGCTTTAATAATCTTTTCGTACATATCTATTCTCCAAGATTTGCTGCGCCTATAATTCCGGCGTCATTGCCGAGAACAGCAGCGCAAATATCTGTCTGTTTTGAGGAATACTTGGTGTAGCGATTTTTTGCAACAATATCACGAAGAGGTTCTAAGAGATATTCGCCCTGCGCTGCAATGCCGCCACCGATACAAATCATATCTGGCTGGAAGATATTTACAAGATTTGTAATACCTACTGCGAGATATGAGATATAGTTCTTAACTACTTTTTCAGCGAGGCTGTTGCCGTTCTGAGCTGCCTCAAACACATCACGTGCACCTGAGACCTCAAGACCAACTCCCCTTGCATCGCGGATTAAAGCTGATGCAGAAGCATATGCCTCAAAGCATCCTTTATTGCCACAGTTACAAGCTCTGCCGTCAAGCTCGATACACATATGGCCAATCTCACCTGCAGCAAAGTTGATGCCGGTGAGCAGCTTGCCGTCAACTATTACACCGCCACCGATTCCTGTACCCAAGGTCACAGCAATAAAGTTGTCGGTGCCCTTGCCGGCGCCAGCCACCTGCTCACCGAGTGCAGCACAGTTGGCGTCGTTGCCAACATATACGACCTTACCGGTCTTGCCTGCAACGAGCCCTCTAAGTGGTATATTCACAAAGCCGAGATTGGCATCGTTCTCTACCACACCTTCGTCATTTACTGCTCCAGGTGTTCCAATACCAATCATAGAGACTTCCATCATATCAACATCTGCCTTCTCACAGACAAGTTCAGCAAGTTTTGCAATAGACCTCGCAATTTCATCTGCGCTCTTAGGCAAATCAGTAGGAATGCTCATTTTAGCGACTATTTTATTTTCTTCATCAACAACCCCTGCAGCGATGTTAGTGCCACCGAGGTCAACACCTATTCTATACATAAAATCACCTATAGTATTTTACCATAATTATAGGCATAAAAAAAGACCTCGTCTTTCGACGAGGTCGTTTTTTTGAGTTACATAGCGAGGTCCTGAATATAGAACATGTACTCTGAGAGCTGCATGCCGAATTCTGGGCCGCCCTTCATGATAAGCTGACGGTTAGCAGTCATCTTAAACATGTCGCCTTTACCCATAAGAATCATAAGAGCTGATTCTGGGCAGTCGAAGAGCATTGTGAAGAATGGGTCTGAACGAGGATACTCGCCCTTACCAGCCTTAGACTTACCTTGGTCAACACGGAGGTAAGCTGTGAGCTCTGGATAACCAGCTACTGCCATCTGATAGCAGCGGTCTGGAGACTTCTTAACCCATGCAGATACCTTTTCGTCGCCCATCTTGTTGAGAGCTGAGATACCTGTTGTAAGAAGATAGAAGAAGCACTTGATTGTAAGGAGCTGAGTAGCTTCATCCTCTGGGATTTCAGTTGCTGTTAAGATGCCAGACATCTTAAGAAGAACTGCCATAAAGAGAGCAAACTTAGCTGGGTTACCAATCTTGATAGCTGGAAGCTTAGAAAAGTCGCTCTTCATAAAGCCATTCATTTTCTCCATAGATGAGAAAGCGAGTTCGCCATCAATCTTCTTATTACCCTTATACTCACCCTGGTAAACTTCCCAATCACCATCAGTTACGATAAAGTGAACAGCTTCTTTGCCGCCGCCAGCTTTAGCAGAAACCTGATATACAGCATTGATCTTAGCTGTCTTGAAAAGCTTATTGAGTGTAGGATCATCTGTTGCAATAACTTTCATAAGAGGTAAAGCACCTGCCATGAAAACTTTATTTGCAGAATATGTTTCAGCGTTTGGCATAATTCTTTCCTCCTTATTAATATTCGTTATCCCAGTTATCTTTGCCGCCGATTTCAACGCCGAGGAGCTTGCCAGCTGCCTTAGCTACGCCGTTAGCATCGATGCCTGCGATTGTGAGAAGGTCTTCCTGAAGACCGATTGTTGAGAAGCTATTGTCATGACCAAGCATCTTGAACTTGCATGGCTTGCCGTATTCAGCGATAACTTCAGCAACTGCTGAACCAAGACCACCCTGGATAACGTGGTCTTCTACTGTTACGATGCAACCGCACTCGTCAATAGCTCTGATGATTGCTTCCTTGTCGATTGGCTTAACTGTATGCATGTTAAGAACGCGAGCGTTAATACCACAGTCATACTCAAGGATATTAGCAGCCTGGAGAGCCTGATAAACACCAGCACCAACGCCGATAAAGCAAGCGTCGTTGCCCTTCTTAAGCTCGTCAGCCTTATCCCATACGAAGTTAACTGAGTCTGGGCCACCCTCGTATACAACTGCGTCGAAACCACGGTTGATACGAATGTATACAGGACCTGGAATGTCATATGATGCCATAACAAGCTTATAAGCTTCAGCACCATCAGCTGGGCACATTACTGTCATGTTAGGAAGTGAACGTGCAGCAGCGATATCGATAATAGCATGGTGAGTTGAACCAGCCTGACCGAAAGATGTACCTGCATGAGATGCAAGGATTTTAACAGGAACGTTCTGATAGCAGATATCTGTATGAATCTGGTCAAGAGAACGAGCAGCTGCGAAGATAGAGAATGTAGAAGCATAAGGAATGAATCCACACTTTGCCATACCAGCAGCGATACCAAACATGTTCTGCTCAGCGATACCAACGTTGATAAGTCTCTCTGGGAATGCCTTTACGAAAGGAGCAATCTTTGTTGACTTAGCAAGGTCAGCTGTGAGAGCAACAACATCTGGATGAAGTTCACCTAAATCGTGAAGTGCTTTACCATAATATTCTGCAGTAGTGAGCTGTTCAGCTTCAATACTGGTGTAAGACATACCACCCATTATTATTTGCCCTCCTTTTCTGCACGAGCGCAACGTGCTTTATAAGTAGCATCAAGTGATGCATAAGCCTGAGCAAGCTTTTCCTCATCAAGAGAGCCATAGTGCCAGAGGTAATTGTCCTTCATGAAGTCGATACCTTCGCCCTTATATGTGTCAAGAACGATAGCTGTTGGCTTGTCGCCTGTCTTAGCGTTCTTAACAGCCTCTTCGAGAGCTGCGTTAAGCTGTGAGAAATCGTGTCCATCGATACGATATGTCTTGAAATTGAAAGCCTTGAACTTAGCGTCAAGAGGTTCAATGTTCATTTCGTCTGCTACACGACCATCGATCATGCACTTGTTGTTATCAACCATAACAACGAGATTTGAAAGTTTAAACTGAGCAGCACTCATGATACCTTCCCAGTTTGAACCTTCGTTCATCTCACCGTCGCCGCAGAGAACGAATGTCATGTAATCCTGGCCCTTAAGCTTAGCTGCAAGAGCTGCACCAACGCCAAGAGAAATACCGTGGCCAAGGGAACCTGTTGAGTAGTCAACACCCTTTACCTTGTTTGAGTCAAGGTGCATACCGATTTTTGCACCTGTGAGGTTGAAGATCTGGAGCTCTTCGATAGGCATGTAACCATAGTCAACGAGAACTGGTGCATAACCTACTGCTGCGTGACCCTTTGAGAGTACGAAGCGGTCTCTGTCTTCATATTTAGGATTCTTTGGATCGAGCTTCATGAATCTATGATAAAGAATTGTCATAATATCGATACATGACATAGCACCGCCCAAATGTCCTGAACCACCCCAAACAGAAGTCTGAACTGTCAAACGACGAAGTTCGTCAGCCTTCTTTTCGAGGCGAAGCCATTCGGCTTTATCAAAAGTACCATAATTTGCAGGCATTTTTGATTTCCCCTTTCCGAGTAAAATTTATAAAAATTATTTTATAACCTTATTTGATGAGACCCATATCAGGGTGACGCTCTGCTACTACTGAGAATGCATCGTTAGCTACATCGATTGTGTAGTCGATATCATCATCAGAAAGAGAAGCGTTGATAAAGTGGTTGTGGTGAGATGCGAAGAAGATACCACGGCTTACGCACTCAGCAACCCACTCCTGGTGGAGATAAAGGTCATCGTCGTTAGCAATACGGAAATAGAAGAGAGCTGGCTCACCAGAAACCTTAAGGTCGATGTTGTGCTCTTTACCAGCTGCTACAAGACCATCGAGGAGCTTTGTGCCCTTCTGACGGAACATTGTAGGTGTATCGAGCTTCTTCATCTTGTTGATACAAGCGATACAAGCTGCGAATGGTTCAGCTGAAAGCCAATAAGAACCTGTGTAAACTACTGATGAAGCAGTTGACTTAACGTGCTCCTGTCCGCATACGCAAGACATGTTGTAACCATTAGCAAGAGCTTTGCAGAAGCAGATAAGGTCTGCCTTGAAGCCGTAGTAATGGTCAGAACCAGCGAGGTCAAGACGGAAGCCTACACGTACATCATCGATGATGAGGAGCATACCGTGGTCGTCGCAGAACTTACGAACTGCAGCCCACTGCTCAGGTGTAGCGCAAACGTTGTCGTAGAAGTTACCGTGGTCATAAGGCTGAGCGATAACAGCAGCTACGTCGCCGTGATTTTCGTCCCAAACTCTCTGAAGAGCTTCCATATCGAACCAAGGAATAACTACGTTGTTAGCAACTTCTTCTGGAAGAATACCAGGATAGTCAGCCTTCTGAGCCCACTGGAAGTCACCATGGTAGTAACCCTTGAAGAATACGATCTTCTTCTTACCAGTATGTGCACGAGCACACATTACTGAGAATGTTGTTGCGTCAGAACCGTTCTTCATGAAGAAAGCCCAGTCTGCGCAGTTAACTGTGTCCTTAAGGAGCTCTGCGCATTCAACCATCTTGTAAGATACAGATGTTGTGCAGTTACCCTTCTTAAGCTGTTCAATAGCTGCTGCGTCAACGTCGTCATCGCAGTAACCGAGAACGTTAGGACCATAAGCGCACATATAGTCGATGTATTTGTTACCATCTACATCCCAGAAGTATGTGCCTTTAGCGTGGTCACACATAAGTGGCCATTTTGTGATTGGAAGGAAAAGTCCTTCTGATGGGCCGAGGTGGCCGTAAACGCCTGATGGAACAGCTGCGAGTGCTCTATCAAACCATTTTTTAGATTCAACATGTGAATATTCTGGATATTTACTCATTATCTGTCCCCTCCTTATGCAAGATATATAGCAACTCTGTCAAGGATACGGTTGATGTTATCGATCATGTTGATCATACCAGCCATGTAGATGTTACCTGCGCAGAGTTCGCCCATTGTAGAAGCTGTGCCGTTGAAAAGACCATTAGCAAGTTCAATAGTCTTGAATTCCATCTTAGCTCTTGGCTTCTTTGCCTTATCCTTAGTGAGAGTAAGGTAATGGTTTCTAGCTGTGATTGTGATATAAACTTTGTCAGTGATACCCATAGAGATTTCACCGTCAACGATGTATGAAGCAGAGAGCTTAGAAATCTCATCTGTGTTTCCGAGTGCACAGATAGCTCCACCGATTACATACATTGTAAGGATTGTTGACTTCTCGAAGAAGTCAGCATTCTTCATGTCCTTAGCATCTGGCTGCAAATATTTCTGCATAATATTTGTGAGCTTGGTGAAAGGACCAAGAAGGAATGTGAGAACCTGTACAGGATTCTTTGTTGGAATACCAGGTACAGAGTTGTCAATGAGGTTGTTAAATGCTTCTGGAGATGTGAATGACATCTTGCATGTGCAATCGTCAACACCTTCAATGAATTTACAACCGTCTTTTGTGAAGCTCAATGTGAATGATGGGCCATTCTTTACTGCGAATCCGAGTGCAACTGGATTCTTAAGATCAGCACAGATTGCCTTTGCTTCATCAACGAGATCACATACGTTCTCAAGACAAGCGAGAACGCCATATGCGTTTACGAACGCCATTGCTCTAGCATCTTTCAATTTAGTCTCCTCCTTTTTACAAAGTGTTTTTGCGCGAAAGATGTACATTAATATTTTAACACTTCAACACCCTAAATATCAATTAATATATTTTTGATTTATAATACATTCTATATACGAATGTGTAGCATTAGATTTTGCAAAGTGTTATAATCGATTTTGGTTTGTAATAAAAATTTAGATAAAAAACGGAGGGAAATACTATGATTATCGGTATTCCAAAAGAAATCATGCACGAAGAAGATCGTGTAGCAGCTACTCCTGAAACAGTTGCAGAGTACGTTAAACTCGGCGCAACAGTTTTAGTTGAGAAGAATGCTGGTGCCGGCGCTTTCTATCCAGATGCTGACTACGTTGCAGCTGGTGCTGAAATCGTTGACGATGTAGAGGATCTCTACAACAAGGCAAGTGTTATCCTTAAGGTTAAAGAGCCACTCTTTAACGACGCTAAGGGTAAGCACGAGATCGAAATGATGCATGAGGGCCAGTACCTCATCACATTCATCCATCCTGCATCTCCTGTTAACCATCAGATGGTTAAGGATATGGCAGCTAAGGGTGTTATCTCTGTAACACTCGATGGTATCCCACGTATCTCACGTGCACAGTCAATGGACGCTCTTTCATCAATGTCAACATGCGCTGGTTACAAGGGTATGATCATGGCTGCTGATAGACTTCCTTGGTTCATTCCTAACATCATGTGTGCTGCTGGTCAGATCAGACCTGCAAAGGCACTCGTTCTCGGTGTTGGCGTAGCTGGTATGAGAGCTCTTACAACAGCTAAGTCACTCGGTGCTCAGACATACGGTGCTGATATCCGTCCTATGGGACAGGAGAGCGTTGGCGCTTGCGGCGCTAAGCTCATCGACGTAGAAGTTCCTGCAGAACTCGCAGTAGGTCCTGGCGGATACGCTCTTCGTCTTCCTGATGACGTTCTTAAGCATGAGCAGGAAGTTCTTGCTAAGGTAGTTCCTGACATGGACATCATCTTCTGTTCATCACTTATTCCTGGTAAACTTGCTCCTATCCTCATCACAGAAGAAATGGTTAAGACAATGAAGCCAGGTTCAGTTATCGTTGATATCGCTATCGACCAGGGCGGTAACTGTGAAATCACTCCTAAGGGCTCTATCGAGCAGAAGCACGGCGTTACAATTATTGGTACTAAGAATATTCCTGGTATCCTTCCTACATCTTCAACATGGATGTTTGCTAACAACATGCTCGAACTCGTTAAGTTCATGACTAAAGACGGCGAGATCGCTCTTGATATGGAAGATGAAATCATCAAGTCAGCACTTACAACAATCGACGGTAAGATTGTTCATGCTGGTGCTCTTGAGGCTATGGGTCTTTAATCCCTAAATCGCATCAAAGTAATTTGGCGCGGCTTCACTTATCTGGGGCCGCGCTTTCTTTTAGAAAAGGCAAAGGAGAAAATTCGATGAATCCAATTATTCTTGTAATCGTTTTCATTGTTTCAATGATTGTTGGTTATAAACTCATCAACAACGTACCAAGTCTTCTCCATACCCCACTTATGTCAGGTATGAACGCCCTCTCAGGCGTAACAGTACTTGGTGCTATTTCTTCAACAGTTATCGCCTGCAGAGCTGGCGATCCTGTCATTGGTTACATCTTTGGTGCCATTGCTATCATCCTCGCCATGATTAACGTAATCGGTGGTTTCGGCGTTACTGGTAGAATGCTCAAGATGTTCAAGAAAAAAGATAATAAAGGAGGTAAAGAATAATGCTCGGTACAGCTTATTACATTATCTCCGCAATATTAGTTTTAGGTGTTCTTCTCGGTATTTACCTTATGAGTAAGGTTGAGAAAGCCTATAACGGTAACCTTATTTCTGCTGTTTGTATGGCAGCAGCTATCATACTCACAATGCTTCAGTATGAAGTATTTGGTCCTGATGTTAAGGCAGCTCTTGCCTTTATCATCATTGCAATGCTTATCGGTGGTGCCATCGGTGCTTGGATTGCAAAGAAGGTTAAGATGATCCAGATGCCTCAGACCGTTGCCCTTCTTAACGGCTTCGGCGGTGGTGCTTCTGCATTCGTTGCTGCACTCACACTTCTTGCAGGTCTTGACCCAGCATCAAAGACACTTTGGTTTGATATTTTCACAGGTATGCTTGCACTCGTAGTTGGTATTGTTACACTCGTTGGTTCACTTGTTGCAGCCTCTAAGCTCCAGGGAATTATGAAGTCTAAGCCAGTAGTAATCAAGGGCCACAGCCCACTCACAATGGTTGCTCTCTTCGGTTCACTCATTCTCTGCGTAGTTGCAATCTTTGCTCCAAACGCTATGATTGCTTTCGTAGTTGTTGGTCTCTTACTTGCATGCGCATTCGGTCTCCTCTTCTCTATCAGAGTTGGTGGCGCCGATATGCCTATCACAATTTCACTCCTCAACTCCTTCTCAGGTGTTGCAGGTTCAATTGCTGGTCTTGCAATCGGCGACGTTCTTCTCGTTGCTGTAGGCGGTATCGTTGGTGCTTCAGGCCTCATCCTTACACAGATTATGTGTAAGGCTATGAACAGAAGCCTCCTCGACATCCTCCTTGGTAAGACATCTGCTGGTGCTGCTAAGAAGGCTGAACCAAAAGCAGAAGTTAAGGCTGAAGAACCAAAAGAAGAACCTAAGGTTGAAGAAGCTCCTAAAGCTAACAAGCCATCAGTTGGCTCTCTTCTCAAGAACGCTAAAGACGTAATCATTATTCCTGGTTACGGTATGGCACTTGCTCAGGCTCAGGCTAATGTTAAGCAGCTCGCTGACAAGCTTGAAGCTAATGGCGCTAAGGTTCGTTACGCAATCCACCCTGTAGCAGGTCGTATGCCTGGTCACATGAACGTATTACTTGCAGAAGTTGACGTTGACTATGATCAGCTCTTCGAGATGAAGGCTATTGATGATGACTTCAAGAACGCTGACCTCGCTATCATCGTTGGTGCTAACGACGTTACTAACCCAGCAGCTAAGGAAGCTGAGGGCACACCTATTTATGGCATGCCAGTACTCTCAGTTGCTGATACAAAGAACATCATCATCTGCAACTTTGACTTAAAGCCTGGTTACGCTGGCGTAGAGAATCCTCTCTACACACGTGAGGAAGGCGTTGAAATCTTCCTCGGCGACGCTAAGGAATCTGTTTCAAAGCTTATTACAGCAATGGATGGCGACGATAATGCTGCTCCTGCAAAGGCTGCTGAAGCTCCAAAGGCTGAGGCTAAGTCAAATGTCGGCGCAACACTTAAAAACGCTAAGAACGTAATCATCGTACCAGGTTATGGTATGGCACTTGCTCAAGCACAGGCTAACGTTAAACAGCTCGCTGATAAGCTCGCAGCAAACGGTGCAAACGTACGTTACGCTATCCACCCTGTTGCTGGTCGTATGCCTGGTCACATGAACGTACTCCTCGCTGAAGTTGATGTTGATTATGATCAGCTCTTCGAGATGAAAGCTATCGATGACGACTTTAAGAACACTGATCTTACAATCGTTGTCGGTGCTAATGACGTAACAAACCCAGCAGCTAAGGAAGCTGAAGGCACACCAATTTATGGCATGCCAGTACTCTCAGTTGCTGATTCTAAGAATATCATCATCTGTAACTTCGACTTGAAGCCAGGTTATGCTGGTGTTGAGAACCCACTCTACACAAGCGACAAAGCTGAGATCTTCCTCGGTGATGCTAAGGAATCTGTTTCAAAACTTATCGCACTCTTCTAATAGAAGACAAAAAAATTAAGCCAGTGCCTTCAGTGCACTGGCTTTAATTTTTTTACTGGTGCCATACGTCAAGGTCAGTAGGCTTGTTATCGTTCTCTTCATCAAGCATACCGAGGTTGGCGAGAAGTTCCTTAGCAGAGTTATATCCCATCTTTTTCTGACGGTTGTTGATAGCTGCAACTTCGATGATTACAGCGAGATTTCGGCCTGGAGAAACTGGAACTGTACAGAGAGGAACGTTTACACCGAGGATGTCAATTGTCTCATCATCGATACCCATTCTCTCATATGCCTTAGTCTCATCCCAAGCTTCAAGATCTACAACAAGGTCAATTCTTGATGTGTTCTTTACTGACTTCATACCGAAAAGTCGACGGGCATCGATAATGCCGACACCACGAAGTTCAATAAAGTGTCGAATGTTGTCAGGAGCTGAACCTACGAGCGTCTTCTTCGACACTTTACGGATTTCAACTGAGTCGTCAGCAACAAGGCGATGACCGCGGTTGATAAGCTCAACAACGTTCTCAGACTTACCCACACCACTGTCACCAGTGATGAGTACACCTTCACCAAATACTTCTACCAAAACGCCATGTCTTGATTCACGCTCTGCAAGTTCAACATTCAAGTATGAAACGAGTGAAGAAACCGCAAATGAAGTCTCGTCCTCACTCTTTAAAAGTGGAACTTTATACTTCTCTGCGTAAGGCATGAAAATTGATACAAGTTCAGGTGTGATTGCTATTGAAAATACTATAGCTAAAGGATTTGTAGACATAAGTCTGTTGATACAGTCATGTCTAATTTCTTCCCTTGGAAGGTTCATAAGATAGAGCATCTCAGACTTACCGATGAACTGAATACGCTCAGGAGAAAAGTTTACGTCATTTCTCGCAAGCATAAGTCCAGGACGGGAAACTTCGATACAAGTTACCATTACCTCTTCTGCAGGAACAGGCATGAAAATCTTTGTATAGCCTTCGGCCTCAATAACTTTACTAAGTGGAACTGAATACTTCATTATTTAACCTCTAATGCTGCTTTATAAGCTGTATGTATAGCGTTTGCAACACGACCACTCTGTGCTGCGTCGCCAATTGATACTGTTGGTGCAATAGCCTTAATCTCATCTGAGAGGCCATTTGCTTTAACACCGAGAGCAAGAACGATCTGGTCACAAGGAAGAACCTTACGACGACCGGAAACTTCTGCATCCTCAAGGATAGCACAGTCAGCCTTCATCTCAACAAGCTTGTAGCCTGTGACGAACTCTGTACCACGTGCTCTAAGCTTTGGAAGGATATCATCAAGGTGCTGCTGCCATGTGCCAGGAGCAATTTCCTTAGCCATCTCAACAACTGTTACCTTGTTGCCCTGCTCAGCGATAAATTCTGCTGTCTCAAGACCTGACATACCTGAACCGATTACTGCAACGTTCTTACCTGAGAGCTGTACTTCGCCCTTAAGAATCTCAGTTACTGTGCATACGTTAGGAAGCTCGTATCCAGGGATTTGAGGCTTAACAGCTGCACCACCTGTTGCGTCAATGATAGCAACTGGGTTTAATGCCTTAACTGCTTCTACAGATGCTGGAGCACCAAGTTTGAAGTCAACGCCAGCCTTCTGACATGCAACCATAAGGTCCTCAATAGCCCAGCGGAGTTTTTCCTTCTTTGGAGGTCTAGCTGCGAGTTCGAACTGACCACCGAGGTAGTTCTCCTTCTCGAAGAGAGTTACCTTGAAGCCACGAAGAGCGAGTGTCTTTGCGGCCATAAGTCCACCAGGACCACCACCGATAACTACTGCAGGTCTGCCAGCACCGATTGGGTCTGGGTTGAGTTTGTAGATAGTCTCGTTACAAGCACGAGGGTTTAAAGCACACTGAAGAGACTTGTTCTTCATTGCGCCGTCCATCATAGATTCGATACAGTAGAGGCAGCAAATACAGCGCTGGATATCCTCTGGATGGCCAGCTTCAGCCTTTGCAGCCCAGTAAGGATCTGCGATGAGTGGACGGCCGAGACCAATCATATCCTGTGTACCCTCAGCGAGCTGCTGTTCAGCCTGCTCAGGTGTACGGATAAGGTTAGCTGCGATTACAGGGATCTTAACTGCCTGCTTAACAGCAGCAGCATTGCCCTTTCTCCAACCGAGCTCATATGTTGTTGGCTCGAGCCATGAGTTCATTGTGTCGTATGTACCTGATGAGATATCAATAGCATCGATGCCATATGACTCAAGAATCTTAGCTATCTCAACGCCCTCATTAAGTACAAGACCCATGTCATAACCGTACATACGGTAATACTCATCAACAGTAAGTCTTACTATGATTGGGTAATCAGGGCCGCACTTAACACGGATTTTATCGATGATATTCTTAATAATACGGCAACGATTTTCAAGAGAACCACCGTATTCATCTGTACGCTGGTTTGTGTATGGTGAGAGGAACTGCTGAAGAAGGTAACCGTGTGATGCGTGAAGGATAACGCCGTCAATGCCGGCGTCCTTACAGCGGCGAGCACCCTCTGCAAATTCGTCCTCAATCTTACCAATCTCCCACTTTGTAAGGGCACGAGTCTTCTGTGTCTTAACAGGTGATGAACCAATACCTGTTGGAACATTTGAAGCTGATACTACTGGGAAGTAGAAATTATGCATTGTTGGATTTTCAAAGTAATCAAAGTACTTTGTCATAGTAAAGAAAGCTTTCCACCAAGCAGGACCAATAGGTGTTCCACCAAGAACGTCACAGAGTTTCCAAGCTGTAACTACGAGCTGATATGTCTGACGGCCCGTGTGATGAAGCTGTACAAATACTTTAGAACCATACTTATGGCATTCGTCAGCGAGCTTCTGAAGACCAGGAATGCAGTGGTCATGAGTAACTGAGAGCTGAAGTGGACTAGTTGCACCTGTCCAATCAGAGATACGAGTTACCTCTGTCTGAATGAGTCCTGTGCCGCCCTTTGCACGCTCACCATAATAAGCGATGAGTTTTTCGCCTGCGTCACCGTTGAGTTCTGCAACACCTACGAGCATTGGCTCCAAAGCAACGCGGTTTTTTATCTCTAAATTACCAATTTTAATTGGTGAAAAAAGATTTGGGTAATTGTTCATGTTTACAACTCCTTATTGAATGTGTCCTCAAAAAAACTAACATTACAATTATATACAAAACAAAGGCAAGTAACAAGTACTTGCCTTTGTTTATATCTTAACATTTCGTTAAAGCAAATCGAAAGAATGTGGAAGAATCTCCTCAAATGTGTATGAGGCAATTGTTCCCTTGTTGTCCTTGAAATAGAACTTAAATGTCTGATCGACAAACTCTGAAAGCGCCTGTCTACAAGTTCCACAAGGGAAGCAGAATTCATCTATCTCCCCGTCTTTTCCACCGACAATTGCGATAGAGGTAAACTCTGTGTAACCCTCAGATACTGCTTTGAAAAGCGCCGTACGCTCTGCACAGTTACAGACACCGTACGCTGCATTCTCTACGTTGCAACCAGTGAAAATACTGCCATCTTTGCAGAGCAGCGCAGCACCAACTTTAAAGTTGGAGTACGGCGCATATGCAAATTGCATGGCGTTTTCAGCTTTTTGTAATAATTCTTCAGGAGTAATCATTTTCTAAACCTCGCATATTCATGTGGTTCAAAAGTTACATCTTTGAGGAAACTCGTGCCTGCAATATCAGTTGCATATCCAAAGAAGTCCTCAATAGTTTTTCCTATATCTGCGTATGTTGCGCGTGTCCCAAGGTTAGTTGCAGGACCTCCACGGGTGTACCAGAGAAGTGGAATATATTCGCGTGTATGGTCAGTATGAGCCATAAAGCTTGGATCACATCCGTGGTCAGCTGTGATAATCAAAACATCATCCTCACGGAGTTTGCCAAGGAAGTTTTTAAGCCAGCCATCAAACTCTGCAGTTGCCTCTGCATAGCCGTCAATATTACGGCGGTGACCGAAGACCATGTCGAAGTCAACGAGGTTTGCAAAGCAGAGTCCATTGAAGTCGCGCTCAACCATCTCATCGAGCATCTCCATACCGTCGGCATTGCTTGTGGTTGGATGGCTCTCTGTGACACCTGAGCCGGCGAATATGTCGTTTATCTTACCTATAGAGATTACGTCGTTTCCGTAGTACTTAAGGACGTTTAAGAGCGTTCCTGGAGGCTCGAGAGAATAATCGTGCCTACGAGGGGTGCGAGTATAGTTACCACTCGTGCCAACGAACGGTCTTGCAATTACACGACCAACGGCATGTTCACCCTGTAAAATCTCACGTGCAATCCTGCAGTACTCATAAAGTTCTTCAACTGGAACTATATCCTCATGAGCTGCAATCTGGAAAACAGAGTCAGCCGAAGTATAAACAATCAACTTTCCTGTCTTCACATGCTCATCGCCGTAGTCCTCGAGAATCTGAGTGCCTGAGTATGGTTTGTTTACGAGCCATCCCCTGCCAGTTCTTCTCTCAAACTCATCCATAACCTCTGGTGGGAAGCCGTCAGGATACGTAGGCATAGCCTTTTCACTGATAGCGCCACAGATCTCCCAGTGGCCAGTTACAGTGTCCTTACCCTTGGATGCTTCAGCACAACGGCCAAAGGATGCCAAAGGCGAAGAATATGAAGGAAGATAGTCTACGCCCTCGATATTAAAGAAGCCCAGTTTCTCAAGATTTTCAGCTTTAAACTTATCTGAGCCCGATACAGTTTTTAAAGTATTGGCACCGACATCGCCAAAATCAGCGGCATCAGGTAACTCACCAACACCAAAGCTGTCGAGCACAATCATGAATACACGTTTCATTTTTACTCCATTGCGACTGCTGTCTCTAAAGCAATCTTCATCATCTGTGTAAATGTATTCTGTCTAGCATCAGCATCAAGAGCCTCGCCAGTTGTTACGAGGTCAGAAATTGTGCAGATGCAAAGAGCGTTTTTCTTTGCCTTAATAGCCTCACAGTAGAGAGCTACTGACTCCATCTCAACTGCGAGAAGTGGAAGGTCAGTCTTTAAAGGATCATCTCTATAGAAGACATCTGAGGAATAGATCATACCGTTAACCATTGGAGTTCCAAGGTCCTCTGCGACCTTGTTAGCAGCAGCTAAAAGTTTGTCAGAAGCATGAGGTATGAAACCAGGCTCAAAGCCTTCAAGTTCAACGAAATTTGAGTCTGTAAACGATGTCTCAGCTGCAACGATATCACGGAGTTTGATGCCCTCAGCCATACCGCCTGCAGAGCCTACTCTGATGATGTTTTCAACACCATAAAAGTTGAAGAGCTCGTGGCTGTAGATGCCGATTGAAGGCATTCCCATACCGGAAGCCATAACAGAGACTTTAACGCCATTATATGTGCCTGTATAGCCCTGTACGCCACGTACATTGTTGACTAAAACAGGATTCTCTAAAAAGTTCTCTGCAATAAATTTTGAACGAAGTGGATCACCTGGCATTAAGACTGTCTTGCCGAAGTCGCCAGGAGCTGCACTTATGTGAGGTGTAGGAGTTAAACTCATTACTTCCCCTCCTTAAAAAGATCTTTTATCTCATCCATACGGGACATGGCAAGTTCATAGCCATGGTCGTAGAATCTTGAAAGTTTTTTAGCGTCACTCTCAAAGGAACTAATCATCTCAAACTCAGAAGGTCTAAGTATTATGGCCTTCCCCTGTCTCTCAAGTTCCTCGCAGTACTCTATCTGCTTCATATACACATCATTACGCCTATAGAGAGCCTTTGCAAGATTTGGATACTTACGTTTAACTGCAAGTCCGCCAAATACGAGTTTTGGGTCAAATGAGCCCTTCTTATAACCCTCCTGACGAGTCAGGACAATTAGAAGCTTGTCACAACCGTCTTTTACAGCTTTTTCCGCAGGGATTGAATCTGCAATACCACCGTCATAGTATGGCACGCCATTAATCACCCTTGCGGGGAATAGAACAGGCTGAGAACAACTTGCGACTAGTATATCCGACTTCTCATCGAGAGAGTCTCCATCAAGATACTCAGCATCACCTGTCAATGCGTTTGTGACGCCAGCGAGAACCTTAGTATTACTACTTCTGTAAGTCTCAAAATCAAATGGAACAATGGATGTTGGTACATCCTCAAAGAGGAATTTTATACCGAAAATACTTCTATCAGAAATAAAGTTTCTGAGGCCAAAATATCTCTTGTCGTTTCTAAAACCTACAGTTATGTCATAATTCCTATGTCTCTGTTTAGAGACATAGGAAACACCGTCAGTAATTCCGGCAGAAACGCCTATAACATAAGGAAATTCAATCCCCTCATCGAGCAGTGCATCCATTACACCACTCGAGAATATAGGCCGCATGCTTCCGCCTTCAAGTACAAGTCCTTGCATTATAAGAGTCCTTCGCTTTTAACTATTTTAACTATACGGCTGGTGCCGAGTCTGTCAGCACCGAGAGCCAAGAACTTTTCAGCATCCTCAATTGATGAGATTCCGCCGGCAGCTTTAATCTTTGTGCTGCCATGCTTTTCATCAATTGTCTTCTTGAAAAGTTCAATGTCATGGAATGTGGCGCCGGCCTTTGAAAAGCCAGTTGATGTCTTAATGAAATCAGCATTTGATTCATTAACGATTTCTGTAATCTTTACTATCTCATCATCAGTTAAAAGACAAGTTTCAACGATTACTTTTAAAAGTTTACCACAACAGTGTCCCTTTATATCATTGATCTCATTAAGAATATCGTCATATCGCTTATCCTTAAGCCAACCAACATTTATTACCATGTCGATTTCATCAGCGCCCTGTCTTACGGCCTCATATGCCTCATAGCACTTTGAAGCGGTTGAGTTATAGCCGTTTGGGAAGCCGATAACTGTGCATACAGGAATCTTCTTATTGAGGTAATCTGCACACTGTCTTACATATGACTGTGGAACACAGACTGAAGCTGTGTTGTATTTAAGAGCATCGTCGCAGATTACTTTAATGTCATCCCAAGTTGCATCTACTGCGAGTAAGGTATGGTCTACTTTAGAAAGTATTTCTTTAATATCCATTTTACTTACCTCATTCCCTTATCATATGGAATACCCTCTGCCTTTGGAGCACGTGAGTGCTGTGAAGTGAAGGCCAAAACTATAAGTGAAACGATGTATGGAAGCATATTGTAGAGTGCGCTTGGAATATGCATTGATACGAGGAAATCAAATCCTGAATATACATTTGAAAGTGCACGGAACATACCGAAGAGAACGGCAGCCCAAGCAATGTGCTTAGGTTTCCACTGACCGAAGATCATAACTGCGAGTGCGAGGAAACCGAAACCAGCAACACCATTTTCAAATTTCCACTGGGATACACCAGCGGTGATGTATACGAGACCGCCGAAGCCGCCGAGTGCGCCTGAAAGGAGTACGCCGAGCCAGCGCATCTTAAATACGTTGATACCAACAGATGCAGCTGCCTGTGGGAACTCACCACAAGCCATGAGGCGAAGGCCTGAACGTGTCTTGTAGAGAAGAGTTGCAATAAGAATTAAAACGATAACTGTAATAAGCATGAACCAGGAGAATTCGAAGCCATTTATGTTCTCAATAAAAGCCTTCTTTGCCTGAACGTAGCTGATTTCTGAAGATACGTTGTCAGGGTTCTCTGCCGTGTTGATTGCCTTAACGATAACTGTTGCAGCAGCAACTGCAAGCATGTTAAGAGCTGTACCAACGATTGTCTGGTCTGCCTTGAAGTTGATGCAGGCAACACCGAGGAGCGCTGAACCGAGCATACCAGCAACTACAGCAGCAAGACCTGCAACCAAGATGATTACAAATGCTGATGAATCAGCTGGTAAGTACTTCATAGCAAGTGCACCACCGAGTGCACCAAATACCATTTCACCCTCAAGTCCGAGGTTGATAACGCCTGAATGTTCAGATACGCAACCACCGAGTGCAACGAGGATAAGAACGGAAGCAAAGATTAAAGTGTACTGAATAAGTAAAATCATTTCTTTGCACCTCCCATTCTCTTCATTACCGTCTTGAAGAAGAGTACGAAACCACAGAGGTAGATGATGATTGATGAGATAAGATCTGAGATCTGTGAGCAGTACATTGTCTTATCTACATAACCACCACCGTTGGTGATGTGCTGAATGAAGAATGATGAAATAAGAGTACCTATTGGGTTTAATGCTCCGAGGAATGCAGATGCGATTCCGTTGAAGCCCATTGAAGGTACTGAGGAGCTTGTACACATCCACTGTTCAATACCTGTGAGGTAGAAGAATGAAGCGCCAAGTCCTGCAAGACCACCTGCGAGAACAAGTGTCATAATAATGTTTTTCTTTTCTTTAATGCCTGCATACTTTGCAGCATTCTTATTAAGACCTGTTGCCTTGAGTTCATAGCCAACCTTTGTCTTATCAAGAACTACCATAACAACAATAGCAAGGATAATTGCAAGAGGGATAGCAATTGTTACGTACTTATTGTTGCCAAAGAGTTTATCAAGACCAAAAGATGGAAGAAGAGACTTACGGCTCTTAATAGCAATGTTATAAGTATAAGGGCTTGTAGGCTCCTTAACCTTTGAGAGAAGGCCGTTTACTGTGTAGAGGCAAATCCAGTTGAGCATGATGCCCGAGATAACCTCATTAACGTTACAGTAAGCTTTAAGAAGACCTGAGATTCCGCCGAGTAATGCGCCAGCTACCATTGCACCTAAAACGCATACATACCAAGGAAGATGGAATGCGAGTGCAAAGTAGATTGAAGCGCCAACGCCTGCGCAGTACTGACCAGCAACACCGATGTTAAAGAGGCCTACCTTGTAAGCGAAGAGAATTGAAAGTGAACACATTACAAGTGGTGCTGTCTTTACAAGTGTTGAGCCGAAGTACTTCATTCTAGCAGGACCTGATGGATAGAAGAAGAAGTTCTTAATAACAGCCATGATGCCTTCCCATGCACCTGATGGATTGATTATAAGAAGAACTATATATCCAATAAGAAGTCCGAGAATAACGCAGATAAGAGAAGCGATTAATGACTGGAAGCCATCTGATTTAAGTATCTTTTTCATGACTTCACCTCATCTCTCTTTGCACCGGACATGTAAAGTCCGAGCTCTTCCTGTGTTACCTTCTTAGGATCAAATTCACCAACGATTTCACCCTCGTACATTACGAGGATTCTGTCAGGAACATCCATTACTTCGTCGAGTTCGAGCGATACGAGAAGGACTGCCTTTCCCTCATCGCGCTGAGCAATCAAGTTCTTATGAATAAACTCAATTGCGCCGACATCAAGTCCACGAGTTGGCTGTACAGCAACAAGGAGGTTTGTGTCACGGTCCATCTCACGAGCGGCGATTGCCTTCTGCTGGTTACCACCAGACATTGAACGGGCAATTGTTGCGCCACCCTGTCCAGAACGAACGTCGAATTTCTCAATAAGGCCCTCAGCGTAGGATCTGATGTTTTTCTTCTTCAAGAAGCCAGCCTTGTTTGTAAACTCTGGCTCGAAGTAGCGCTGAAGAACCATGTTGTAATCAAGTGGATAGTCAAGAACAAGACCATGTTTATGTCTATCTTCAGGAATGTGAGCCATACCCGCAGCAGAACGTTTTCTAATTGGAGCCTTAGTAATATCCTCACCGTTTAGAATTACCTTGCCGTGCTTTAATGGTTCAAGGCCTGTGATTCCATAAACAAGTTCTGTTTGACCATTGCCGTCGATACCGGCAATGCAGACAATCTCACCTGCATGTACTTTGAAGCTGACATCATTAACTGCCATCTTCTTACTTGTCTTTGAGGCAACAGAGATTCCCTCAACATCTAGGACTACATCTCCTGCCTCTTTATCATCTTTTTCAACGTGGAAGTTTACATCACGACCAACCATCATGGCTGAGAGTTTTTCCACTGTTGTTTCACTCGTATTAACTGTACCGATATACTTACCCTTACGAAGAACTGTGCAGCGATCCGACACTGCCATAATCTCATTGAGTTTGTGTGAGATGAAGAGAATTGATTTACCCTCAGCAGAGAGATTCTTCATAATCTGCATAAGTTCATCAATCTCTTGAGGTGTAAGTACAGCGGTAGGCTCATCAAAGATAAGGATTTCATTATCTCGATAGAGCATCTTTAAGATTTCAGTACGCTGTTGCATACCTACTGTGATGTCTTCAATTTTTGCATCGAGGTCTACACCGAGACCATATCTCTCTGAGAGCTCAGTAATCTTCTTACGAGCCTCAGCCTTGTGCAAGAAGCCCATCTTATCTGCAGGCTCTGCACCCATAATGATGTTATCGAGTACTGTGAAGCACTCAACAAGTTTAAAATGTTGGTGTACCATTCCGATACCAAGGTCATTGGCATCGTTAGGGTCATTGATTTTGACCTCTACACCATCTTTTTTGATGACACCCTTCTCTGGCTGATAAAGTCCAAAGAGTACACTCATAAGTGTGGACTTACCTGCGCCGTTTTCACCAAGTAGAGCGTGGATCTCTCCTCGTTTCAACGTAAGGGTAATATCATCGTTGGCAATAATACCTGGGAATACTTTAGTGATGTTTAGCATCTCTATAGCATATTCAGCCATATTGTCAACCTCCCCTCTTTCTTAGAAAAATGAGGCGGGCGCGTAGCCCGCCTCAAACGTATTTAGGCTAATTAATTATTAAGTTAACTAAACTTTTTAATTATTTAATGTTGCCCTGATCATCAACTGTTGCATTTGTTGTCTTTGGCATAGCATCGATAGCATTAGAAACAGTGATCTTACCAGCGAACATATCAGCTACAAGAGCCTTATAATCATCAGCTGTGAACTTACCGTCTTCAAACTGTGTTGTAGCGATAGGAATCTGAACATAGTTAGCTTCTGGATCCTCTGAAACAAGACCAAGAGTCTCAATCTTGCCAGCGTAGTCAGCCCACTTACCAGCCTTGATACCATCAAGAAGAGTTGTTACTGTAGGAGCAAGACCCTTCATTGCAGATGTAACTGTCATGCCTTCACCATACTTACCATCGATGATGGCAGCCTGGTCAACGTCAACGCCGATAACCTTAGCATCAACTTTAGCTGCTGCTTCTGCTGCAGAATCAAAGATACCGCCGCCGCAAGCAAATACGCACTCTGTGCCAGCCTTATACCATGTATCCATCTTAGCTGTGATATCAGCATCACCGAAGAACTGGTTACCATAAGCATAGTTGATGTCGATCTTCTTATCGAGTTCAACAGCTGCTGCGTCAGCACCCTGTACGAAACCGAATCCGTAACGGATAACTGCTGGAACTGCCATACCACCGAGGAAACCGAGCTTCTCATAGCCGAGTTTTACAGCTGCATAACCAGCCATATAACCGCAGAGCTCTTCCTGGTATACTGCACAGTAAACATTTGAAAGATCTACATAGTCAGCAAGCTTCCAGTTATCTGGGTTATAGTCGTAGTCAGCACCAACAGCTTCGCCGAGGAGATCGCCGAGAGCTACGTCAAGAGCTACGAACTTAACGTCAGGATAGTTAGGAGCGCCTTCAACAAGCATGCCAGCGAAAGCATAGCCTGGGCATACGATTACGTTGTAGCCATCAGCTACAGCCTTATCGAGCATTTCAACACGAGCTTCTGTTGAGTCACCTGTTGGCTTGTAATATGTGAAGTCTACACCATTAGCTTCACACCAACCCTTAGCTGCCTCATAAGTTGTCTGGTTGAAAGACTGGTCAGTAATGTCACCGTAGTCAGTGATCATTGCTACTTTGTACTCTGCCTTTGCATCACCCTTTGTATCTGTCTTTGCGCAAGCTGCGAAAGATAATACAAGTACAAGTGCGAGGACAAGTGCGATAATTCTTTTCATACTATTAACCTCCCAAAATAAATAAATTAGCCTAGCGTTTCTCTTTTCACGCTGTGTATATTTTATCATAATAAAAGTATGGGTAGCAATCATTTGCTACCCATACTCTTATACAAACTTGATATGTCATTTTTGTTTAAAAATACATATTTAGTCACAATTTACACAAAAAACACAAAATATTGTAGTTATTGTAGTTATTTAATCACTTTATAGATTAATGTCTCTTCTTCAGGTTCAGTCAAAGAGAGCTTCATACAGCCGAGAATCATGTCGCGTGCCTCAGGGATCTTTGACTCATCATCTGTGTAGAGAATTGCGATTGTGTCGCCAGCGTTTACCCTGTCACCCGTCTTCTTGATGAGTGAGATACCAGCTTTATAGTCGATACTGTCCTCAAGTGTTGCACGACCTGCGCCCAAAACTACAGATGCAATACCTATAGTCTCTGCATTCATCGAGGTGATATAGCCATCCTCAGGACATTTAATCTCATATGAATACTTTGAAGATTCAAAGAGAGAAGGATCATCAATATATCTTACGTCTCCACCCTGTGCACCTACCATTGCGCGAAGCTTCTGGAAAGCTGCACCTGATGAGATGGCCTCAAGGACCTTAGGTCTTGCCTCATCAGCTGAGCAGTCAAAGCAAGAGGCATACATATAGCTTGCGATTTCTGTGCAGACATAACGAAGGTCAGAAGGTCCACCTCCTAAAAGAACCTCAATAGCCTCTTTAACTTCTAAGATATTACCTATATTAATACCGAGTGGTGTATCCATATTTGTGATAACAGCAGTCATATGACGGCCAGCCATGTTACCTATCTCAACCATTGCCTTTGCGAGTTCCTCTGCAGCCTCAGGTGTCTTCATAAAAGCACCACTACCACAGGTTACATCGAGTACGATGTGCTGGCTTCCACCTGCGAGTTTCTTTGAGATAATTGATGATGCGATAAGTGGCAATGACTCTACACTTGCTGTGACATCACGTAAAGCATAGAGTTTCTTATCTGCAGGAGTAAGATTTGAAGACTGGCCTATGACACTGATGCCGATGTCTTTTACCTGTGAGAAGAACTCATCAGCGCCGAGTTCAACCTTGAAACCTGGAATTGATTCAAGTTTATCTACTGTGCCGCCGGTGTGGCCAAGTCCACGACCGCTCATTTTTGCCACCGTGCAGCCAAGGGCTGCAGCAATAGGCGCAACAACGAGCGTTACCTTGTCGCCCACACCGCCTGTGCTGTGCTTATCGACAGTCTTGTCGCCGAGTACGGAGAGATCAAGCATATCACCCGACCTTGCCATAGCCAAAGTCAGGTCAGTTGTCTCCCTAGGTGTCATTCCCTGGAAGAATACTGCCATCGTCATAGCCGACGCCTGGTAATCAGGAATCTCTCCCTTTGTATATCCCTCAACAAAGAACTCAATCTCTTCAGTACTGAGTTCTCCGCCGTCACGTTTTTTCTTAATAATGTCATACATGCGCATATGTATCACCTCTATTTGAATTATATGATATATCCAAATTATTTCAAGAGGTTTGCTATGTTTTGGCGATGAGAAAGAATTTGGTAAACCAAATTAAACAGAAAAGGCCCAGTTCCGAAGAACCAGACCTTTTCCGTTTAATGGGATGTATATTAATCGTCGTTAGATTCGTCTGTTGCTTTAGCAAAGATAGCCTCTACCTCTGCTGATGGAGCCTTAGTAGCCTTTGCAACGATGAATGCTGCAAGACCGCCGAGGATGAAACCAGGAACGATTTCGTATACGCCTGTTGCTGCTGAAAGTGTAGCACCGTTTGCAACTGGCAAGAAGAGCCAGAGGATATCAACAAGAGCACCTGTTACGATACCAGCGATAGCACCAGAATAGTTGAAGCGCTTCCAGAAGAGTGAGAGGATAATTACAGGACCGAATGCGGCACCGAAGATACCCCATGCGTTCTCAACCATCTCCATGATAGCCTGTGCGCCTGAGCCCTTAGAGCTTGCGATAAAGTAAGCGATAACGGCTACAACAACTACTACAATACGACCAACCCAGAGAAGTTCCTTCTCTGATGCGTTCTTTCTAATGATTGGCTTATAGATATCAGCTGTGAAAGCAGATGAAGCTACGAGGAGCTGTGAGTCTGCTGTTGACATTGAAGCTGAAATAATAGCTGCAAGTAAGATACCAGCAATAAAGCTTGGGAAAAGTCCACGAGCAAGTGCGATAAATACTGTCTTCTGAAGACCGTCAGCAAGGAGCTGTGCACCGATCATCATACGGCCATAGTAAGCAACGAGGATTGCACAGAGAAGAGTAACTACAACCCAAACGCTACCAACGATAGCTGACTTCTTAATCATAGATGGCTTTTCAATAGCCATGAATCTTACGATGATGTGAGGCATACCAAAGTAGCCAAGTCCCCAACCGAGACCAGATACAACATCCTGCCATGAAGCATTGAAGAGCTGTGCTGAGAATGCTGGATACTCACCTACTGCCTGGAGGTTTGTAGCAACAACGTCAGCTGGAACCTTCTTAAGAGCAGCTGCTGCAAGAATTGGAACTGCAAGAAGAGCTACGAACATGAGCATGCCCTGGAAGAAGTCTGTCCAAGAAACAGCCTTGAAGCCACCGAGGAAAGTGTAAACAATGATGATGGCAGCAAAGATAATCATTGCTGTGCTTGTTGGAAGACCATCAATCAAAGTTGTGAATACTGTTGCACCAGCAACGAAAGCAGATGCTACGTATACTGTAAATGCAAAGAGGAAGATTGCAGCACAGATAACTGCGAGAGCCTTAGACTGTGATGCAAAACGATTTGTCAAATACTGTGGGAGTGTGATTGAATCACCTGATGCCTTAGAGAACTTACGAAGTCTCTTAGCACAGATGAACCAGTTTGCGATTGTACCAAGTGCAAGACCGATACCAATCCAAGCCTGTCCCATACCGAAAGCAAGCATAGAGCCTGGAAGACCCATAAGGAGCCAAGCAGACATATCTGATGCCTGAGCTGAAAGAGCAGTTACCCAAGGGCCCATTGCACGGCCACCGAGGAAGTACTCTGCCTCATTCTGTTTGTTCTTGGTCTTGATGAAGAAAAATACACCAACACCGAGCATAAATACGAAATAGAGTATAAATGCTAAAATTTCACCTGACATAATAAATACATCCCTTCTTAAGAATACTTTAGGATTTTAACATACCAAAACACTGAATGCAATACAGAACGAAGTCTAATACAAAGTATAGACTAAATATCAATCGTATTGCCTAAAAGTATCATAAATAAGGAATAATTATTATAGACTAAAAACTGAAATAAAAATAAACAAAAAGTGGAATTTGCAATTATTTTCGCAAATTCCACTTCTATTTTCATTTAACCTTAATATATGCTAGAAGTTCTGGCATCAATTTGCCGGCGTAATCCTTTAAAGGATAGTCTCCGTTACAAATGCACCAGTCGTAAAGAAGGCCGCGCTCCAAAAGCGCATAGGTCTTTACGATGTCATTTGTGGAGAGATCCGAACGGATTTCGCCGTTCTTCTGCCCCTCCGATACGACTTCACGGAGCAGCTTGTAATACATTCTTGTATAGTCGAGAAGCATCTTCTCGCCTTTTGTTACAAGCTGGGACGAGTAAAGTCGTCCAAGAAGGTCGATGGAGATAGAATCCTCAATCATACCGAAGAGTTCTGAATTCATAAAGATGAGCTTATCAAATGAATTCTTAATCTTCTTAACTTCTGGGTAGATCTCCTCATACTTCTCATCAAAGAGATATGAGAGAGAGCCCATGAGCTCGTCCTTAGACTTGAAATAGTGGTAGAACGAACCCTTAGACGTCTTTGATTCAGCAATAATTTCATCTACCGTTGTATCCTCGTAGCCCTGCTCATAGAAGAGTTTCCAGGCTGCGGATACAATCTTACTTTTAGTTGTGTTAGATTTCTTCATTATTCGACCGATTTAAGTGACTCAACCATCTTGATGTGCTTCAAATTGAAGTGCATGATGACGTTGACAATTACAGCAAAGATAATTGTAAGAGCTGCGGCAAAGATAAAGCTTGTGAAGTCAAGCTGTGTGCCGAAGGTTACAGTATCGATGTCGATAACTGAAACGATGAGTCGCTGAACAGGTATACCAAGGATAAGACCTATGGTAGTACCAAGGAGTGTAAGAATAATATTCTCACGGTAGATATATGCTGAAACTTCGCCGTCGTAGAAACCAAGTACCTTCAAGGTGGCAAGTTCTCTAATACGTTCATTTACATTGATATTGTTAAGGTTATAAAGTACTACAAATGCAAGCGCACCGGCAGCGATAATAAGAACGATAATAACGAGGTTCAAAGCGCTGATGATATTCTCAAAGCTGTTACGTACAACAGATGTGTAAACAGAACCGTTTACCTCTGTGTAAGCATTGATCTCATTCTCAAGCTGAACCTTCTCAGCCTTTGAGATGTCGTCCTTAAGACTTGTATAGATATAGGTGTAATCAGGTGCTTTGCCTGTTACAGACTCGTAGTAAGCAGGAGTCATATATACGTAATGGAATGTGTAGTTCTGAACTATAGCAGCAACCTTTACGTCATATGTAACTTCTCTTGAACCCTCAGTCCATGTGAGCGTTACTGTGTCACCCACACCGGCATTCATCTTGTTAGCAAACTTCTGTGTGATGATTGCGCCTGAATCATCGAGAGTCTTGGTCTTTCCACGCTTAGATTCGAGGTTAACAAGCTTAGAAAGCATAGCTGGATTTTCTGGAACAAGTACATCTACTTCGAGTTCGTTGTCATTTCTATCGCAAGAACCTGTGCATACCTGGAGCTTTGCAAGCATCATCTCATCGATAACTGTCATTCTGTCGAGCTCATTTACGATGAATGAATCAGATGTTGCAGGGTCCTTAAGTACTACCTGAAGGTCGTATTGAGCGACACCCTCTGAACCGTACTGTTTCTCAATACAAGCAGATACTGAGTCTGAAAGACCAAAACCTGCGAGAAGAAGTGCTGTACAACCGCCGATACCTACGAGTGTCATAACGAAACGCTTAGGATTTCTGAAGAGGTTACGTACAGTAATCTTTGATGTGAAGCTTAGACGTGACCAAATAGAGTCAATATTCTCAAGAAGTACTCGTTTACCTTCCTTAGGTGGCTTAGGTCTCATAAGGACTGCTGGTACTGAAGCGAGCTCAGAACGGCAAGCCCAGTAAGATGCGCCACAAGTTGAAGCTACGGCGATAATTGTTGCAAGAAGTGCATAGCCGAAGAAGTAGTGAAGGTTAACCTTTGGTAAATCATACATGATACCCCAAGCAGCTGTGATTGCCTTCGGGAAGACAATAAAGCCGACGGACGTACCGATGACAGAACCTATGAGTGAAGCTGAGAGAGCATATGCTATGTACTTTGCAACGATGGTCTTGTTGTCATAACCGAGAGCCTTCAAAGTACCGAGCTGAGTTCTCTCCTCCTCTACCATTCGAGTCATAGTAACAAGACAGATAAGTGTTGAAACTATGAAGAAGAATGTTGGGAATACTTTAGCGAGCGCCTTCATGTTGAAAGCAGCAGAACCATATCCTGAGTATCCAGGAGAGTCGTCTCTGTCATAGACATTGATTACTGCATCGCCTGTAGTAATAAGTTCATATGTATTCTTAGCCTTATCAAGCTGAGATCTAGCGGCAAGGAGCTGTTCATTTACAGACTTCTCTGCTGCAGCATACTTCTTCTCGTACTCTTCGAGATTAGAAGCAGCGGCCTCTGCCTGAGCAGCTTTGATATCGAGCTGTGACTGAGCAGACTGACGTTTTGAACTTGATTCAAGTTCACCCATCTTAAGTCTGATATTAGCATCGTCGAGCTGGCGTTTGTAACTATCAAGCTGCTGTCTTGAAGATGTGAGCTTAGCATTGGCAGAGTTCAAATCCGCCTTTGCCTGTGTGAGCTGAGCATTTGCTGATTCGAGCTTTGCCTTACCAGCTGAATACTCATTCTTACCAGCCTGGAGCTCTGCTTTCTTTGCACTTAGCTCAATATTATAAGTATCAAGAGTTTCGCCCAGAAGACCACCGACATCAGCAGCCATACCACCTGCTGTTACATTTGCAGCGGCACGGAGTCTCTTAGCAAGGTCAGGGTTGTATTCCTCAACTGTGTTAGCAATTCCCATAAGGTCGAGGTCCTCGACATTCTGGTCAAAATTGCTTGCGAACTGCTTTGAGATAGTTGATGTGGAGCCAATGAGCTGCTCCATAGACTGAATTTGTCCCTCTGCAACAAGGATCTTTGTGTTAGCCTCTACAAGTTGATCCTTAGCCGCATCATATTCAGCCTTCTTAGTGTCATACTCAGCTTCCTTCTGACGAAGGAGTGTCTCTGACTGGTTGTACTGATTTAAGTAGCTATTATATGTCTTGAGTTTTGAAGCATACTGTGAGTTACCTGAAGCGAGCTGCTGAAGAGCCTGAGCATACTGAGAATCGATTTCGTTCTGATACTCAGAGAGAGCGGACTCGCCTCCCTGGGAGAATGAACGAAGTGTCTCGAGCTCTTCATATGATTCAGCGAGCTTCTGAGAAGCATATGTTTCAGCCTTTTGATATGTGGCCTCACCATCAGCAATCTTCTGTGGAAGAGTTGCAAGGAGGTCACCAGTTGCAAGTGCCATAATTCCATCTGACTCTGCGCGAATAGCCTCCATTACTGGCTCTACGCATCTGTCATACTTCTTTGAATATGGCTGATATTTATCTGCGCCCTGTACAGTGATATATGCCTCACTGTAGTAGTTCATCTGATCTGTGAAAGTCTCCTGAGGGATGTAGATATAGTCACCGAGCTTACCTGAGCCGGCCATTGTAGCACCACGCTCAAATGAGAGCCAATAAGGTGATTCAACAATACCTACGATTGTGAATTCAGTTGTCGTGAGGTAAGTATCAAGTCCCTCGCCGTCGCCGACAATCTTGATAATCTCACCGATTTTGAACTCATCAGGAGTTGTGAGACCTGAGTCTGTAATTACACACTCACCTGGCTCATCTGGCCATTCACCTTTGATAAGGCGAAGTCTGTTGATGTAGTTGTCGTCATCCTCACCGTTTGCTGAGAAAGCAACTGCCTTATCAACGTCGAGTGCGAAAGCACGGATAGTGAGCTGGGAACCATCAATATCAACGAGACCTTCGAACTGAGGGTCCTCATCGTCATTGAGCATCTCAACGAGACCGTCGACAAACTTCTGTCCCATGACGGACTGTACACCGTCAATTTCAGCGAGCGCATTGAGCTCGCTCTCATAAATACCTATGTTGGACTGAACCCTGATATCCATAAGGTTATAGTCCTCAAAGTATTCCTCTGCTGTGTCTATCATATCTGGGTAGACCGCATTAAAGCCTACAAAGAATGAAGTACCCAAAGCAACAATTGCAATGATGGAGATAAAACGGCTTAGAGTATTCTTGACAGAACGCAGCGTATCGGTTTTATACGCTTTTGTTAAGTTCATACTCTTACCATTCAATCCTTTCAATTGGTACTGGGTTCTCATTTACTGACATAGAAACTACACGGCCGGAACGCATCTGAATTACGCGGTCAGCCATAGGTGTGATTGCTGAGTTATGTGTGATAACGATAACTGTCATACCAGTCTCACGGCAAGTGTCCTGGAGGAGTTTTAAGATCTGCTTACCAGTGTTGTAGTCAAGAGCACCTGTAGGTTCGTCGCAGAGAAGAAGCTTAGGGTTCTTTGCGAGAGCACGAGCGATAGATACACGCTGTTGCTCACCACCAGAGAGCTGTGCTGGAAAGTTACCCATACGCTCCTGAAGGCCTACACGCTCAAGTACCTTCTCAGGGCTAAGACTTGCTTTACCAATCTGGGTTGCAAGCTCAACGTTCTCGAGAGCTGTGAGGTTTGGAACAAGGTTATAGAACTGAAAAACAAAACCTACGTCATATCTGCGATATTCAATAAGACGCTTATTGTTGTACTCATTTACGAGGTCACCAGCAACACGAACCTTACCATCATCACAGGAATCCATGCCACCAAGAATGTTAAGAACTGTTGTCTTACCTGCACCAGATGCACCAACGATAACAGCAAATTCACCCTGCTCTACGTTGAATGTAACACCGTCTGCTGCATTGATTACAACTTCGCCCATCTTGTAACGCTTGTAAACGGAATCAAATTCGATAAAACTCATTGGTTTTGTCCTCCTAGTCAATCATAAGACTTGCAAGAATGCTTGAATAAACTCTTGCTGGGTCTTCGATGAAATTATCTTTTAATTTTTCAGCCTGGTCTCTGTCGCCCACAAACATTGAAAGTTCCATAAGAACAGTGTCTCTGTCCTTCATAGTGAAGGAGATTGTGTAGCCGTCATCAACTGCTTCAATCTTAACGTCGTTCTCACGCTCATTGCGCTCAAGTGTTAAAAACTTGATGGCTGATTTAACAGCTTTTTCTCGTACAGTTCTTGGGAGATCTCTCTCAAGAGCTAAAGCAGCATTTCTTCCGATGTCTGTTACTGAGAGATATTCTTTATCATCTCTAAAGTCGGAAGTTATACTGCCGTTTGAAAGAAGGTCTGAGATGGCGTCCATAGCCTCAAAGTAATTAGCAATACCTTGATCCTGCATAATGTCGCCAATCTGTTCACGAGTAATGCTGGAATCTACTGTCTTAAGAAGATAGCAGATAAGGACTTTAATCTCGTCTTTGTTTCTGAGTCCACCTGGTTCTACGCCTTCATCGAGTGCGTTGAATTCATCATAATTATTCAAATCAGAAGACCTCCTTTTCTTCTTCAAGACCACCTGTGATGTCTTGACGTGTCTTAAATAAGTAACCGTTCTCCTCAAGGAAGAATGTGTCACCGAGCACCTTACCTATACCTTTGATTACACAGTTTTCAGGGTCATCGGCAACGTGGGTGTTTATCTTAGTCAGCTCTGTTATTGCCTTATCAAGGCCGTAGAGTTTTGCCGTACCACCTGTTAAAACTATTCCCTCCTCGATGATGTCGGAGACAAGTTCTGGCGGTGTACGTTCAAATACGTCCCTGATTGACTCGAGCAGATACTTGATATGCTCACGCATTGCGAGATATGCCTCGTTGGAAGTAATCTCAAAGTCAATCGGCATTCCTGTGAAGTAATCCTTGCCCTTAGCGAAAGTCGCAGTCTCCTCTTTTCTGAGGAAGGCGCAGCCAACACTCTTCTTGATCTCCTCCGCGGTCTGCTCGCCGATGATTATGTCTCGTTCACGGCGACAGTATCGGATGATATCCTCGCTTAGAGCGTTGCCGGCGACTTTGACACTTGAGGCGACTGCCATGTTGCCCATGGTTATAACAGCGATATCTGTCGTGCCACCGCCGAGGTCGACAATCATAACGCCGCTCGGATGGTTGATTTCAATTCCGGCACCGATAGCGGCGGCAAGTGGTTCCTCCATAAGGCAGGCACGACCTGCACCGCTAGCTGTTATAACGTCGAGTATGGTTCGCTTCTCAAGGTTAGTCACAGTACCTGGCATGCTGACGATAATATTCGGTTTGAAGATTTTGTTACCGCAAATCTGCTTAATGAAATAGCGGAGCATGTGCTCAGTTACGGTAAAGTCAGATACCACACCGTCCTTCATAGGACGAACAACAAGTACTGAGTCAGGTTCTTTGCCCAGCATTCTAAGTGCAGGTTTGCCGAGAGCCATGATTTTACCAGACTTCTTTCGGTAAGCTACAATCGAAGGTTCTGAGAGTACAATACCCTTTCCCTCGACACATGCAACTACCTGTGTGGTACCTAGGTCAATTCCAATATTGATTCCTAGCATCAAACACCTCATATAATAATAGACTGTAGTCTATACTTTATTTCACGCGTTAGACATTATACTCCTTTTAAACGATTAATAAAATACCTAATTTATTTTTTCTCATAGCCATTTACGTTTTGCTACACAGGCGACATAAACGTCCGATGCGCCAGACAAAAGTAGTGCCCTGGCGCATGCCTCACAAGTGGAGCCGGTGGTCAAAATGTCGTCGACAAGGAGGATCTTCTTGCCATAGACATCTCTCCCAGAAGAGAGCGAATATGCGCTCTCAATGTTCTTTTTTCGCTCTGTAGCCGAGAGTAAATGTTGCACTGAAGTGGCCTTATCTTTCTTTAGAAGATTCCAGTCACATTCCGCATCAATACGTACTTTTGAGGCTATCAGCTGGCTCTGATTATAGCCCCTTTCTGCCACACTTTCCTTGGTCGAAGGCACGCATGTAAAGGTATCAAACTTTACATTATAGAATCTGCACCTTATCTCCCTCTCTAAAGCCTCCGCAAAAAACGAAACTGGAGACACATCAGACTTGAATTTTAAGCGGAGCATAGCATCCCTTATAGCGCCCTCATAATAGAGTGGGATTGCGCAGTCCGACCTCTCCTCTGACCAATTCACAGTCAAAGCGCATGATGAGCAAAAATAATGAGCGAGCAGAAAGTCCGGTGATCGATTAGATTCTGAAAGGTAACAGCCGCAGGCTATACACCTTTCAGGATAGATAATCGACAAAAGCTTTTCTGTCTCGCTCTTAAATATTTTCATATTATTCCACCTTCAATAAGAATTTCAGGGCGGAATATCTTTTAATTTTTCTATCGTTCTCAACCATAGCTAGTATGGTATTCTTCGTACCTACGGTAATCATCTTCTTACGTGCACGGGTAACCGCCGTGTAGAAGAGGTTCCTGTAGCAGAGATTTGGAGGAACGTCCACAACCGGCATGATTACGGCTTCAAACTCACTGCCCTGGCTCTTATGCACAGTCATGGCATATGCGAGTTCCAGTTCCTTGAAAGTCTCTGATGGGTAGAGGGCTTCTCTACCATCGAAGTCAATCTTCATAGTACCTGCACGCCTATTAATCTCAAGGAGCGTGCCGGTATCACCATTGAAGATGCCTTCACCTTTCTGTTTCCCCTTGACCCATTGGATATTGTAGTTATTTTTTATCTGCATAACCTTGTCCCCTTCACGGAAGGTTCTGGCCATACTCTTAATCTCTTCTTTACCCTTTGCAGGTGGGTTTACGGCCTCCTGAAGAAGTCGGTTTAAGTTGGCGGAACCGCAGTCACCCTTCTTCGTCGGGCAGAGAACTTCAATATCCCTTACCGGGTCATATCCATAGGCCTTTGGAAGCCTATTCTTGTAAAGATCAATTATTGTACCGACAGCGACTGAGCCCGAAGGCCTCTCCATATGGAAGAAGTCGTTGTCAACTCTTGTGAGTTCAGGCTCCTCGCCATGCACAATAGCGTGGGCATTTGAGACAATTAGGCTCTGCATGGCCTGTCTAAAGACCTCTGAGAGTTCAACCACAGGCAAAAGTTCAGATTCAAGTAAATCATGAAGCACGCTGCCCGCTCCGACAGCAGGCAACTGGTCATTGTCACCGACCATAATAAGCCTACAGCCCAAAGGCAGTGCAGAGAGCAGTGCTGAGAACAGCACAACATCAACCATTGAGAGTTCATCTACAATAACGACATCGGCGTCGATTGGGTCCTGTTCATTCTTACAGAAAGTCATCCTATCATCTGAGGTACGCTCAGCCTCGAGGAGTCTGTGAATTGTCGACGCCTCTTTGCCTGTAATCTCAGACATACGCTGTGCCGCACGTCCTGTAGGTGCACATAGTACAACGTTTAAGCCATCATTCTCGAAGAGTTCCAAGATACCGTTTAGAGTTGTTGTCTTACCAGTACCAGGGCCACCAGTCAAGATGAGTACACCCTTCTCAACTGCAGTGACAATTGCCTCTCTCTGAAGTTTCTCATACTTGATACCATGGTTCTTCTCAAGTTTTGAGATCTCTTTATCTAAGGTCTGTCTTCCCGCAGGTGGGAACTTGACCATCATTCTAATTCTCTGAGCAGCCTTGTACTCCGCCTCATAGATATATGGGAGGGACAAAAACTCCTTATCATTCATTTCAAAAGATACCAACTGCCTCTCAGACACCAAAGTGTCCATAGTGATATCTACACTATCTTTATCAATATCTAAGAGGTCTGCGCAAGGAGACAAGAGTTTCTCCCTTGGAAGACACGTATGTCCGTTGCTAAAGAGGTTATATGCTACAACATGAAGAATACCGGCCTTAACCCTGTAGATAGGGTTAAATGAGGTTGAGATTTTAAGAGCCAAAGCGTCAGCTCTCTCAAATCCAATACCTATATCAGCGGCGCAGAGAATGTAAGGATTCTCTGTCACCCTCGTCACAGCATTTGGACCAAATGCCTTAAATACATTGATACTCTCATTCGAGGTGAGACCCAAGGACTCGAGTCTAATCATTACCTCCCTTATAGAGTTTGTCTTTCTAAACTCTGAGGAAATTGACTCAGCTTTTTCCCTTGTGATGCCTTTGATAGTAGCTAAGCGAGCGGGGTCATTTTCAATAACATCAAATGCGTCCTCGCCAAATGCCTCAATTATCTTTGCGGCGGTCGACGGGCCTATACCCTTCACTGTGCCAGAAGCTAGATACTTCAGCATCGACGCTGCCGTCTGTGGCATCGTCCTCTCAACGACTTCCGCCTTGAACTGACGGCCGAAAGTCGGATGCTGCTCATAGTTTCCTACGAAGTGAACCTCCTCGCCCGCCGCAATATCTGGAAGTACGCCCACAACAGTTATGAGTTCGCCGTCCTCTGACGCAACATCGATAATTGTGTAGCCCGAATCCTCTTTACGATAGATTATCTCTTCGACTGTACCATAAACATGATCCATATCCTCAGTAAGCATAAGAAGTTCACCTCCTATCAAAACAAAAATTAACAAGGACTATTATAACAAAAAAGGGTGCCGTTTAGCACCCCTTTTTGATATATAGCGTGATAGGATCTGTAAGCCGAGTTCTGTCTTTTAAGGCAATCATCTATCTAGACCGTACATTGCTATACGGTTCAAGCCACCCTTCTGCTTTAAAGCGGCCGAGCAAGCCTATGCAAGTCGGTGTTGCTCCAGATGGGGTTTACATAGCCACGATGTCTCCACCGTGCTGGTGAGCTCTTACCTCGCCTTTCCACCCTTACCCGTAGGCGGTATATCTCTGTTGCACTTTCCCTAAGGTCACCCTCGGCGGCCGTTAGCCGTCATCCTGCTCTGTGGGGCTCGGACTTTCCTCTCGTGCTAAGCACCAGCGACTGCCCAATCCAATCACAACTGACATTTTAACAAAAAAAGAAATAAAGTCAAACAAAACTTACATTATTCTAACAATATCTCTATAAACTTGATAAAAACTATAATTGGATATAAAATAATACCATTCCAATTTGGAGGTACAAAATGGCAGATTACAAAGAAGACCAGTTTGAAGACATCAGCAGTAGAAGCGATGACTTTATAGATGACGAGTTTGAGGACTTTGATACTGGTCGTTACACATATGAGGATGACTACGACTATGAGGACGAGGGCATCCCTCTAACAAGAAAAGAACAGAAGGCATATGTCGATCAAACAATCCAGCAGAAGACTGCGCCAAAGCATCAGAGAATACCAGATGAATACGAGGACTTTGATACTAAGGCTCCAAAGAAAAAAAAGAAGGAGAGCCTTAAACGCAGGATTCTTAAGATAGTAGGAATTATTCTTCTTGTATTTGTTGTTTTGATTGGTATCGCTGTCCTTTCAGTCTACAACAAACTCTCACATGCCGAGGAGACTCATCATGAGAATCCTTACATCAGCGAGGACCAGCTCCACTCGGATAAGAATGTCACAAACATTCTCCTTGTTGGCGTAGATGCTCGTGAGGGTGAGACTGTCTCCCGCTCCGACACTATGATGATTGTCTCAATCGACAGAAACTCCAACAAGATGAAGATCACATCATTCCTCCGTGACAGCTATGTTGAGATTCCTGGCCACGGCTGGAACAAGCTCAACGCGTCAATGTCATGGGGCGGTATTGATCTTCTCTGGGATACACTTGAGTACAACTTCAAGATTAAGATAGACAACTATATGCAGGTTGACTTTATCGCATTCGAGAAAATGATTGACGCACTCGGTGGCGTAAATGTCCCAATCACTGAGACAGAGGCCAACTACTTAAGCACCACCTGGGCAGAATGGACCCTCACAGGTACACCACTCACCTTTGAATCCGGTGACAGCGTACACTTAAACGGTGAGGAAGCTCTGATGTTCTGCCGTATCCGTAAACTCGACTCAGACTTTGAACGTACAAGACGTCAGCGTGAGACAATCTCGGGTATTAAGCATGAGCTTATGCACACAAACCCTATTGAACTCATCAAGCTCTCAAATGGCGTTCTTCCTAATGTTGAGACAGATATCACAAGCACAAAGATGTTAAAACTCGGTTTCGGTGCCATCTTTAAGTATCTACGATATGACATCGAATCCTTAGGTGTTCCAATTGACGGCACATGGCAAAATGCGAGCAAGGCGTGTGGCGCATGTCTTGTATTTGACATGGAGAAAACATCAGATATGCTTAACGACTATATCTACAACGATATAAATCCTCTTGCCGAGTCAGAATAATTTTGGTACACTTACCTTAAATGGGGTGTGAAAAATGAGTAAGACTATAAAACCACTTCCAAAAAAATGGTTTGCAATCCTTTATACTACGGTGTTTTTGCTCTGCCAGGCGTCGTTCTTCTTAACGACAATTGGCAACATGCCTGTGTTTGTTGATACAATCAACCTCACTGGACATGAGAGTTTTGCAATTTTCTTTAACACGTACTATATCTATTTCTGCATCTGTGCAGGAGCAATTGAATTCTTGATGTGTTTATTCACATCATATATCTTCGCAGATAGAAAATGGCCTACCTTTTTAACTTTCGTTATGATGTGCGCAAACATGCTCATCTGTAATGCGACAGCAGTTGGCCTTTATCTTCTCGACCTTCGAAATGTATACTTCACATTCCAGGCTACATTCGCCATCCCAATCATCTCAATCTTCCTCTCATCAGTATTTATGATTGATGACACGGTGGACCTCATAAACGGTAAGTTTGAGCTTCACACCTCACAGATTACCGAAAGAGCTCAGGACGCAATGAAAGAACGTGCTAATGAAACACTCGGTGGTACAGTTTTCGATTTGAGAGAGACAGCTTTCATAAAACATATCGACCAAAGAAACGAAGAGATAATGCAGGCAGAGTATGAGGCTAGCCGTGAAGCTGCCCTAAATGCCATCCCTGCTCTAAACAATGCAAAAGAAGAAGAAGAAGAAGAGAGCAAGGAAGATAATTAGTAATTAATAATAAGAATAAAAGCTCTAAGGGTAACTCCCTTAGAGCTTTTCTATTATCTTCCCTATTACAACATTCGAGACTAAAAATCCCTCATGTGTCAAAGACAAATTACCAGAAGAAATCTTTACATACGGTGCCAAAGTAGGATCAGCAGAAATCTTTGATAAGGCTATATCATCCAAAAAATCAATGCCCGAAGTTAGACGTAGTCCAAGCATTACCCGCTCCTCGAGTGAGCCACTCGTTCCATCTGGAACACACTGTAGATCTCCTTTAATAAACCCAACTACATCTGAAGGATAGTAGAACCTCTTACCATCCATACAGGAGTGAGCACCAGGGCCTATTCCAAGGTATGGGACATCTTTCCAATACTTCAAGTTGTGGCGCGAAGGCAAACCGAAATTTGATATTTCATACTGTGTAAGACCTGCACCTTCAAGATATGAGCAAGTCATATCATACATATCACAGACAGTATCTTCAGAAGGCAAATCCAAACTGTCTTTACGTTTATAGAACACAGTCCCCTCCTCAAGTTTCAGCATATATGCCGACACATGAGGGACACCCGAATTTATAGCATAAGACAGAGATGTCTTTAATGATGACATAGTCTGTCCAGGTACACCGAGCATCAAATCAAGCGAGATGTTTGAAATACCAGCCGACCTACAAATCGAAAGTGCCTGATTAACCCTAACGCAGTCAGCCATACGGCCAAGGGATCTTCGCTCACTGTCAATCGCTGACTGCATACCCATTGATATTCGGTTAACTCCAGCTGCAGCAACAGATGGAATAAACGATTTTAGCGGAGAAGATGGATTACACTCAACCGTAATCTCACAATCTGAAGAGATATTAAACGAGGAACGTAGAGCTTCAATAATACTTGCAATAGATGACCCCGGCATACACGAAGGTGTACCACCACCAAAGTAGATAGTGTCAAACACAGAGGACGAATACAAAATACCAAGAGAGGCAGTAGCCGACACTACTGCCTCTTCGTATTTCTCCATTAATTCATCTGAAGCCTTAACCTTATAAAAATCACAGTAAGGACAGATGGACTTACAGAAAGGTATGTGGATGTAAAGTCCTGAAGGTTCCATATTACTCATCCAACTTAAGTACAGCCATGAATGCCTCCTGAGGTACCTCGACAGTACCGAACTGGCGCATTCTCTTCTTACCTTCCTTCTGTTTTTCAAGAAGTTTCTTCTTACGTGTAATATCACCGCCGTAGCATTTGGCAAGTACGTCTTTACGCATAGCCTTAACAGTCTCTCTGGCGATTACTTTACCACCGATAGCCATCTGAATAGGAATTTCAAAGAGCTGACGTGGGATGTTATCCTTGAGCTTCTCAGCGATTTTACGAGCCTTTGCATATGCCTTCTCTGAGTGAATGATAAATGAGAGGGCATCAATCTGGTCACCGTTTAAGAGTACATCGAGTTTGACGAGGTCAGACTGCTGGTAACCCATAATCTCGTAGTCTAAAGATGCATATCCGCGTGTACGTGACTTCAAGACATCAAAGAAGTCATAGATAATCTCGTTGAGTGGAAGTTCATAGTGAATATCCACACGGTCAGGAGTGATGTACTGCATATCCTTAAATGTGCCACGTCTCTCCTGGCAGAGATCCATAATCTGGCCAACATACTCAGGTGGTGAGAAGATATGTGCATTGACAATAGGTTCCTCAGAGAACTGAATTGTTGCAGGGTCTGGGTAATTTGATGGGTTATCAATCTCAACAACTGAGCCATCAGTTAAGTGAATTTTATAGATAACAGATGGGATAGTTGTTACAAGGTCTAAGTCATATTCACGCTCAAGTCTCTCCTGGATAATCTCGAGATGGAGAAGACCTAGGAAACCGCATCTAAAGCCGAAGCCCAAAGCACCCGATGTCTCAGGTTCGAATGACAAAGCAGCATCGTTGAGCTGAAGTTTTGCCAATGCTTCTTTAAGAGCTTCGTAGTCTGCGCCGTCAGCTGGGTAGATACCGCAGAATACCATTGGGTTTACCTTGCGGTATCCTGGCAAAGGCGCAGGTGCAGGATTACTTGCGAGTGTCACAGTATCACCGACACGAGCATCACCAACAGTTTTGATTGATGCAGTAATATAACCTACCTCACCTGCACGCAAAGAAGATGCAGGCTCCATTGTCTGCGCACGCATATATCCGACTTCAACAACTGTGAACTCGGCACCAGTTGACATAAGGCGCATTGTGTCGCCAGCTTTGATTGTACCGTCAACGATTCTTACATATACGATAACGCCCTTATAGCTGTCATAGATACTATCAAATATCAAAGCGCGAAGAGGTGCCGTTGAGTCTCCCTCTGGAGGCGGAACCACCTTAACAATCTGTTCTAGTACCTGTTCAACATTCTCGCCTGTTTTAGCAGATACACGTGGAGCCTCACTACAGTCGAGGCCTATCACCTCTTCGACCTCCTTGCACACCTCATCTGGGTGGGCAGCAGGTAAATCTATCTTATTTATTACAGGGCAGATTTCGAGGTCGTGGTCCAAAGCGAGATATGTATTGGCCAAAGTCTGTGCCTCGATACCCTGTGTAGAGTCAACAATAAGTACCGCACCCTCACATGCAGCGAGTGAGCGCGATACTTCATAGTTAAAGTCGACATGGCCCGGAGTGTCGATCAAGTTCAATTCATAAACCTGACCGTCAGAAGCCTTGTAATCAAGCTTTACAGCGTGAGCCTTGATAGTGATACCACGCTCACGCTCCAAATCCATGTCGTCAAGTATTTGCTCGGTCATATCGCGCTTTGCAACCATACCTGTGAGTTCAAGCAAGCGGTCAGCCAAGGTTGACTTACCGTGGTCGATGTGCGCAATAATCGAGAAGTTCCTTATGTTCTTCTTATAATCGGACAAATTAATCACCTAACTGAGAGGCAAACCAGGCCTCAGCCTGGTCAATTCCCTCTTGACTATACTCAAATTCTTTTTCAGCCATACGTCCAGCCTCTTTCTCAACCTCATAACAGTTGTTGTGGTAGGCAGAAGCTAAAAATACGGTTTCAATGTCGTCCATCTTAACTGGACTAAGTCTATATCTAAATGTTCCAACACTTCCTGTATATGTGTTCTTCTGGCACATATAGTCGAAGCGTGGCAAATAAATCCTACTCATAATAACACCTTAGTTTACACGGAGGTATGTGAGTGGTCCAATTGTGAGACCGTTGTAGTACTGTGTATCACCCGTGTAGTTAATGTAGATATATGTCTCGTTGTTATAAACGGAGAGATAGAGACCATTTTGAATCTTCTTATGGTCAGTCATCTTTGCAGCGCGGAGGTCTGAAAGTGCACCGTCAAAGAGGTTGTATGCTGCGAGCGCTCTTGCACTCCAGTTCTCATAGAATGTCTTCTCGTCATCCTCATTGAATGAGAGTACATATGATGGCATTGCGCCGTACTCAAGACAACGAAGGAGTGCCTGGTCATAATCAGCCGCATCGTTAAGATATGTACCTGTGTACTCAACAACACCGCGGAGAATCATCTGAACGAAAGGAACTGCCTCGTAGTAGTCACATTCCTCATATGATGTGTAGATTGGAAGACCAGAGATGATATTTGCATTCTTCAATGTGTAGAGGTTTCCGTGGTCAACCATAAGGCTCTTGTTTGTTGAGAGAGCGATTGACTGTGAGAATACACCCTGTGCAAAATCCTGACGACCTGCAGATGATGTTGATGAGAGAGTACTACCAGCATCACCGATACAATATCCTTCAAATCCAAGTTTCTTAGCATCCTTCATAAAGCTTACAACCTTAGAGGTGAGCTTAGTTGGAGTTGGGACATTGCCATCAAAGAAGTTTACTGTTGGGTAGAAACCAAAGCCCTGTGATGAGAGGTATGCACGAAGAGATTCAAGTTCCTCGCTCTTACCCATCTTAGACTGAACTTTGTAGTTCTTAATAATGTTGTCATATCGAAGGTTGATGTCATCGATACCCTTAGCTTTGAGAATTGAAATCAAGTCCTCAGTATTTTCAAATTTGTTATCTCTGTCGGCATTAACTGTGATATTTACAGGGAGGCTATCCTCAGCCTGAATAACACGAGTTGAGAGCATGCCGTCACGCGTGAGCTGCTCACGGCACATTGAAGCAAGCGTTGAAGCTGTTGCTGCAGAGCCAGAGATAAACTTATATGACAACTGGATTACTTCGCCTCTTGGATATGAGAAAGCAGCACCAACAGTATTTAATGTACCAGTTGAAACTTTAATCTTTGAGATAGCGTCACCGGAGGTGACAACGCCTGCAAAGGCACTACTGCCAGAGCGAAGGCCAAAAGCTCCGATTACTGCTGGATGAGAATCCTCATCGAATTTTGCTGGATCCTTTCCGTATGTGTCGAGCACATATTCATTCTCACCTGCACTAGCAAGAGTGATTAAAGCGCCAGGACCATCAGGGATGACAATAAAGTCGCCACCAGTAGGTTCTGTCACTGCACCAAATGTTGGAAGAACTTCAACATTGATTATTGTCCAATCAGTACCGATTTTTGATGTATCAACAGATGCGACAAATACGCCATCAACAAGCTTCAATGTCAAAGTTACAGGGATGCTGAAAGATGGATCAGAAGCCTTATCCTTGAAGGTATAAGAGATGTTGATAGCATCCTCAGTTGTAATACACTTAGCGCCCCCAAGAGCAACAGCGTTGTCCTGAGAGTTGAGTTTGTACCACTTACTTCCATCAGTAACTTCGAGGTTTAGCATTGCGCCAATGCTGTTTTCAGCAGTTGGAAGTGCGTACCATATTTTACCTGTTGTGTCTTTTGCGGCAATCGCACAATTGCTCTCGTCGAGGAGCAATTCGTAGAGGCCGGATTTCATTGAAGTGCTGTACGCCGCCGGGTCAGCAGTGTGAAATCCGGTTCCCATTCCAGTTGCCGCAACAACTTTTAGACCCTCCTCTGTGAAGTGGGCATCACAGCCACATAGGCTGAAGATTAAAACCGCGCAGAGAAGTAAACTAATTATTCTCTTCATTTGTATCCTTTTCGCCGTTATCAATATTTGCATAACGTTTAATTTTCATTGTAGTTGTCTTGATGAATTCGTTATCACGGAGAGTTACCTTCTTAACGTTCTTGTAGTTAGGAAGTTTCTTGTTGATTTCCTTGATGATTTCATCGAAGACTTTTTCGAGGTCCTTACCAGTTGGAACCTCTTTGCCCTTCTCTGTGTACTTCTTCTTAATAGCATCGAAGTCAGGGAAGATCTTAGCTTCAACAACTGTGTCGTATTCCTCTGGGTTATCAAGACCGACAACCATAGACTCAGCGATGAGTGGGTTGTTGTTGAGATGATACTCAATCTCCTCTGGGTAAATATTCTTACCGTTCTTAGTAACGATTACGTTCTTGATACGGCCGTGTATACGAAGGATACCCTCTGAATCCATAGAACCTAAATCTCCAGTATGGAGATAACCATATTCATCGATAGTTTCCTTAGTTAAAGCCTCGTCTTTGTAATAACCGAGCATTACGTTAGGACCCTTGACACAGATTTCACCGATACCGTTTGAGTCCTCGTTGATAATCTTAACGTCTACGCCTGGGATTGGCTTACCAACAGAGTCTGTTGTAAAGAGAGCATCGTGGTTACAAGCGATGAGTGGAGCACACTCAGTCATACCGTAACCGATATATGAGTCAATACCGAATGTCTTAAAGTCCTTAACTGGCTGTGGAGGTACAGCAGCACCACCAACTACGAAGAGACGAAGTCTACCACCGAAGTTCTTTGTGATCTCTTCGAAGATACGGTCATTCATATTAACACCGACTGCGTTTGTTGCATCAGCGATGAGTTTACCAAATGTGAGCTTGAGCTTACCGCCCTTCTTTTCTGAAACAGCCTGCATGAT
>JAKSQX010000029.1 GCA_024403955.1 Clostridia bacterium | reverse complement strand
TCTTCCTGCCAACCTTCGAAGTCATCTTCAACGACTTGTTCTTCTTCCTCAGCTTTCTTCTTGCCGAAGAGTGAGAATGAAGATCTCTTCTTTTCTTCTTCGTGTTTAGCAGCTTCTTCCTGCTCACGAAGTTTCTTGCGCTGTCTGCTTGAGAGCTGAACATCATCTGCAGATGATTCAACTGATGAAGCAAATGCGAAGCTTGGAAGTGACTGTTCCTGTTTAGCTTTGCGCTCTTCTTCCTTCCTTGAAGCATCGGCGTTAAGACGACGTGTCTCTTCAAGTGGATCATATGCTGAAACATTTGGGAGAGCTGGCTCATCAGCCTTTTCTTCCTTAACTGGCTCTGCCTGGATGCCTGGCTGAACTGAAAGTTCTACCTGACCAACTTCTGCAGCAGGAGTCTCTTCTTCAGTAGCGGCACCAATACTAACTGTTGGCTTCTCATCACTGATGCCAAGAGCTGCAAGGCGCTGTGCCATTTCTTCAGCTGTTATTGGAGCAGCTTCAGGACTAGCCTCTACCTGTACGGTATTATCAAGTTCTGCAAGTTCAGCCTTCTTCTGCTTCTTAGCTTCCTTGCGAGAAATCTTAGTTTCTTTTGACTCTTCTGGTTGAGGCTCTGGCTCAACTGGAACTGGAGCAATCTCAACTTCTTTAACCTTAACTTCCTTAGGTTGCTTCTTACCAAAGAGGCCTCTCTTCTTTGGAGCCTCTTCTACTTCTGGTTCAGGCTGCTTCTCTTCAGTCTGTGCCTGCATCTTAAGGGCATCTGTCTTGTCCTTTGGAGCCTGCTGCTTACGCATTGTAACTACAGGAGCTGCAACAGGAGTGTTGTCTGATCTCTGAGGAATGAAGATGCTTGTCTTCTTCTCTTCAGGAATCAAAGGCATAGCGGAAGGAAGCTCACTGATTTCATCAGTGTCTACCCATTTAATATCAGGATTATCCTGTGATTTCTTATCAAGTTTTGCCTGTTTCTTTTCCTCTTTGGCCTGTTCTTTAGCTACTTTCTTTTCAGCCTTTTTAGCCTTCTTTTCGCTGTCAGATACCTTTCGTCCAAGAAGGTAACCGAGGAGCAAAGCTAAGATTACAAGTGCAACAAAAATGATGATGAAAATCTCATCAAGTCCAAGTTCGGCACCAGTGCTCGCCATCGATGAAAATATTCCGGATAGTTTATCCATTAACTTATCTCCTAATGCAAAAATTTGCACACTAATTCATTATAGACATAAGATATTATAATACATAAAATGTTAATTTTGCAATATGCTTTTTATGACTTTTGTTTTGTTTTTTAGGCTGTTATTTTTTATGAAAAATGCCTAAAATCGTTGACTACATTAGTATAATATTATAAACTGTTAATAGTTATAGTTTAAAATTAGAAGGAGGTGGGACCGTTGATAAAGTTTGTCTCAGTTGACCGAATCAAGCCTGGTGTAACACTCGCCAGAGACATCTACGGTATAGACACATTTACTGGACATATCGTAATGCTCAGGGCTGGTCAAACTTTGACAATGGCGCACATCACAAAGCTTATGGGCCTTGATTTACAAGGCGTTTATATAAATGAGCATATCACTAAGGAAACAATTATTCCTGATGAAACAAAGGCAGAAATGGTCCGCCTTTTCGATGAGTTCCATGCACATATTGACAACGCATCATTCGGTCTTTACAACGAGAGAATAGGTGAGGCTTCAAGCATTCTCTCAGACTTTGTTGAGACTGTACTTAATCGTGACGATCTAACTTTTAACATCGAAAACTTAAATTTCCACGAGAATATCCAGTACAACCACGCTCTTTCAATTGCAGTTATATGTATCGCAATTGGTAAAGAGCTTCGTATGAACAGAGGCGACATCTTTGAACTCGCCTTTGCAGCAGTTATTCATGATATCGGCGATGCCGCTCTTCCAGACGGTCTTCTTGATAAACCAGCAAAGCTCACAGAAGCTGAGTTTGATGAAGTTAAGAAGCACACAAAGGAAGGCTATAAGATTCTTTCCGAGGCAGAGTCACCTCTCTCTGAGCACATCAAAGAAGGCGTACTTAGCCACCATGAGAGATATGACGGCAGTGGCTATCCGAACGGTCTTAAGGGCAAAGCAATTCCTCTTTTTGCCCGCATAATTTCCGTTGCTGACGTATATTCAGCTTTGACGTCAGCAAGGCCTTACCGTTCGGCTTATCAGGCTGCCGAAGCCATCGAATATATCATGGGCAACGCCGGCAGACAATTCGACAGTGGCGTTGTAAAAGCATTCCTTAAGGTAGTTTCACCTTATCCTATCGGCTCCTGCGTTAAGCTCTCCTCTGGAGAACGTGCCGTCGTTGCCGAGCAGCATCCGAAAAATCCACTTAGACCAGTGATTTTCTTGATTGATGATCCTACCGCAGTTATAGATCTTTATAACGACAAGTGTTTTTATAACGTAGTAATCACAGACTTAATAGATGACTAATTTGGGGGTGTCCTTAACATGCAGCTTTCAGGCGAACTTTTTAAAGCGTATGTCGAGGACACTACTGTTTTATTAAACGAAATGGATGCCATTTTAAAGAAGCGGAACAGCATAGGCAGTCTCGACTCCGAGTCTGCAGACGCGTTGTTCCGCATTTTTCACACGATAAAGGCATCCGCAGTCGTACTCGACGACTCTAAAACGGTTGACGTAGCATACAAGATGGAAAACATCATGTCATATCTTAGAAAGCATGGTGTAAATTCCCTCTCGTCCGCGCGCGTACTCTCCCTTCTATTTGATTCAGAGTACTTCCTCAGAGGCCAGTTGGGTTCTTTGATCTCTTCAAAATCTTCACACGAAGAGAAAACTTTTACAAAAGATTTGAAATCTTTCGTTGAAGAGATTGATTTTGCAGATGATAGTCCTGTCGATATGATGGTTTCCTTCGAAGCTTTCCGTGCCCTACTTGAGAACGTAGTAAAAGAGATGAGTGAGGAGCTCGGAAAAGAGGCTGTCCTCTGCTTTGACGGAGACAACTTATATGTTGATCGCACACTCATAACAAGGCTCTCTGGTCCTTTGACAGCCATCGTTCGAAACGCTATGGACCACGGAATTGAGACACCAAAGGAACGTGAAAAACTTGGAAAGCCAAGAATAGGAAATATCTCGCTGACATACGGACTTGAAGATGGCATTCTTTTCATCACAATCTTCAATGATGGTGAGAAGATTCATCTCAAAAAGATACTTCGTAAGGCAGACGAGCTTCATATTTTAAAGAAGCCACGTGACCAGTACACACCTCCAGAAATCGCAGCACTTATTATGGAGCGTGGATTTACCACTAAAGAACACGTTGGTAAATGGTCAGGTCGCGGCGTCGGCATGGACGTTATCAAATCAGCGATTCAGGATTTAGGCGGAAATGTTATGATAAGTTCAGGAGAAACCCAAGGTTTCTCAATCACCCTGACCTTCCCTATTGATGACAAGTCCCAGCGCGCCGCCATCAAAGAAAGAATTAAGAAATAACTTTGGATATTGAGGAGTAGTTTTTATGGCAAAAATAATGGTAGTTGATGATGCAGCTTTCATGCGCATGATGCTTAAGGATATCCTTAATGAAGCAGGTTTTAATAAAATAATCGAAGCAAAAACTGGCGGTGAAGCTTTAATCTTCTTTAAGGTTGAACGACCAGATGTTGTACTCCTTGATGTTACAATGCCTGACACTGACGGTATTGATGCCCTTGTTAAAATGAAAGAGTTCAATCCTGATACTAAGGTAATCATGTGCTCATCAATGGGACAAGAAGATATGGTAACTGATTGCTTTGAAAAAGGTGCAGATGACTTCATCGTAAAACCATTTAAGCCAGAAAGAATCATTCAAGCTATTTCACAGTTTGTATCTGCTAATGAGGAATAAATAAAGGAAAGCCCCCTATCGTTTGATAGGGGGCCTCTTATTTATTGCTTATTTGTCTTTTTGCTTATTTGTCTTTTTGCTTATTTGTCTTTTTGTTTATTTAATTCTTTATTATTACTTGTTGGCTTTAATCTTCTCCCAGTTGTTGAGGTCGAAGATGTTGTCGTGAACTGTGAAGAGGACGCTGGTGTCGTAGGTGTTGCCTCGGTTGTCTTCTACGTCCCAGTTGTGTGTGCCAAGGATAGTGATCTTGTCTTTGTCAACTTGCTTTACGATGTCCTTGTTGGTGAATGGGTTGATTGTGCTTGTGTCGGTGTCTTTGATGGCAAGGACTGGGACATCAGCTGTTGTCATAAAGGTGTTGTCTGTAGTTGGTTCTCCGGATTGATTAAAGTCTTTAACCATGAGGAGTGAGTTGAAGTACATTGTATCGTTGGAGTTGGAGTTGTCGTCATTGCGAACTTTACCACCGATGATACGGTCAGGGTACTGCTCAAGGGACCAACCGTGGTCGGAGACAATTATGATCTTTGTGTTGTCAAAGAGGTCATTTGCTTTGAGGTAGTCGAACCAATTGCCAAGAAGTCTTAAAGCGACCATGTTAACTTGGTAGTTTGAAACTTGACGCTTTGTCTTGAGGTCAATCTGGTTACCTTCAGCATCTGTCTTTGTGATCTTGTCCTCCCTGTAGATGCTACTGTTGTCAACTACAGGTGAATATGTGTAGCCTGGTTCTTGAAGAAGAGTTGGACGGTGTGTGAGCTCGTTTGTGATGAGCAAGAAACCACCCTTGTCTGATACCTTGGTGAAGTTGTTAAGGTTCTCAAGAACGGCGTAGTTGTCGTTGTAGAGAGAGTTTGTACCGGTTGCCTTTGTGATGCTCTCCATAACCTGGCCAGTCATGGCCATGTCCTCTGCCTTGATGTTGGTGAGGTCTGTCTGCTCGGTCTTGATGTTTGCAATGTTGGCTGCGTTATAGAGACCATTGTTGTAAAGGAGAGTCTGGAGACAAAGTGGCGAAACTTTGAAGAAACTGTAGCAGAAGAAGTTTCTGTTAAGACCCTTCGCAATTGATTGATAGAGGGATACATCATTGATGGAATTGTTTCCTATGGTGATGTATTCCTTTGTGTTTTCAAGGCCATCATAGATTGAGAAATCAGGAACCCATTCATAGCCTGCAAAAGGTGGGTCTGTGATGGCTACATTGTATCCAGCTTCTGAGAAGAGAGTTGGAAGTATGAGAAGTGACTCATCATACTTGTCGGCGAGAAGTTCATCACTTCTCTTGTCCATCTCAGCTGGTGTGTATTCATATCCACCCCAAATTGCTGATGCAGCAAGAAGTGTGTGTGCACCAAATGATGCAGTGTTAGGGTAGTATGTGAATCCATCAAACTGCTCTTTTACAGTAGGGTCCTCGTTTAGGATAAATGGGATGTATGCGCTGGTAGCGCGGTCCATCATGATTACGACGACATTCTGCTTCGTCTTTGAGAGAGGAAGCTCTGTCTCCTGCTCAGAAGTTGTCTTGTATACTTCAAGTGCAGGTTTAACTTCCTTTTGAATGCTGATGATATTTGTCACGGACATTACGAGCAATGTGAGTGAGATTATTACAGCACTGTACTTTGCAATCTCGTATTTCTTCTTCCAGATAAAGTACAGAGCGACTACGATTAAGACGATTGAAACAAGGTTAACTATGATACCTTTTTGCTCATAGATTGGTGTGGACTCAAACATGAGTGTGTTTGTGATTGTACCGAGCTCTTTGGCAAAGCACATATAGTCAAAGAGGAAGACTATACTTAGAGCCCATGCGATAAATCCCATGAGGTTCTTTCCCCTGTCTCCTGCGAGCATGCGGAACACAGAGAACCAAATGATGAATAAACCTACACTGAGTGTGAGTGAACCTATGAGGTATCCAAGAGGGTTGTTAAGCATTGTGATGCTTATGAACTCCGTTGGAGATGAGGCAAGAACAGCGGAAGGGATAAGAAGACCGAGGAGTATGCTAAGCGATATTGTCGCAGCATAGAATAAAGACTTCTGTGGAACTGGGTCTTCTTTGGCGTTCTTGCTCTTTTGCTTCCATGGAATCTTATACGCGATGTTCTTGCAGAGCGAGAACAGGTTGTTAAGAGTCCAGTAAAATACAAGTCCAGCCGGGGACTTGTAGAGGAATACAAGGAAGATTATGGCAATACCATAAAGCTGAATCTTGCTCTTAAGTGGGAAGCCCTTTAAGTAGATGGCACTTGAGATGAAGTTGATAAGTGTCATGAGTATTGGCAAGAGATTAAGGGTTACGCCAAATACTGTGAGGAGGGCATCCGGTGCACCGAGGTCCTTGATAGGGCCAAAAGTGATGCCATTTAAAGCATTGAGGTGCGAGAGGAAATGATATGCAGCAATAAAGAATGGAATCTCAAGAAGAAGAGATACGGAACCTTTGAGAGTGTCAGTTGGCCTGTAGTTGTTCTGACGATAATAGGTCTGGAGCATCATATACTGCTCGTCGCCCTTGAAGGTTTTCTTTATGTGCTTTACGCCGGGCTTGAGCATGAGTTCGATGTCGCGCTCCTTCGCCTGCATCTTGTCTGCCTGCTTGTAGAGAGGCAGAACAAGGAAGTTCATCGCGAGGGAAAGGAAAATAATAGCCAAGCCCTGGTTGTGAACCAACTTGAAGGCAAGAGTATATACAACCTCAAAGAATAGCTCTAAGGGGCCTAAAAGTAGGTTGTAAATTGCTCCGCCAAAAGACATGTTATTTATCTCCTTTTTTTGTTGGGTAAATGTTCTTTACTGACCAGTTGTTAACATCGTAGATATCGCTACCCTTGAAGTTGAAGAACTTGTATGAACCGTATGTCGTAGCATCAAAAGCATAGGTTCTAATATCCCATTTGTGGGAAATGAGGACATGAACTTCATCCTTGTTTACTTCATCCTTAAGTAACTTTCCTGAGTATGGATTCTTCGCATCTTTGATGATACCTTCTGTTGCGAGAACAGGAACATCAGCAGTTGTCATAAGGGTGGTGTTGTCGTATTTAATGTCGCCCTTTGCGTTTATATCCTTAACAAGGAGCAAAGGATTGTAGTACATGAGATCAGATGCGCCATAGTGGAAATCATACATCTGGTTAAGACCATATCCATGGTCAGCGACAATGATTATCTTTGTGTTGTCATATACACCGAGGCTTCTGAGATAGTCGAAGTACTCGCCGAGCATTCTGAGCGATGCAGCGTTTACATGATAATGTAGATTCTGCATATACTCTGAGAAAGTGATTATGTCGCCATTTGATAAGGATCTCTGATTTGTGTATCCACTGTTGTTTGGATATGAATCAGTGTACTCATATTTTGGCATCTGAAGATACTTAAATCTGTGAGGGAGTTCGTTATCAAAAGTGATAAATGCGCCCTTCGTTCCCATGTTGTTGGTTATGTTTGAGAGATTCTGAAGTTCGGTATAGTTCTGCTGGAATCTATCCTCTTCTGAAGTCTCAACACCATTCTCATCAGCAGCGAGAAGGAAGTTCTTAGTCGTAATTCCAAGGTCATCAAAGATTGATAAGTCTGAGTTCCATTCATAGTTTGCTATAGGTGGGTCGCAGACCGTAACGTTGTAGCCATTCTCTTTGAAGATTGTCGGAAGAAGTCTTAAAGCCTCGTTGTGCTTATCTACAAGAAGCTCATCGTCACGCTCGTTGATAGCCTCTGGAGTATAAGCATATCCACCGAAGATTGGTGGTGTTCCAAAGATTGTGTTACTACCATAACTTAAAGTCTGACTGTAGAAAGTGAAGCCCTCAAAACTCTTGGCAGTCTCAGGAAGTTCTTCCATTATATATGGGAAATACATTGAAATTGCACGGTCAAGAGTAATGAGAAGGACGTTGTTTTCCTTCTTTGAGAAAGAGAAAATCTCGTCTGGGTGTTTCTTTGCATATTCTTCAAGAGCGTCTTTCTCTTCCTTTTCTTTTTGAAGCTTCATCTGCGCTTTTGCCTCGGCAAGAGCAGCAGCATTTTGCCCGTCAACATAACGCTGTCTTGCCGTCAAAGAGACAGTGAGGATAAGCGCAAAAACGACGATGAGAAGAGCTACGTATTTCTTGTTAATATGAATCACCCCTTTCTAGATTTTCTTTGTTTATGTTTAGTCCTGTTCGTTGATTTCTTTGAGTTTATTTTCAAGGTAATCGACGATGAGTTCTGATGAATGGCCAATGTTTTGCCATGTCTCATTACGTGCCCTATCACGATAAGTGGCAAAACTTTGGTCGGTGAGGCAGTCGTCGATTAATTGTTTTATGTCGCTAAAATTGTCGTTGTTTAGTTCTTTACCGAGAAGTGGTAAAGACTTGTGAACCCAGAGTGGTTCATCGAGCCAGTAGGCATCATATGGAGCACTGTCAAAGTTCTCTGGTGCAGTATAAATTACTGGCTTATCAAATACAAGAGCAAAATCAAACATTACGCCTGAAAAGTCAGAGATTAAAATGTCGCTCTTGCTTAGTACGTCAAAGTTGTCTGCATCTCTGTTGAACTCGATATCAGGATACTTATCCTGAAGTTTTGTGATGAAGTCGAGTTCAGATACATATGACTGTGGATGAGGACGGACAATTACATCGTAGCCCGTCTCTTTAATCTTATCGATTATACCATCATATTTCTTAAGAACACTGCTCTCACCCCAAGAAGGTGCGATGAGAACAGTTTTATTGTTACTGCCTTCTTTAGTTTCTTTAAGTTTTCTCTCAAGAAGGACATCCATATATGGTTGACCTACGATTTGAAGGTCTTTAGCTGGAAGATTTCTAAGTGCTTCGAGTTTTCTGATTTGGTCAATTTGGTAGTCACCTGAGAGAAGAAGAGCATCGTAGTAGTCGATACCGAACATCTTGTAGAGAGTGACATCAGAGCAGGCGTGGAAGATGTGGACGTAGTACTTTACGTCACGTGAGCGCTTCCATTGATAGACATCGAGACCTGGAGTTGTTGCAAGGACGATGTCTGCTTTGAGCATGTTGAGTTTGGCGAAAGCACGGTTGCCCTCACCAATAAATTGAGTTTTAAGTGTCTTGTATTCTTTGTCAGTTAAAATTGGATCATTAGGGTCTGCTGTCATGTAGACGGCAGGGATTTGGCGCTTTTCAAGTTCGGCGCAAATTGGCTCAAAAACAGTAGCATACCTCCTGCCCTCTGAAAAGAGGACAAGAGGTGTGTTGTTTGTTTTTGTGTCTTTTACCTTACCGCCGCTTAGTGAAAAGCGCAGTTTGATAAATAAATTTTTAGCACCGTACACAGCAGCGGAGATTACGCCGATGAGTATGGTAAATAGCATTGAGCCCGTACCTGGGTCAATATAATAAGTCATTAGGTTAACGCTCCTCGCGGAAGTATGAAAGTCCAAGGGACTGTGGTGGCTGTGACTCGCGCTTCTCACGCATACTTGTGATGATGAGAACTACGAGAGTAACAATATATGGAAGCATCTTGAAGAGTTCCTGTGCCTCGATACCCATGCCAGGGATTGATACATAGTTGTATACAATGAAGAGTCCACCGAAGAGGATACTTGCTGGGATAGCCATGTTAGGACGCCAGATGGCGAAGATTACGATTGCTACAGCAAGCCAACCACGGTCACCGAAACCACCATTTGACCAGATGCCTGAAGCATAGTCCATTACATAGTATAAACCACCGAGGCCCGCAATGATAGAGCCAATTATTGTTGTAACATATTTGTAGCGATTTACGTTAATACCAGCAGCGTCTGCAGTTGCTGGATTCTCACCAACAGCACGAAGGTGAAGACCTGTACGTGTGTGGTTCAAAACATAACTTGCGATGATTGCAATAATGATAGCAACATATGCGAGGAAGCTGTATGAGAAGAGAAGCTTTCCAACCACACCGAGGCTATTTGCAAATGGAAGTGTTGTCTTGAAGCACTTTGATGTTGCTGAGAGTGTGATAGCTGGCATATCTGAGCCAGAAATCTTAATAAGTGAGCCACCGAAGAAGTTACCAAAACCTACACCGAATGTTGTGAGTGCAAGACCTGTAACGTTCTGGTTTGCTCTTAAAGTTACTGTAAGGAAACAGTAGATAAGTCCCATAACAAGGGAGCCTAAGATTGAGGTCAAAATTGGGATAAGTACTGCAAGGAATGGATTGATGTTTGCAGCGCCAACTTTGTCCTCATAGAAGAAGGAACCAATTACACCGGAGATAGCTCCGACATACATGATACCTGGAATACCGAGGTTCAAGTGACCTGATTTCTCAGTCAGGATTTCACCTGTAGAACCGAAAAGGAGTGGAACACCCTGCATGACTGCACGCTGAATAAATTGAACTAACATTGTCATGACTTCTTAACCTCCTTTTCATTCTTCATAATCTTAAAGTTGATAAAGAACTCTGAACCGATGATGAAGAAAATGATAATACCTGTGATGATATCTGAGAATGAAGCGTTGAGGCCACAGAGCTGTGAAACCTGAGATGAGCCCTTCTCGAAGAATACAAGAAGGAATGAAGTAAGAATCATTACGAGTGGGTTAAACTTTGCAAGCCATGAAACCATAATTGCTGTGAAACCACGTCCTGCGATTGTATCACGGGAGATTGTGTGGTCTGCACCAGAAACAAGGAGGAAACCTGCAAGTCCGCAGAGAAGACCAGAGATGATCATTGTGCGGATGATAACCTTGCGTACATCGATACCGATGTACTTAGCTGTGTTCTCCGACTCACCTACTACGGCAATCTCATAACCCTGCTTTGAGTACTTGAGGTAAACATACATGATTACTGTAAGTATCAAAACTACGATTACGTTTAAGAGATATGCCTTGCCACCAATTGATGGCATCCAACCTGTGTGGGTTGTAGCATTGAGTACGTCGATCTTACCTGAACCACCTGTAGCATAGATACAGATGAAGTATGAAACAATTTGAATTGCGATGTAGTTCATCATGAGGGTGAACAAAGTCTCGTTTGTATTCCAACGAGCTTTAAAGAGTGCTGGGATAACACCCCAAATAGCACCGGCGAGCATTGATGTAACTGCCATAACTATGAGCATGAGCCAGTTTGGAAGTCTGTCGCCTATGAACATCATGCATGCTGCTGATGCAAGACCGCCCATCAGGGCCTGTCCCTCAGCACCGATGTTCCAAAATCGCATCTTGAATGCTGGAGTAACTGCGATTGATACGCAGAGGAGCATTGCGATACCCTGGAGAAGTGCCCAAATTCTACGCTCAGAACCAAATGCACCGTCAACCATTGTTGTGAATACGTTTACAGGATCTTTACCTGTGAGAAGAACAGTTACGAGTGCACATACGAGTGCACCAATGAGGATTGATCCGAGGCGGATGAGCCAAGCGTTCCACCAAGGCATTGCATCCTTGCTTCGTTTAACTACATGGAAACCTAGCATTATTCCTCGCCCCCTTCCTCTTCATTACCAAAGGTCTTGGTCATAAGGAGACCAACTTCTTCTTTTGTTGTGTCACGTGCCTCTACAATGCCTGTAACCTTACCTGAACTCAAAACTACGATTCTGTCGCAGAGAGCTATAAGTACGTCAAGGTCCTCACCAACGAAGATAACGGAAACGCCCTTTTCCTTCTGCTGGTTTAAGAGATTGTAGATTAAGTATGACGAGTTAATGTCAAGACCACGTACTGGGTACGCTGCCATAAATACTGTTGGTGCAGCCGCGATTTCACGGCCTACAAGTACCTTCTGTACATTACCACCTGAAAGACGTCTTACAGGTGTAGAGATACTTGGTGTTACGACCTCAAGGTCTTCGACGATTTGCTCCGCGAGTTCTTTTGGCTTGCTGCGTTCAAGGAACACAGTCTTACCTTTCTTGTATGAGCGGAGCATCATATTGTCGGTAAGATCCATGTTACCGACAAGGCCCATGCCAAGTCTGTCCTCAGGTACGAATGAGAGACGAACACCGAGGTCACGAATCTGAATTGGTGTCTTATTTCTAAGGTTTTCTTGTTCTTTTGTTTTAGGGTTATTGTAGATAATTGAACCTGACTCGAGGCGCTGAAGACCAGCAATAGCCTCAAGGAGTTCACGCTGTCCGGAGCCTGCTATTCCGGCAACGCCTAAAATCTCACCTGACTTTGCGGTGAATGAAACGTTATCGAGCACCTGAACGCCCTCACGGTTTTTACAGTTAAGGCCAGCAACAATGAGTCTGTCCTCAGTATCCTTAGGATCACTGCGCTCGATGTTGAGTTCGATTTTCTTACCTACCATCATCTCAGTAAGGGCACTCTCGTTTGTCTCTTTTGTATTTACAGTGCCAATGTATTCGCCTTTTCGAAGGACGGAAACACGGTCTGAGATCTCCATAACCTCGTTGAGCTTATGGGTGATGATAATGATGGTCTTTCCGTCCGCCTTCATTCTACGAAGTACAGAGAAAAGACGTCTAGTCTCTTGAGGAGTAAGTACAGCTGTAGGCTCATCGAGGATGAGGATATCAGCACCCCTGTAGAGTACCTTTATAATCTCAACAGTCTGCTTCTCAGAAACAGACATGTCGTAAATCTTCTTATTTGGGTCCAAAACAAAGCCGTACAAATCAGCGATAGCTTTGATTTTGGCAGCAGATTTCTTTAAGTTATAACGGCCTTGATCTTTAAGGCCAAGTACGATATTTTCAGTAGCAGTAAATATATCTACCAGCTTGAAGTGCTGGTGAATCATTCCGATCTTATAACCGAAAGCGTCCTTTGGGGACTTGATTTCAACCTCTTTACCATCAATGAATATCTGGCCATGATCTGGATAGTAAATGCCAGATATCATGTTCATAAGTGTCGTCTTACCAGAACCATTTTCACCGAGGATTGAAAGGATTTCACCACGGTTCGCTGTGAGGCAAACATCCTTGTTTGCGACAATCGGACCGAAGGTTTTTGTTATGTTTTTAAGTTCAATAGCAGGAACTTCAGCCACGGTAAACCCTCCATTAAAAAAGAACTGTAGGCGGAGCGCAGTATGCGCCCCGCCTTTTTCTTATTCACTTCTTGTGAAATTATTTTGCAAATGTAATTCCGTCGATGTCGAGATCGAAGTATGGAGCTGAACGCATGTCAGAACCTGACTCAACAAAGATACCGTCGATGATTACGTTTGTTTCACCAATGTAATCGCCAGCATCATCTACGTCTGCAAGGTACTCTGTAACCTTACCGTCTTTGTCAGTCTTGATGCTGTCCTTCTTATACTGGTTGTATGTATCGTTAAATCTTGTAACTGTGAAGTTAGCTGTATCAAATACCTTGATAGAACCATCAATGAGACCAGCCTTAACTTCTGCAAGCTTGTCAGCTGTGCCCTTTGCAGGAGCATTCTTACCGAGGTCTGTAAGAACTACAGAACCTGTGTCGATTGTACCAATATAGTCAGTAGGAATGTCCTTGCCATCCTTAACAGCGTTGATGCAAAGTGTGAAGTATGGTTCCCAGTTGATTCTTGAAGAAACGATGAATGTGTCAGGGCACTGAGCCTCTGTTGAACCGTTGTAAGAAACGTTTGGAACGCCTGCTTCTTCACAAGCTGTTGGAGCACCGTATGAGTCAGCGTGCTGAGAGATAAGTACGCAACCGTCAGCGACAAGCTTCTGAGCGCCTTCCTTCTCAAGAGTCTCATCGTACCATGAGTTTGTGAATGTTACTTCCATTGTAGCTGATTCGCAAACTGAGCGAGCGCCAAGGAAGAATGATGTGTAACCTGACTTAACTTCTGCATATGGATAAGCACCGATGTAACCGATCTTAGCAGCATCAGCCTTGATGTCGCCAGCTTCGATCATTTCGTTGAGCTTAAGACCAGCAGCAACACCAGCGAGGTAACGGCCTTCGTAGATGCTAGCAAATGCATCGTGGAAGTTTGCAAGGTTCTCTGTGTGAGCCTTTGTACCTGTAGCGTGGCAGAACTGAACGTCTGGGCACTCTTTGGCAGCTTCAATGAGGTATGGCTCATGTCCAAATGAGTCAGCGAATACGAGTGTGCAGCCCTGATCTACAAAGTCGAGAGCAGCTTCTTTACACTCAGCGCCTTCTGGAATGTTAGTTGTGATGAAGTAAGATTCACCCTCAACAAGTCCAGCTTTTTCGCAAGCTTCTTTGAAAGCATCAATGAAGTTCTTGTCGTAAGTTGAGTTTTCGTCGTGAAGGCAGATAAGACCAACCTTCAATGCAGCGTCGTTAGTGCCTGTCTTAGCTGGTGTCTTTGTGCAAGCAGCAAGACCAAGAACCATAACGAGTGCGAGCACTACAGCGAGTATCCTTTTCATAGTACGATTCCTCCCAAAATTTACGTTTTGATAGTTTTTCTATTATAACTGTCTAGGACAGTTGTAACCTTAGTCAACGAAAGTGATTGCACCTGTCTTTGCGTCCATACTCTGGACTCTTGCGAGTGAGACAATCTTGTAACCCTTTTCGCGAAGCGCGGTGCCGCCTTCCTGGAAAGCCTTCTCGATGACGATGCCGGCGCCTATTACTTCGGCGCCTGCGTCCTCGACAAGCTTGATAAGGCCTGTGAGCGCTTCGCCGTGGGCTAAGAAGTCATCAATAATGAGAACTTTGTCGCCCGGATTCAAATAACATTTTTCAATCATTACCTGGTTTGTAACATTATGCGTATATGACTTAACAGGTGCTGAGTAAACGTTGTCAGCGATGTTGGATGTCTTTGATTTCTTTGCAAAGACTGTGTGTACTCCGAAGTACTGAGCAGTTAAAACTGCGATCGCAATACCTGATGCCTCAATTGTGAGAATCTTATTTACGCCGAGTCCACTAAACTCCTTGTAAAATTCACGGCCACATTCGCACATAAAAGGTACATCAATTTGGTGGTTTAAGAATGAACCAACCTTGAGTACGTTACCTGGGTAAACTTGACCTTCTTTACAAATCTTTTCTTCTAAAGCTTTCATGCCTACCCTCCAAAAAATAATAACAGGCTATGGTTAGATAGCCTGTTAGTTTCAAAAATACTAAATAAAAACAATTATTAATAATAATTGCTTAAAAATCAAAAGTAGTCGTGACTTAGAGAACGGGCGTCACGGTAGAAACATTTGGGCCATTTATCCAAAACTATACCTTCGTCTGTCATATTTAATTTACGCAAAGATTATACCATATTTCGTGGTCCAAAAACAATTGTGGTATATGACAAAACACAAGATATAAATCTATACCTTTTGGTCATTTTTCCACTAATCTTCTAC
>JAKSQX010000028.1 GCA_024403955.1 Clostridia bacterium | reverse complement strand
CTCAGCTGGATAGAGTGTCTGGCTACGAACCAGAAGGTCGGGGGTTCGAGTCCCTCCGGGCGCGCCACAACATAAAAAAGAAGTCCTGCATTAAGCAGGGCTTCTTTTTTATTTGGCGTGCGGAGGAATTATTTATTCCAAGGATTTGCTGGATCTGGGTCTGTTGGGTCCCAACCTCTCCTCTCATCGTTTGTATCAATCTTAATTGATTCAGGTTTTCCAAGTGGGCCTGGAAGTGGGCTGTCATAGATTGTAACGATGGTGGCAAAGTCGAGATTGTCGTAAAGCCATTTGGCGTCTGCGCAACAGAGGCGTACGCAGCCAAGAGATGCTGGACTTCCGAGTTTGTTATACTCCTCATACTCAAGATTACTCTTATCTTTTGTAAAATAACAAACCGAGTGGAACCAAATGGCTCCCTTGATTCGAGTTGTATACTGACCCTCCGAGTTATCAACCATATGAAGCCACGGATATCTATCAGAAGTTGTAAATGTACCAGCAGGCGTCTCATGACCCTCACGTCCGCAGGAGCAAGGGAATGCTTTCACCGGCTTTGTATAATTTCCGTTTTCATCTTTCTCATAGACAGTTACAACGTTTGCCTGTCTATTTACGGCAACGCAGTACTTGTTGGTGTATGAATCACCTGGCTCAAAGACAATTGAACCATCAGAATTAACTGTTACACCAGTTTCAGTTATAGCTGTTGTCGGTGGCTCAGTAGTTGTTGTAGTTGGAGCTTCCATTGTTGTCTCCGGCACATATGCAGTGACAGGGTCATCAATCGGAGGATGAGTCACACCTATAATCACGACAATTCCAACTATAACAGCAATCACCGCTATGGCGATAAAAACGTATTTAATTCTATTTGGCTTTTTAGCCGCATGTTTTGGTTTAGCCATAATTCACCTCAAATATATTTCATTACGAAGTCGTAGGACTCAGTGAAACACTGACGACCTTTTTTAACGATAGTTGCGATTGACCAAGCATGGTTGCCGATGATGCCAGTGCCTTCGAACTGGCCGTAAGGCACGCCGAGCTTATCAAGCTCCTCCATTAGGTCGAAGGCCTCGAAGCGGAGCCAGTCACGGCAACAACGAACAACAAACATTGGTGGATAATCTTTATTTGGCTTTGGAAAAGCGAGTTCACCTTCAGATGAATCAAGGAATGCCTTTGCCTCTTCAAGATCTTTGCCAAGGAATGATGTTACCATCATCTTCATATCAGGGAAGTTTGATTGTTGTTTATCTGGGTCAATGAGATTTTTAAGATTGAAACAACCACAATGTGAAACCATGGCATCGATATGAAACTCATCATTGTGTTTAAAAGTGATGCCAAGCTTATTTACGAGATTTTTATCAGCTGCTATTGATGCAGCATACATAATGTAATATCCGCCAGCAGACTCACCTGCGAATACTATCTTGCTTAGATCAAGATTCCATTCATCCGCATGATCATAGATAAAATCAATAGCGGTGCATATTTCCTGAAGTTGACCTGGGAAAACCTTATAAGGCGCATATGTGTAAGCTATTGAAGCTGTGAAGAAGCCTTTATCTGCCCAGTTTGAGATGTAAGTATCACGCATATCTGTGATGCCTGATACCCATCCACCTCCGTGGATATAAATAAGTACTGGTTTCTTCTGACCCTCAAGGTCCTTCCTTGTGCAGAGGTTAATAAATTGCTGCCTACCCTTACCGTACTTTACGCGTGGTGTGTACTTACAAGTATCCGGTGTCTTTCTATGAAGGGCGATGTAAGCGAAGCACTCAGTAAAGTTGTACCAACAGGTGCCTAATACTCCACGGATATAAACTGACTTTTTCATCTATCTCATCTCCAATTATTTTTGGTTCTTTATATATTCATCAAGAATTTCAGCCGCATAGCCAACAAGTTGGTTACAAGGGCGTTTTTTATAATACTCAGGTGTGCGTGCCTCAGGTTCTGGGGCGCTGTGGACACCGTCGTTGAGTTTTAGAAGCTCACGGCACACTATTGAACCGTTCTCAGCTTCATATTTCTTAGCCAGTTCCTGCACTCTTGCATAATGCTCTGCCTTTCCTGCACCCGGCTCATCTGTGCCGTAGAGAAGGCCTAAAACCATAGCCATGCCGGACACAGCGCCACATACTTCACGCATGCGACCAAGTCCGCCACCAAATGAGAGAGACAACTTGGCAAGAGAACTCTCGTCTATATCTAATATGTCAGCATAAGCGAGAGCAACTGCCTGGCTGCAATTGTACCCACTTTCAAATAATTCCATTGCTCGTTCTTTTCTAGTCATATAATCACCAGCTATATATCTTTTTCTTTACTATACCATATTTCTGTTAATTATGGTAAGATAAGCGGGTGTTAAGTGAGGGATTTAAATGGTAAAAGTTGCAGACAAATTAAATCTTGAAAAAGGCATTAGCAATCTATTTATTGCAGCAGGTGCTGCTGCAGTCACAAAAAGTATAGCAAATGCCGAATCAAAAAGACCAAAACTAAAAAAGCTCTGGGTAGTCGAGATGGTATTTTTAACACTCGCTGCCTTCATAGGATCGCTTGTTCACTCCTTTGCTTGGAGCAAAAAAGCCAACGGAATTATCTGGGGAGTTCTCCTTGCAATCGAATTCGAAACCGTACGTAGATTCTATGAAATCACCAGCATGTTTGATGAAGAGTATAAAGTTAAAAACTCCGATTTATATCTAATCATCGGTCTCGAGATCGCGCTCTATATACCTGCAACTGTAATCCGTTTCCTCACGGAGAAAAATACTTTTTCCTTCTTTATCGCATACTGCTCGGTCGTTGCAGTCATGATTGGCATGCTTTTCAAAAATGAAAAAGCCACGCCTGCAACGCGTGACCTCGCCACCTCAGTATTAACACTTTTAATGGCCGTCTTCTCACAACTCACAATCAAGGACTACGGCGCAACTGTTGCACACATCTTTATAATCCTTGCCTTACTTCCTTTAAAGAATGCCGCAGTAAAAAGTTTTAACTAAAAAAAGAACCCTGGAGATTTCTCCAGGGTTTATATTTAATCATTTGGGCTCCAACCTGACCAGTCCATAAGGAACTGAATCATATTTTGGTCAATACCAATTTTATAATATGTCTGTTGAGGCTGAGTGAGTTTTTTCCAATCAAAACGTTTGCCCTGTGCACGATCATGTGCATAGAGTTCCATAAAAGTCCAAAACGCTTTTTGGAGTTCTTTATTCAGTTTGAGAGACAGTCTAAGAAGTTCTAACAACTGGTCCTTCATAACAATCACCTTGCCAACATATTATGGCTTTATTATACCACGTTTGATATAATTAAAACATAAAATTTATAAAAAAGTTGAGGTTAATTATGAATAAGAAATTATTATCTCTCATTCTAATAATTGCACTCGTATTATCACTTTTTTCGCTCACAGGTTGCACCAAACAAAATGACCCTGATACACCTGCTGAGCCGGAGACAACTACTGAGCCTGCTCCAACAGAGGCAGAACTTAAGCTCGCAGATATGACTCTCGAAGAGAAAGTTGCTCAATTGATTTTTGTTATCCCTGACGCTTTTGTTTCATCAATAAACGATGAGCAGCGCAACGACTCCAAAGCTGACGGCACAACTGCTGTAACAGATGAAATTCGTGAGATGTATTCAAAATATCCTGTTGGTGGATTTATTCTCTTTGCCAAGAACATAATTGACCCCGAACAGCTCAAGCAGTACACAAGCGACCTCCACTCACTGGGTAAAATTACCCCTATCATCACAATCGATGAGGAGGGCGGAAATATCACCAGAATCGCTAGAAACGAAAACTTCTCTGTAACAAAATTTGAGCCAAACGCTAAGATTGCTGAAACCAAAGATACTAAGAATGCATATACACTCGGTAAAACAATCGGCGCCTACCTCACTGAATATGGCATAGATTTGGACTTCGCTCCTGTTGCCGATGTAAACACAAACCCAAATAATACTGTAATCGGTAGCCGCGCCTTTGGCACTGACCCAAAACTCGCTGGCGAAATGGTTGCCAGTGTAATCAAGGGCTTACACGACAGCGACAATATGAGTTGCATTAAGCACTTCCCTGGCCACGGTGATACAAGCACAGATACACATAAGGGTTATGCTGAGACAAACAAAACTTGGGATGAGATCAAAAATTGTGAGATGATTCCTTTTATCGCTGGTATTAATGCAGGTACAGATATGGTAATGGTTGCACATGTGTGTGCACCTAATGTTACAAATGATAAAACCCCTGCAAGTCTCTCATACACTCTCCTCACCGAAAAGCTTAGAGGTGAGCTTGGCTATAATGGTGTTATCATCACAGATGCCATGAATATGGGCGCCATCACAAACGAGTATTCATCATCAGAGGCTGCAGTTCTTGCAATCAAAGCTGGTGTGGATATCGTCCTCTGTCCAAATGATTTTGTAAAAGCATATAATGGCATCCTCGATGCCGTTAACTCAGGTGGAATCACTGAGGAGAGGCTAGATGAAAGTGTACTTCGTATCCTCAACTTAAAATACAAAGGTTAAATTAAGAAGCTAGCTCAAATGAGCTAGCTTTTCTTCTTTAAACAAGTTTTGAAAATTTTTCTATGTCCGCCTCAAATATAGGCTTATTATTTATGTTTCGAAGAATTGCAGCAGGATGAAAAGTCGCTGTGAACTTGCGCCCATCAATCTCATAAATCTCACCGTGCTGTTTTGTCACTTTAAAGTCTTTTCCAAGGAAGTAACTCGCCGAAACTCTGCCCAAACAGATAATAAGCTTTGGATTTACAATTTCAATCTGCTTTAGAAGATATTTTATGCAAGCTTCTTTTTCATCAGTTTTTGGGTCTCTGTTCTCAGGCGGTCTGCATTTGACCATATTCGCAATATAAACATTATTTGTTCTTGAAAGGCCATGCTTATTTAAAACTTCATCAAGAAGTTTTCCCGATCTTCCTACAAAAGGACGACCCTCATTGTCCTCGTTTTCACCAGGGCCTTCGCCGATAATGAATATATCAGCTTTTTCACTTCCCTCGCCAAAAACAAGATTATTTCTTGTTTTGTAAAGTTCACAGCCTTTACAAGACTCGCATTCAAGTTTTAATTCATTTAGTGTCATTTCAATCACCAAATAGATTATACCAAAAAAAGAAGAGTGGGAAAACCCACTCTTCTCATTCTTAAAAGCCAATTTCTTTGACTTTAAATTCTTGACCACCAAGAATAGTTTTATCACGGCTTCCGCACTTTGGACATTTACCCTCATTTTTAAAAACGTTATATAGGGCATGACATTCGTTACAAAGGCCTTCACCACGAACTGTTTCAAGTTTTAACTCACAGCCCTCAAATAAAGGCTTGCCATCTGTAACTACTGGAAAGTACTTTTCAAAGAAAACAGGAAGGTAACCAGTCAGCTCACCTATTTCCAAGGTGACTAACTTTACTTTTTCCACTTTGTTCTCTTTTGCCACACGCTCAACGACTTTTATCGCTTCGCTAAGCACTCCTATTTCATGCATTAGTCTTCTTTTCCTATCCTTTTCTTAGTAAGGTCTACTGCTCGATGACCCATTCCAACAACTACTGCAGGAACAAGATTCTCATATGTTACGCCCCATGCATCCTTAGTCTTCGAGAGATGGATAGCATCAAATTTACAACGTGTTGTACAAATACCACATCCAATACAAGTCTTTGGATCAACCTTTGCAGCGCCACAGCTGAGGCACCTTGCTGCTTCTGTCTTTACCTGGTCCTCAGAAAGTGTAATTCTTGCGTCTGAGAATGACTTAAGTTTCTTAGGCTCAAGGCCTGGAAGTTGACGTGTTGAACGGTCATAACAGTTGATTACAAGATTATCCTTATCAATCATATGGAAGTTTGTACGCTTCATTCTACCTATTGTAAGGCTATGTTTCCATACATAGCGGTGAATTGACTCAGCACCTTCTTTACCTGCTGCAATTGCTTCAATTGCAAAACGAGGTCCTGTGTATGCGTCACCACCAACGAAAACATCTGGTTGCTCTGTCTGATATGTCCAAGCATCGGCTTTTGCTGTGCCATTCTTGTTGAATGCAACCTTCTCACCCTTAAGTAAGTCGCCCCACTCAATAGACTGACCAATTGCAGAGAGTACATAATCACATTCGACTGTCTTCGTTGTCTCCTCATCATACTTTGGAGCAAACTTATGGTTTTCATCAAACACAGATACGCACTTCTTAAATACAACGGCCTTAACCTTACCATTTTCGACGATGATTTCCTTTGGGCCCCAGCCGTTGTTAATCTCTACTTTTTCTTCCTCTGCCTCTAATACTTCATCATCAGCAGCCGGCATTTCTTCGCGACTTTCAAGGCTAAACATTGCCACATTATCCGCGCCGTAACGTACTGCCGTACGTGCTACATCAACTGCAACATTACCGCCACCAATTACTACCGCTTTACCTTGAAGTTTATTAGTCTTATTGAGAGCTACACCCTTAAGGAAGTCAATGCCTGAGATTACACCTTCAGCGTCTTCACCGTCTATGCCAAGCTTTCTTCCGCCCTGTGCACCAATTGCAACATAGAAGCCTTCATATCCTTCTTTACGAAGATCATCAAGGGTCATATCCTTACCAACTTCTATGCCACATTTAATATCAACGCCAAGTGCCTTAACAACCTCTATTTCAGCCTCTACAACGTCCTTCTCCAATCGGAATGATGGCATACCAAATGTCATCATTCCACCTGGCTTACTCTCTTTTTCAAACACTGTTACATCATGACCCCAAATAGCAAGGTAATATGCACATGAAAGTCCAGCAGGACCAGAACCAATTACTGCAACCTTCTTACCATATTCATAGTACTTCTTTGGAACGAAACGAGTTGCTGCATTCAAATCACGATCTGCAATAAACTTTTTAACCTCATCAATTGCTACTGGTGAATCAATATCTCCACGAGTACAACCATCTTCACAGAAGCGTGCGCATATACGACCACATACTGCTGGGAATGGGTTTTCCTTTTTAATGAGTTCAAGTGCCTCGTCATATCTACCTTCAAGTGCCATCTTAAGATAACCTTGAACTGCAATATGTGCAGGGCAGTTTGTCTTACAAGGTGCAGTACCCGTCTCAGGAACTACATGATCTCTATCTGTGTAGAAAGCATCGCCATTCCAGTGTCTTGACGTAAGTATCATACGGTCATTTGCAATAACTGTATCCTTAATCTTAACCGGTTCTTTTTGGCAGAGCTTTTGACCAAGTTTTACTGCGTTTTGAGGACAAACCTCTACACAGCCTCCACATGCTACGCAATTATTAGGATCAACACTTGCTGTATAGTTTGAAGATGAAAGATTTGGAGAAGATGTATACCAAGATGTTTTAAGGGCCATACATGTCTCCCAATGACAGTTACAGATAAACAAGCTCTTATCTTTGCCATCAATATTTGAAAGTTGATGAACGCAGCCTCTATCCTCTGATTTTTTAATAATAGCCTCTGCTTCTTCACGAGTAATTTTTCTAGCCTTGCCTGTGCGAACAAGGTGATCGGCAAATTTACCGAGGCTTATACAATATTCCTCAAGCAAGTCAGCAGAACCTTTTTCCATCATTTCGCGAAGGCGTCTGCACTCACATGGCGCAACAGCCAAATGACCTTCGTGTTTATCAAGCCAATATGATACTTCTTCAAGGTCTACTTTACGAGAATCATTCATAATCGCTTCTTGAACAGGAAGTGCGCGCATAATTGCGGCGCCCATTGGAACAAAGCCCGTGATGAGCTTTTGAAGGTTCAAAATGTAATTGATAAATCCAGGTGCTGTCTCTGGATACTTTTCCGTAAGCTCCTTAGACATAGTTACACCTTCCATTGAACCAGGTGCAAATACTGGAAGAACAAACATATCTACGCCGCTGTCATCACTTGTATATTCGATAATACCAATACGAGCCATCTCATCAGCAAGTTTGGCACAGGCTTCGACACTCATACCTTCAATCTTTGCCAACTCATCAATATAATATGGGTGGCGAAGTTTCATCTTAAGAACGAAATCAACCATCTCGTCTGAAAGCATTCTGTTCCAGAAAATGTATTCCCATGAATTCTTTGTTGGCAATGGATTCAAGAAATTAACATGGGTAATCATACGAAGCAAGTTTTTTCGAACAGGCTGTCCTGCGGTTTCTCTCATGTAGTCTTCGAGACATTTTTGATCGCCATAATCAAGATTGTTATGTTCACGTTCTAACATTTAGTCATCTCCTAATATTATAATAAACACACAATTTATTATATTATACGATACAAATTGTTCGCAAAACAAAATTGCAATTTTGTTTCATTGTGGTACAATATTTAAAAATTATTCCGCCAGGGGTGATTCCTTGAAAAACACAACAAAAGACGACATCTTACATGCATTCAACGATTTGATAGAAACAACCAGCTTTGATAAAATCACCGTTCAGATGATTCTTGACGAAGCTCAAATTGGCCGTGCAACTTTTTATAGATACTTCAAAGACAAGTACGATGTTATGAACTACAACTATAGCAAGTTCCTTGAAGAGTACCTGCTCGCAGGCAGAATCCAAACTTTTGAGGATTTCTTTAAGATTATGACAAGCACTGGCACAGACTTTTTTCGCAACAAAATCAAGATTTTTGATTCAACTGGCGCAAATTCATTCCAAAACTTTCTCTATGAAGCATCCTTCACAAGTGTTAAGTTAATCCTACTTATGAGAGGTCAAACAAGCCTTAGCCCAACGGAAGAGATGCAATACAAATTCCTCTGTCACGGCATCCCTCACCTTTATGAGGGATGGATCAAAGGAGAGTACCCAAATGTGACTTCAGATGAGGCATCTAAAGCCATATATGACCTCCTGCCAGAGCAATTAAAAGGCAACCTTTGGGTACGTGAATAATGGTTGACGCTTACATTTTTTAGTGATATATTCGCAAATGTAGAATAAATTGGAGGCCACAAAAATGGACGACAAAACATACAGGATTATTGAAATTAAAGAAAACATTTTCGCAGACAACAACAAGGATGCAGAACAGCTCAGACAGGAACTTAAAAGTAAGGGCACCTTCTTTTTGAACATCATGAGCTCACCTGGCTCTGGCAAGACAACAACTTTGACACAGGTTATTCCGCGCCTTGCAGAAAAATACAAGATTGGTGTTATGGAGGCCGACATCGACTCTGATGTCGATGCTGCGACTATAACAGCAATCGGCGCCAAGGCAATCCAGCTCCACACAGGTGGCATGTGTCACTTGACCGCTGAGATGACACGTCAAGGCATCGAGGGCCTTTCAGAAGACTTTGACTTTTTAATTCTTGAAAATGTCGGCAACCTTGTTTGCCCTGCCGAGTTCGATACAGGTTCAGTCAAGAACCTAACTATCCTCTCTGTTCCAGAGGGTGATGACAAGCCACTCAAATACCCACTTATGTATCAGGTATCCGACCTCCTTGTCATCAACAAGATTGACGTTGCACCTTACTTTGACTTTGACATTGAAAAATGCAAGAAAAACGCTTTAATGAGAAATCCAGACCTTGAAATTATCCCAATCTCCGCTAAAACCGGAGAAGGCGTCGATGAACTCTGCGCTTGGCTTGAGCGCGAAATCGAGGCTTGGAAAAACAACTAAACAAAAAAGGCTCCAGGAGTGGCAACTCCTGGAGCTTTTTGTTTTGAATTATCATTCTGTAAATATCTCACGCATATAATCTCGTCTTGCATCTAATACCCTTACGATTTCTATTGAATCTCTAATCTTATAAAACACAACATATTTTCCGGAAATCAAATATCGTATATTTACAAAGTAATACCAAAGCGTTTACAGACTTCCTCGATTGGAAGGGCATTACCATTATCTAAATCATTTTCACCCTTCTTAAGATCAAGCATTAATCTGCCAATAGCTTGTTCCTTCAATGCTTCTTTAGTGTTTTGTGTGACAACGAATGGAAGCCCTTCGGCATTAATAGATTGTTGGATAAAAATATTAATTGCATCTGTTAGTGTTAAACCACACCTAGCATATATTTCTTCAACTTGCAATTTAATCTCTGGATTAATTCGCATTTGAAAAATGGCTGTTTTTGGTGCTGTTGCAGCATTAATATCATTTGCCATACTATCAACCCCCTCATTAAAAAGTATATTTATTTTGTCTTACTTTGTCAACACAATGTAATACGACAATTCAAAACAATTATATTATGAATCGTCTAAAATATAAAAGTCAAAGAATATCTACGAGTGGTCGGAAATTCGTGACGAACGGTAAAAAAAGCAAGCTCCAGGAGTGGCAACTCCTGGAGCTTGTTTTTGACATATGTTTTATATGTGGTATTATGTATGCGTTATTTTTTAAAGAAGGAGATCTTTAAAGATGCGTAAAAAACAGTTTAAAGCGGAATCTAAGAGACTTATGGATATGATGATTAATAGCATCTATACCAATAAGGAAATCTTTCTCCGCGAAATCATTTCTAATGCGAGTGATGCAATCGACAAACTCGCTTTCTTATCCTTAACTGATGATAAGGTTGGAATTGATCGCTCTGATTTTGCTATTACACTTACCATTGATAAAGAAAACCGTACATTGACAGTTTCCGATAATGGTATCGGTATGAACGCTGATGAGCTCGAGAACAACCTCGGTATCATCGCAAGTTCTGGCAGCCGTCGTTTCTGCCAGGAGAATGAAGAAGCAGACCTCTCTGACACTGAAATCATCGGTCAGTTCGGTGTAGGCTTCTACTCAGCATTCATGGTATCAGACAAGATTACCGTTATCACAAAGAAATATGGCGAAGACCAGGCTTACAAATGGGAATCAGAAGGAATAGACGGCTACACAGTTGAACCTTGTGAGCGTGAGACAGTAGGTACAGACATCATTATGCACATCAAAGAGGACGGTGACGTTGCTGACGAATACTCCCAGTATGTCCGTGAGTACCCTCTCTACAAACTTGTTAAGAAGTACTCAGACTACATCCGTTTCCCAATCAAACTCTTAATGCCTCATCCTGTACTTAAGGAGGGCTCTACTGAGGAGAACCCTGAGTATGAGGAAGTATTTGAGTATGACATTCTCAACTCAATGGTTCCTATTTGGCACAAGAAGAAAACAGACGTAACTCAAGAGGAATATGACCAGTACTATCAGGAGCACTGGATGGATCAAAATCCTCCTCTCTGCACAATCCCTATTTCAACTGAAGGTACAGTTTCTTACGAAGCTCTTATCTATATTCCAAAACAGCCACAGAGCCAGTACTATACAGACGACTTCAAAAAAGGTCTTCAGCTCTACAGCTCAGGCGTTATGATTATGGACACCTGCGAGGACTTGGTACCAGAGCCATTCAACTTCATCAAAGGTGTAGTTGAATCTCCTGACCTCTCACTCAACATCTCCCGTGAAATGCTCCAGCAGAGCAGACAGCTCACAGCTATCAAGGGACACGTTGAGAAGAAGGTGAAGGCCGAGCTCAAAAAGCTCCTTGAGAACAACCGCGAAGGCTATGAGGAATTCTTCAAATACTTCGGCCGTCACCTCAAGGTAAACCTCCTTGATAGCTATGGCCAGAACAAAGAACTTATCTCTGACCTTCTCCTCTTCTACTCATCAACCGAGAAGAAGCTTGTAACTTTAGAGGAATACGTAAACAGAATGACTACCGACCAGAAATACATCTACTATGCAACTGGTGAGTCAGTTACTTCAGTTGATAATCTTCCTCAAACTGAGATAGTTAAAGACCACGACATGGAACTTCTCTACCTTGTTGACCCAGGTGACGAATTCATCCCTGGTGTGCTCGGCAAATTCATGGAGAAGGAATTCCGTTCTATAGACGATGCAGACTTAGGCTTTGAGGATGAGAAAACAGAGATTGATGAATCTGCATTTAAAGATGCATTTGACTTCATCAAAGAGACTCTCGGCGACAAAGTTGACGAAGTAAAAGCAACTAACCGTCTTAGAAGTCACCCAGTTTGCATAAGCAGTGGCGACGGAATCACATTTGAAATGGAAAAATATTTCAGTGCTATCCAGCCAGGTGGTATCGGAGCAAAGGCAAAGCGCATTCTTGAAATCAACACAGAGCACGCTGCTTTCCAAGCACTGAACACTGCCCGTGAGACCGACCCTGAGAAAGCAAAGAAGTTTGCTACTGTTCTTTATAACCAGGCACTTCTTATTGCAGGTCTTCCTATTGAAAACCCAACAGAATACACAGACTTGCTTGTTTCACTTTTCAGATAAGTAAATAGACAAAAATTAAGACCTCCGGAAATCCGGAGGTCTTTTAATTTAACTATTAGTCTTTGTACTCGTACTTTGGAACATTGATATCATAAGCTGGCTTCATCGGATCACGACGTTCCATCTTATCATAATGCTTGCAAAGTGTTGGTTCAACTACATAGAACAAGAGTTTACCGTCAAGGTCAAACCAGAAAATTGCAAAGAGAGCACCATAGACTGCTGCAAGAGCAGCAACGATTTTTGCTATAACTTTCATTTTGTTCAACCTCCTTTTACCAGCTCTGGCTATCATCAAACTCAAGGAGTGATGGGTCGAGTGGTTCTTCTTGCATTACTGTAAACATATAGTCATTAACGATAGCACGGATTTCTGAACGAGATACAACGCGCTTATCAGGAAGAGCATGTGGCATCCAAATAGCATGGATGTTACGAGCACGGAATTCATCCTCGAAGAGACCGTGAACACCCTGCATACCCTTACACTGGAGCTGGTCATACATCATAACCATGTCGCAGTTGAAGCGTTCCATATAATCCCAAAGTTCAAAGATATGGTGCATGCCACCAACAGCCATACGGCGCATTGGAGCCCACTCATGATAAAGTGCCATATCCATAAGTGTATCATCAACGTTACCATCTGCACGGATTTCCATATCAAACATGAGTGAGTCCATGTTCATGATAGTGTTGAGACCCCAGCAGTTATAAGCCCATGTACACCAGTTTGAGAAATAAAGAGGAGCACATGACCAAGCGATAACACGGTGACGTGTATTTGGATAAGAGTTGATCTTTTCTCTTACGCACTTCTCAAGAATCTTCTTAACTTTAGCATCTGTCTGGTGCCAAATCTCGTTCTCACCGTACTGTGAGTAGTAGATTCTATAAAGAGCCTGAGCTACGCCGTTGATTGGGTAGTAGTTAGAGTTTGCTGCAACATCCCACTTCTCCCACTCAAAACGCTGAAGTTCATTCTGCTTCTTGAGCATTTCATTCATTACGTCGAAGTTAGGCTTCATACCTGTCTGATCTTCAATGAACTTCCAGAGCTCACGGATGTCATTTGCGCAGTTTTCTTGAACGAGTGGGTCGTCAAAGAGCATTGGCTGTGGAAGAGCAAAGAGTGGCTTGTCGCCTAAATACCAGTCCTGAATAACTGTTGATGCTACAGAACCGTCGCATGCTTCGTTGGAAGTGATAACGATTGGCGCATAATCAGGCATATCGTCAAGAACGAAGAGACCTTCCTCAGCCTGACACATTGGACATGGGTCACCAGGAAGACCGATTGACTGAGCTGCGTCGATGTAGTTAAGAACAGTATGGTTGTTTACGTGACAAGTTACGAAATATGGAATCATCTCCATAGGGATGTGGTTAAGACGATCAGCCCATGGATAAAGAACGCCAGCCCAAACTGTCTCTTTGTGAGCAACTGTGTTCTTCCAAAGTTCATTGTGCTCGCCGCCGTTGATGTTAACATCTGCCTTGAGCATAGCCATGAACTGCTGGATAGTCATGTTGGTCATAGCACGATAGTGCCATGCTGAAGCTTTAAGAGCCTCACCGCGAAGACCTTCAAGGCCACGGTCAAACCAATGAAGTACTGGGAGATATGTTTGACCGAGCCAACGATAACGCCAAGCGCCTTTTGCGAATGTTACAACACCGCCGTACTTAAAGATGTCGGCTACCATCATTCCGTAGTTGTAGCACCAAATCTTGTTGAAGTAGTACATAGTGTCGCGGAAGCCTCTCCACTCACGATGCTTATAGAGGCCTGTCTTATCTTTATAAAGTTCACCAATACGGCGCTCTTCATGAGGAGGGCCATACCAAAATCTTTTAGCAAGTTCTATAGGATTCTTCATTATTTGGCACCTCCCTGAATAGTTTTAATTTCAACGCTCTCAATGAAAGCCTGAATACGAGTTCTAAGCTGACCTGTTGCTGCGTTGATGTATTCCTTCTCAAGTGAACATGTTGGAACACCAAAGTCGCGTGGAAGAATAATAGCGTCTATTGTACGCTCATATGACCAGTACTCGCAGAATTTGTTAGATACAACAATAAGTCCGTCTGCTTTGTAATCCTTACAAATGTTAGCAAGTCTAAGCTTACGCTCACGCATCTCATCCTTCATCATCCAACGTGGGCAGCAGCTTGTCTCGAGATAATGACGAGCAATAGCCTCAAGTGGCTTTTCGCCGTCCTTAATCTCAATTGGCTCACGGCCAGGAATAGAACCGTAGCAATAACGGTCAGCTACTACAAGTGCGCCACAGCTCTCAACGAGCTTTGTGAAATCAGGATCATCATTTTCAGAACCAGCAAGTACAACTCTAATACGGAAGTTTGGTGTTGGGTCTGGTTCTCTTGTCTTAAGTTCTTCTGCAGTCTCACGAAGATAAGGGAGAATTAAATACTTAGGACAAACAAGAGATACAAGCTGAATTACGTGGAACTCGTAACCTGTAATTGTAGGATTGTCGAGTTTTCTGTAATCGCCGATTTGATTAATGAGGTCACAAACCTCATTGTGTTCCTTGATAGCAGCCTCAAGAGCCTTGTCAGAAGTATCAATTCCATAATGGCTATTGAGTTCATCAAGTACGTGTGCCTGGAGCTGTTTCTTAAAGTGGTCAATGCCGTTCTCAGTCTTCTTGAAAGGTACGTCTGTAAAAGATACGAAGAAGTCTGGGTTTTGAATAATGTCCATTCTGTCAAGGTGCTCCTGGAAACGACATGTTACTGTACATGTCTCAGTTGCCATCTGAGCATCAAGAAAATTATAGCCACCCTCAAGAGCACGCTCTAAAAGGCTACGGCCATAGTGGCAGGTCCGGCCAGACATATAATATGTAGCCATATCTGGAGAAGTACATGCTGGTGCACGAAGACGTACGCCAAAGCATCCTTCGAGGTCTAAGAGAACTTCTGGCATGAAGTAGCAAGTATAACCGAGAGCTTTTTTACCCTCTGATTTTGCCTGCTTAACGAGGTCGTTATTAGCTTCCTGCAGTAAGTTCTCAAAGAAAATTAAATGCTTTAAGTCTCTCATTAACTTACCTCCCATTTTGCTTTGCGCAAAAAATAACAAGTAAATTGTAATAGATTCTTGTACGAGTAACAATTGAATATATCAACAAGATTTTATAAACATTTTTGTACCTTTTTTAATTCTGTCCCATTTTGTTTGCTTTTTTGAGCATAAGTGTAGTAAAATTTCCATATCATAATTTTTGTCTATGGAGGCAAGTTAAATGAAAATTCTTCTTGAAACATCAGCTCGTCATGTCCACGTTACTAGAGAGGTCCTCGACATTCTCT
>JAKSQX010000027.1 GCA_024403955.1 Clostridia bacterium | reverse complement strand
CCAGCTGAGGAGGCAGCTCCAGTAGAGGAAGCTGCACCAGCAGAAGAGGCTCCAGCAGCTGAGGAAGCTGCACCAGAGGCGGAAGCAGAAGCTCCTGCAGCTGAATAATTTTGTAAATTAAACTATATCTATATTTATTGGAGGATAATAAAATGGCAGATAAAGTAGCAGCTCTTCTTGAAGAGATTAAAAAGATGTCAGTACTTGAGCTTTCAGAGCTCGTACACGCAGTAGAAGAAGAATTTGGCGTATCAGCAGCAGCTGCAGTAGCAGTAGCTGGTCCAGTTGCAGCAGCAGGTGCAGCAGCAGAAGAGAAGTCAGAATTCGATGTTGAGCTTACAGAAGTAGGCGCAGAGAAGATTAAGGTAATCAAGGCAGTTCGTGAGATCACAGGTCTCGGACTTGCAGAGGCTAAGGCTCTTGTTGATGGCGCTCCAAAGGTAATCAAGGAAGCTATGGGCAAGGATGACGCTGAGGCTGCTAAGGCTAAGCTTGAAGAAGTTGGCGCTAAGGTTACTCTTAAGTAATTTAACTTCTAGAAAAACAAAGGCTCTAGGGATTTTCCCTAGAGCTTTTTCTTTTGTTCGTGTTTTGGTTATTGTTTGATTAAGTTCAATATGGTAAAATTTATTTACTTATTTATTTCGTTTATTAAATTTTATATATATGAGGTGATAATTCATGGGAAAGAAGATTATCGTTGCCGGTGCAGGTCACGGCGGACTTACAGCTGCTGCTCTCCTCGCTGAAAAAGGCTTTGACGTAACTATCTATGAGCGTGGACAGAAAGGTAAGCTTGGTTACGACTGGACAGATATCTTTGATCCAAAGGCACTTGACCTTGTTGGTTGTCCAAGACCTTCAGAGGACAAGTTTGAGTGGAAAGTTGATATGACTTTCTGGGGACCAGAAACTGATCCTGCAGCAAAGATTCGTCAGCGCGTACCTAATGACCCAGAAGAGATGGAAATCAAGATGGAACGTTCAGATATCTACGATCTCCTTGTAAACTTCGCTGAGTCAAAGGGCGCAAAGATTGAATACGGCGTTAACGTACTCGGTCCTATTATGGAAAAAGATCGCGTTATCGGTATTAAGACAGACAAGGGCGACATCCTTGGTGATATGGTTATCGACTGCTGCGGATGTGAATCTCCAGTACGTGTTAACCTTCCTGAATATCTTGGAATTCAGAAGCACCCACGTTGGGGCGAGAAGTTCCATGTATATCGCGCATTCTACGAACTCGCAGCTCCTATCGAGACAGTTGATGACCTTTATAAGGTAATCCTCTTCCCAGATAAGGAAGGCGTTGGTATTGCTTGGATCGCATCTGAGGCTACTGAGACAGAGTCACATTCAGACCTTCTCGTTGGTCATATGGATCCATTCACAGTAGAAGAAGCAAACATCCTTGCTGAGCGTTACAGAAAAGATAACCCACAGCTTGGTAGAACAATGAAGCGTGGCGGTTACTTCACACTTATTCCTGTTCGTCAGCCTCTTTCAATCATGGTTGCAAACGGATATGCAGCTCTTGGCGATTCAGCATTCATGACAGTTCCAATCATTGGTTCTGGTATCGGTAATGCTATTAAGAATTCTAAGATTCTTGCAGAAGTTATCGCATCAGATACAACAGAAACATATTCTGCTGAAACTCTTTGGAAATATCAGTACCAGTACTACAACAAGATGGGCCGTAACATTGCTCCTCTTGCACTTGCAAAGCTTGTACTTACAAGAGTTACACAGGATGAACTTCGTTATGCTATCAACAAGGGTCTTCTCACATACCGTGAGATGACAATCACAGCAAACCACACTTCAATTTGGAAGTTCTTACATGCTGATTTGAGCCTTGTACAGAGAGGTATTGATCTCTTCAAGAACCCTGGCCTTTTGAAGAAGGTTGCTCCAGTTGTTCTTGATATCGCAGAGTACTACATCGTATCATTCCAGATTCCTAAGCACTATAGCCTTGAGGGCGTTAAAGCTTGGGCCAAGAAGTACGACCGCGTATTCGAGAAGAGATTACCTAAGGACAAGGTTGCCGAAGACGCAGCTCGTTACAACGACTAATTAAACACAAAACACCTGGGGCGTAAGCCTTGGGTGTTTTTCTTTTATTTATGGGAATTTTGCCGGGTGAATTGTTTACAAGTAAGGTATTATTATATATAATATATTATTAATAAATTATAGTGCGTTATTATACTTTTCTTTAATGCACATTCTTAGGAGCAAACATATGGATTTCACAAAACTTGCAGAGCTTTTATTCCCAGATGTGGATAAGACTCTTGAGTACTACGAAGAACTTTATAAAGAGAGAGACTTACCTGAGGGTGCGCGCGTAACAAGATTTGCGCCATCACCTACGGGTTATCTCCACATTGGTGGTCTTTTCTCTGGCCTTATTTCAAAGCTTACAGCTGATGTTTCAGGTGGTGCTTTTTATCTTCGTATCGAAGATACCGATAAAAAGCGCGAGGTAGAAGACGGCGTTTCGGGTATTGTTAAGGGCCTTCGTGATTTCGGTATTGATATCACCGAAGGTGTAACAGGCTTCGAGACCGAAGCTGGCGACTACGGCCCTTACACACAGTCGAAACGCGCAGCAGTTTATCACTGCGTAGCAAAGAAACTTGTTCTTGACGGACTTGCATATCCTTGCTTCTGCACAGCAGAGGAAGTTCAGGCAATCCGTGATGCTCAAGAGGCAGAGGGAGTACTCCCAGGTTACTATGGCAAGTATGCCAAGTGCCGTGACTTAAGTTTTGAGGAAATTAAAGAAAGAATCGATGCTGGTATTCCATACGTTTTGAGACTTCGCTCTCCTGGACGTGAGGATGGAAAGATTACTTTCGACGATATGATTAAGGGCAAGATCGAGATGCCTGAGAATATTGTTGACGTAGTCCTTCTTAAGACTGACGGAATCCCAACATATCATTTTGCTCATTGCTGTGATGACCACTTTATGAGAACAACACATGTTGTCAGAGGTGATGAGTGGATCTCATCAGTTCCAACACATATTCAGCTCTTTAAGTCCTGTGGATTTAAAGTTCCTAAGTATGCACACATCGCTCCAATCATGAAGCTTGATGATGGTAATAAGAGAAAGCTTTCAAAGCGTAAAGACCCTGAGGCAGCTGTCGAGTTCTACAGCGAGCAGGGATATCCAAAGGAGTCAGTACTTGAGTACCTCTACACTTTGGCCAACTCAAACTTTGAGGACTGGCGTCGCGCAAATAAGGATGCAGCTCTCTCTGAGTTCCCATTCAACTTGAAGAAGATGAGCGTATCTGGTGCACTCTTTGATCTCGTAAAGATGAATGACGTGTCAAAGAATGTCATCTGCGTAAAGGATGCCGACTGGGTTCTCGACAGAACTCTTCAGTGGGCAGAGGAGTATGATAAGGAGTTCTTTGAACTTCTCTCAGCTGATAAGGCTAAGGCAAGAGCAATCCTCAACATCGATCGTGAAAACCAAAAACCTCGCAAGGATATTGCGAAGTGGTCCGATGTTCCTGAGTATGTAGCTTACTTCTACAACTACCAAGCAGACTACAGCGTTCTTCCAGAGAACATCAACAAGGCTGATGCTAAAGCAGTGCTAGAGGCATATAGAGATGTTTGGAATATCGTTGATGATAAAGACACCTGGTTCCAAAAGATGAAGGACCTCTGTGAGCCACTCGGCTTCACTCCGAATGTTAAGGAGTATAAGGCAGATCCTGATAAGTTCAAGGGACACATCGGTGACGTATCAACAATTATTCGTGTTGCAATGACATCAAGAACCAACACACCTGACCTCTATGAGATTATGAAGATCCTCGGTGTGGATGAAGTAATGGCTAGAATAGATGCAATGATTGCAGCACTTTGATATAGGAGTAAATAAAATGGCAGACATTATTGAGAATGTAGATAATGAAGAAATTCATAGCAATTTCATTCATGACTTTATAGATGAAGATTTGGCTGAAGGGGTATATGACCGAGTTCAGACTCGTTTCCCACCTGAGCCAAATGGTTACCTCCACGTTGGACATGCAAAGGCTATTTGCATCAACTGGGCAACTAAGAAGAAATACAACGGTAAGTTCAACCTCCGTCTCGACGATACAAATCCTGGTAAGGAGGACGTTGAGTACGCAGAGTCAATCCGTGAGGATATTGAATGGCTCGTAGGTGAGGAACTTCCTGAGACACTCTACGCATCAGATTATTTTGATTTCATGTATGAGTGTGCTATCAAACTTATTAAAAAGGGTAAGGCCTTCGTTTGTGACCTCTCTCCAGATGAGATGAAGGAGTATAGAGGTACACTTACAGAGCCTGGTAAGAATAGCCCATACCGTGATCGTTCAATTGAGGAGAACTTGGACCTCTTTGATCGAATGACAAAGGGTGAGTTCCCTGACGGCACAAGAGTACTTCGCGCAAAGATTGATATGAGTTCACCTAACATAAACATGCGCGATCCTGTAATATACAGAATCGCACATCTCTCACACTACAGACAGGGCGACAAGTGGTGCGTATATCCAATGTACGACTTCGCTCATCCTCTTGAGGATGCAAAGGAGGGCGTAACTCACTCACTTTGCTCACTTGAGTTTGAGAACCATCGTCCACTTTATGACTGGGTTCTTGATGAGTGTGAGGTTGCTAAAACTCTCGGTTGGCAGCGCCCACGTCAGATTGAGTTTGCAAGACTCAACCTTAACTACTGTGTAACTTCAAAGCGTCGTTCACTCTACCTTGTAAACAACGGTTATGTTGATGGTTGGGACGACCCCCGTATGGTTACTATCTCAGGCATGCGTCGCCGTGGCTTCCCAGCAGCCGCTATCCGTGACTTCGTTGAGCGTATCGGTGTATCAAAGGCTTACTCAGTTGTAGACTTCGGTCTCCTTGAGGCTTGCGTACGCGACAACTTGAACGCAAACGCTGCACGTGCTATGGCAGTCCTTCGTCCACTCAAGGTAATTATTGAAAACTACCCAGAGGGACAGACAGAAATAATTGAAACTCCAGTTCATCCTGACAAGCCAGAACTTGGAACATCAAAAGTTGTTTTCTCAAGAGAACTCTATGTTGAGCAGGATGACTTTATGGCAGAGCCGGTGAAAAAGTACTTTAGACTTTACCCTGGCAACGAGGTAAGGCTCAAGAGCGCTTACTATATCACATGCCAGTCATATGATACAGACGCTGAAGGAAATGTTACTTGCCTTCACTGCACATATGACCCAGAGTCAAAGGGTGGCGAGACACCTGACGGACGTAAGGTTCGCGGTACAATCCACTGGGTATCAGCAGAGAATTCTGCACCAGTAGAAGTTCGCCTCTATGACAGACTCTTCAATGTGGAGAACCCATCAGATGATTCACATGAACTCTGTGACTATATCAATCTGAGCTCACTTGAGATTCTCCCTGACTCAGTTGTTGATAAGGGACTTCTTGAGGGACTAAAGGTTGGTGACACATTCCAGTTCATGAGAAAGGGTTACTACACAGTAGATAAGAATTCAGATATCGAATCTGGAAAGGTAGTATTCAACAGAACAGTTGATCTTAATAGTTCTTGGAAATAAAAGGAGTGATCCTTAATGAAAAAAGAAACTATCTGTATTCAGGGCGGATATGTTCCGAGTAATGGTGACCCAAGACAGATCCCAATAATTCAGAGTACAACATTTAAATATGACAGTGCAGAGGAGATGGCCAAACTCTTTGATTTGGAGGCTGATGGCTATTTCTACTCACGCTGCGGCAATCCAACATGCGATATGGTAGCAAAGAAGATTGCTGAACTTGAGGGCGGCACAGCAGCCCTCCTGACTGGCTCAGGAATGGCAGCTAACTTCCTCGCATTCTTCAATATTGCCGGAGCGGGTGATCACGTAGTCTCCAGCTCAACAATCTACGGCGGCACATACAACATCCTCTCGACAACAATGAAGAGAATGGGTGTTGAGTGCACATTTGTTGATCCTGATTGCAGTGAGGAAGAATTGAACGCTGCTTTCAAGGAGAACACTAAGTTCGTTTTCGGTGAGACTATCGCAAACCCAGCGCTTACAGTCCTCGACATTGAGAAGTTTGCAAAGGCTGCACATGCACACGGTGTACCACTTATCGTGGACAATACTTTTGCTACACCAATCAACTGCAACCCATTTAAGTTCGGTGCAGATATTATCACACACTCAACAACAAAGTATATGGATGGCCACGGTGCAACACTTGGTGGTTGTATCGTTGATAGTGGCAACTTCGATTGGACTAAGTATCCTGATAAGTATGCTGACCTCTGTACCCCAGATGAGAGTTACCACGGTGTAGTTTATACTGAGAAGTTCGGTCTTGGTGGTGCGTATATTGCAAAGGCAAATGCACAGCTCATGCGTGACCTCGGTACAGTACAGTCACCAGTAAATGCCTACATCTTAAACCTCGGCCTTGAGAGCCTTCCAGTACGTGTTGCACGCCATTGCGAAAATGCTTTGGCAGTTGCAAAAGCACTTGAGAAGAATCCTAATGTAACTTGGGTTAATTATGCGAGTCTTCCTGGCAACAAGTACTATGACCTCGCTAAAAAATATATGCCAAACGGCACATGCGGCGTAGTATCTTTTGGCATAAAGGGTGGCAAGCTTGCAGCTGAGAAGTTTATGGCTGCTCTCAAAGTTGCATCAATCGAGACCCATGTTGCTGATGCTCGCACATGTTGCCTCCACCCAGCATCAACTACTCATCGTCAGATGACCGATGAGCAGCTTATTGAGGCTGGCGTACCAGGCGACCTTATCCGTTATTCAACGGGACTTGAAAATGCAGAGGACCTTGTTGCTGATTTAGAGCAGGCGCTCGCATCAATTTAAGTAAAAGAGATGATTTAGTTGGGAACAACAGCTTTAAATAAAAAAGAAAAAGCAGCCTACGGCCTCGGTGCTATAGGCAAAGATATGATGTACATGCTCTCTACGAGCTACGTACTCTATTACTACCAGGACATCCTTGGAGTAAATGCTTGGGCTATGGGAATCATTCTTCTCGCGGCCCGTATCTTTGATGCTTTTAATGACCCACTTATGGGTGTCATCGCTGCAAAGACGAAGACAAAGTGGGGAAAGTTTAGACCTTGGATATTTATTGGTACACTCTCAAATACCTTGGTCACATTCCTTCTTTTCTCGGCACCACCAAAGATTAATGGTGGCGGACTTGTGGCCTACGCTGCAGTCTTCTATATCCTTTGGGGTGTAACTTACACGATGGCTGACATCCCATTCTGGTCAATTGTTCCGGCATTTACAAAGCCGGGCGCTGAGCGCGAACAATTGACCCAGCTCGGTCGCACATGTGCCACAATCGGTGGCGCCGTAGTCACAGTTGCAACAATGATCTGTGTTATGGCACTCGGCGGCGAAGATGAGCGACAGGGATTTAAGTGGTTTGCACTTATCATTTCAATATTCACTGGAATAGTAATCACATATTTTTCAGTGACAATAAAAGAGAAGTCTACAGTTAACGTTAAGACTGTCTCTGTTAAGGATATGTTCAAAGCTCTTTTCTCAAATGACCAGGCTTTGACTATGGCTCTTACAATTATCCTTATCAACACAGCTTTCTATATCACTGCAAACCTTGCAATTTACTATTACAAGTACGCAGTAGGTGGAGCGGGATGGTATCATAACTACACACTCTTTGCTGTAGTCGGTGGTGCTTCGCAGGCACTTTCAATGATTTTCTTTTTCCCACTCCTTAGAAAGTTTATGGAGGCAACAAAAGTATTTAGAACTGCACTCCTCGGTGCGACAGTCGGTTACCTCATTTTTACCGCTATCGTATTTATTGGATTGCCATATCAATGCCTCTATATTCCAGCGGTAATCATCTTCTCCTGCAACGGACTTTTGATGGTGCTTCTCACCATCTTCCTTGCAGACACAGTTGATTATGGCGAACTTAAGAATGGTTCTCGTGAGGAGTCTGTAGTTTTCTCAATTCAGACTCTCGTTGTTAAGTTCGCATCTGGCGTATCAGCACTTGTCGCATCTGCTTGTATCTCAACATTCCACATCAGTAAGGATACAAGTGAGGGTGTAGCAAAGTTGCTCACAGGTTCTTCTCTTCACGGACTTCAAGTCGCAATCACAGTTGTTCCAATGCTTATCTTTGCAGTGGCTTGTTATGTCTTTATTAAGCATTACAAACTTGATGATAAAGAGATGGATAGAATTACAAATCAGCTCTATCAGAGGAAAGAGATTATCGAAGATAGATCTGGTGAATAGGAGCTGTACTTATGATTAGAGCAAAGGATAACAACTTCATACTTGAGACAGATAATACTACGTATGCTTTTAGAGTGACGGGGAGTGGCCACCTTGAGCATATGTACTATGGTCGTAAAATTTCACTCGGCGATGTAGATGTCATCACTGAGAAGAGTGCTTTCTGCCCAGGCACAAGTCTTAACTACACACAGGATGATCTCTCTTTCTCACTTGAGGATATCTGCCTTGAGGCATCTGGACAGGGTAAGGGTGATATTAGAGAACCTTTCTGTGAACTCGTACACGCTGACGGTTCAAGAACCTGTGACTTTGTCTATGACTCATACACATTGAAGGATGAAAATCCTCATCTCTACACAATGCCTTGCTCATATTCAGCTAACAAACTCCCAGCACATTTGACAGTTGTTTTAAAAGACAAGTATTACGATATTGCACTTGAACTTCATTATTTCGTATATGAGAAGTGCAATGTAATTACAAGATATACAAAACTCATAAATAACTCTGGAGATGATATTCGTCTTTTGAAGCTTATGAGTACACAACTCGACTTTTCGGAGAAGGACCTTGTCCTAACCACATTTAACGGCGCTTGGGCGCGTGAAATGGGTAAGAACGAGACCAAGGTCGTAGCCGGAAAAGTCGTAAACTGCAGCAGAGCTGGTATAAGTTCAAATAGAGCTAACCCATTTGTTATGCTCTCAGATGAGAGCACAACGGAAGACATGGGTCGCGCATTTGGCTTGAACCTTATTTACAGTGGTAATCACTACTCTGCTGCCGAAGTGTCAGCTTACGGTAAAACTCGTTTTGTATCCGGTATCAACCCTGATGGATTTGAGTGGATTGTAAAAGCTCATGAATCATTTGAAACTCCTGAGGCAGTTATGACTGTATCAGACAAGGGCTTCAACGGCATGAGTCAGAATATGCACAAGTTCGTTAGAAACCATATCGTAAGAGGTGAGTGGAAGAACAAGGAACGTCCGGTTCTCTTGAACTCCTGGGAAGCTGCATACTTCAATATCAACGAGAAGAAACTCTACAACCTCGCCCGTGCTGCTAAGAGATGCGGCATTGAACTCCTCGTCATGGATGACGGTTGGTTCGGTGAGAGAAACAATGACACCTCATCACTCGGCGACTGGAAGGTCAACTTAAAGAAGCTTCCAAATGGCGTCAAGGGGCTTGCAGATAAGATAAACAAGATCGGTCTTGATTTTGGTATCTGGGTTGAGCCTGAGATGGTCAACGCAAATTCAGACCTTTTCCGCAAACATCCTGATTGGGCACTCGGTATTCCAAACCGTCCACATTCAGAGGGAAGAAATCAAAGAATACTCGACCTCACGAGAACTGAGGTTCAGGACTATATTATTGATGCTATGAGCGATGTATTCTCATCTGCGAATATCACTTACGTAAAGTGGGATATGAATAGAATCATGTCTGATGTATATAGTTCGAAACTTGAGGCTGAAAATCAGGGCGAAGTTGCTCATAGATATGTAATTGGTCTCTACAGAATTATGCAGACTTTGACAACTAAGTTTCCAAATATCTTATTTGAGGGATGCTCATCAGGTGGCGATAGATTCGATCTTGGTATTCTCTCTTACTTCCCACAGATTTGGGCAAGTGATGATACCGATGCAGTTTACAGAGTAACTGCAATGACAAATTATAGCTACGGTTATCCTATGTCCACAGTCACAGCTCATGTATCTAACTGTCCAAACCATCAGACACTTAGGAACACACCACTTGACACTCGCTTCAATGTCGCTGTGTTTGGTGTCTTTGGATATGAGTTCAATCTCCCTGATCTTGATATGGCTACACTTAAGGAGATTAAGGATCAAGTTAAGTTCTATAAGGCACATAGAAAGACATTCCAGTACGGAGACTTTTATCGTGGCCGTTGTGATAATCTCCACGAGTGGACAGTTGTATCTAAGGATAAGAGTGAAGCTATCGGTCTTCTCATGCAGGAACTTGCTCATCCAAATTCAAAGGATCACAAGTATTTTGCCAAGGGACTTGATGAGAAGACAGTATATGAATTCACTAACAGTCCTAAGCCAGTAAGCATTAAAGTTTTCGGCGACCTTATTAATATGATCGCTCCAATTCATATCAAGAACGGTGGAGTAGTTCAAAACGTAATTGATAAGTTCTATAAACTTCCAGGTGAAGTTGAAAAATATAAGGCTTCAGGTGACACATTGATGTATGCTGGAGTTAAACTTCATCAAGCTTTTGCCGGTACAGGCATAAATGATGAGACAAGAGTCTTCCCGGACTTTGCCTCAAGACTTTACGTAATGAAAAAGAAGTGATATAAATGCCAATTAAAATTCCAACAGATCTACCTGCAAAGAAAGTCTTAAACTCTGAGAATATCTTTGTAATGACAGAGACAAGAGCGGGTAAGCAGGACATCCGTCCTCTTAAGATTCTTCTCTTAAATCTCATGCCAAAGAAAATTGAAACTGAGACACAGCTCTGCCGTCTTCTCGGTAATACACCACTTCAGGTTGAGCTTGAGCTTATTATGATGACTTCACATGCTTCAAAAAATACAAGTGAAGACCATATGCTCAGTTTCTATAAGACTTTTGCAGATGTCAAAGATCAGAACTTCGATGGAATGATAATAACAGGAGCACCAGTAGAACACCTCAAGTTTGAGGAAGTGGATTACTGGGACGAGCTCTGCGAAATAATGGAGTGGAGCAAGACTCACGTATGGTCCACCTTCCACATCTGCTGGGGCGCCCAGGCAGGCCTATATTACCACTATGGCATAAAGAAACATGATCTCCCAGAAAAGCTCTTTGGCGTCTTCCCACACAAGGTTGAGAAGAAGTCATCAATGCTCTTCCGTGGATTTGACGATACATTTATGGTTCCTCAGTCACGTCATACAACAATTGATCGCGCTGACGTTGAGAAACTTCCAGAGCTTAAGATTTTGGCCTCATCAAAAGAGGCGGGTGTTTATGCGATGGCAACCAAGCTTGGCCGTCAGATATTTATTACCGGCCACTCTGAGTACGATGCTGACACGCTATATAACGAGTATATGCGTGACCTTGATGCTGGCAAACCAATCCACATGCCAGAAAACTATTTCCCAAATGGCAAAGTTACACCAAAGCCACCAGTAACTTGGCGTTCATCAGCAAACCTTCTTTACTCTAATTGGCTTAACTATTTCGTATATCAGAACACACCATACGATTTGTCATCACTTAAGTAGAAAATAATTTTTTTTAAGGAGAATAGATTATGCGTGAACTTGATAAGGAACTCTATCCAGAGTACAAGTATCCTGACCCACCAGTAAACAATGAGCCGTTTAGGCCTGTTATTGCAGAACTCGGTAAAAAGATCACAGACCGAATTCCACAAAAACTTGGCTTGGCTAAAATCACAAAGGATGATCCAGAATACTGGGGCCTTGCTGCCATGTGTACTGATGAAATGGCAGAGGTTGCGCTCAAGATGGAAGTTAGAAAGCCAGTTACTCTAAAGGAAATGGTTGAGCGTACAGGCAAGCCAGAAAAGGAAGTTGAGGAACTTCTCGAAAAGATGGCTGTCGCTGGCGTTATTGAGTATAACTGGGAAAATCCACAGCACGAAAAGCAGTATAGCCTTCCAATGTTTGTACCAGGAAGCGCAGAGTTCTCAAATATGAATGCTGACCTCATGGATGAACATCCAGAGGTAGGTATATTCTTTGAGAGAATGACACGCCTCCCACTTGACATGGTTACAAAGTTTGTACCAGAGGGCGGCGCTGGTATTGGCATGCACGTAATACCAGTAGAAAAAGCAATTGAGATGGAAAACACATCTGTATCTGTTGAGCATATCTCTCATTGGCTCGATAAGTACGATGGTGTATATGCTGCATCACCTTGCTCATGCCGTAAGTCAAGAAAGACATTTGACGAAGGTTGCGGCGATGACCCAGAGGGCTGGTGCATCGCTATGGGCGACATGGCACATTACGTTGTTGAGACAAACAAGGGCGGTCGCTATATCACCAAGGAAGAGGCTCTTGAAATCCTCCAAAAGGCAGAGGACAACGGCTTCGTTCATCAAATCACAAATATCGATGGCGAGAATAAAATCTTTGCTATCTGTAACTGTAACGTTAACGTATGTTACGCGCTCCGCACATCACAGCTTTACAACACACCTAATCTCTCACGTTCAGCTTATATTGCTCACGTTGACAAGGACAAGTGTGTAGCTTGTGGTAAGTGCGTGGAGGTCTGCCCAGCAGGCGCTCCAAAACTTGGCCAAAAGCTTTGCCGCAAGGACGGCTCAGAGGTTGAGTATCCAAAAATGGGCCTCCCATACGTTGATGAGCCTTGGGGTGAGGATAAGTGGACTCACAACTATCGTGATTTAAACTGCATCCCAACACACGAGTCAGGTACAGCACCTTGTAATACTGCTTGTCCGGCTCACATCGCAATTCAGGGTTATATCGACATGGCTCGCGAAGGCCGCTATGATGAGGCACTTCAGCTTATCAAACTCGATAACCCACTTCCAGCAATCTGCGGTCGTATCTGTAACCACAAGTGTGAGGATGCTTGTACTCGTGGTACAATCGATGACCCAGTTGCAATTGATGAGATTAAAAAGTTTGTTGCACAGCGCGATCTTGATAGTGCAACACGCTATATTCCAAAGAAGACTATCCCATCACTTGATGACAACTTCTATGCAAACGAGAAGATTGCTATCATCGGTGCAGGCCCAGCAGGCCTTTCCTGTGCGTACTACCTTGCACTCAAGGGATACAAGCCAACAGTATTTGAAAAGTCTGAAAAGCCAGGCGGTATGCTCACATATGGCATCCCATCATTCAAGCTTGAGAAGGATGTAATAGAGGCCGAAGTTGATGTAATCAAGGCCCTTGGCGTTGAGTTCAAGTTCGGCGTAGAAGTAGGCCGTGATATCACTCTTGACGCACTCCGTCAAGAGGGGTACAAAGCATTTTACATCGCTATCGGCTGCCAGGCCGGCAAGAAGGCAGGTATTGCTGGTGAGGACGCAGAGGGCGTCGTAACAGCAGTGGATTTCCTAAGACGCGCCGTACCAGCCGAGAGCTATAAACTCAGCGGTGGCAACGTTGTAGTCATTGGTGGCGGTAACGTTGCAATCGACTGCGCACGTGTTGCCACACGTTGCGGTGATGGCGCAGTTTCAATGTACTGCCTCGAGTCCCGCGAGGAAATGCCAGCACTCCCAGATGAGATTGCTGACGCAGAGGGCGATGGCATCACAGTAAACTGCGGCTTTGGTCCTAAGGAAATTATCGTTGAGAACGGCAAGGTTAAGGCTATTGTTCTCAAGAAGTGCACATCAGTATTTGATGCAAACGGCAAGTTCGCTCCTCAATATGATGAGAACGACACAGTAACAGTTGAGTGTACTGATGTCATCCTCTCAATCGGCCAGGCAATTGCTTGGGGCAACCTTCTCGATGGCGAGAAAGTTGAACTCGGTCGTGCCAACGGCCCAATGGCAAACAAGCTCACATATCAGACAGCACAGCCAGACGTGTTCGTTGGCGGCGACCTCTACACGGGCCCAAGCTTTGCAATCAATGCAATTGCTGCTGGCCGTGAAGGTGCAATCTCGATTCACAGGTACGTTCAGCCAAACGGCACTCTCACTATCGGCCGTGACAGACGCAACTATATCGAACTCAACAAGGATGACATCACAGTTCCATCATATGACAACTGTGGCCGCAATGTTCCAAAGAAGAAGGACATTGACAAAAAATCATTCCGTGAGTACGTTGAACCATTTACAGAGGATCAGGTCAAGGCAGAGGCAGCACGTTGCCTCAAGTGCGGACGTTCAGTTGTCGATGAGACAAAGTGCGTAGGCTGCGGCCTCTGCACAACAAGATGCCAGTTCGACGCAATTCACCTTGAGCGTGACCTTCCTCATTGCAGCGATATGATTACATCAGAGGAAAAACTTAAATACATCATTCCTAATATGATTAAGTATCCTGTTGGCCTCAAGATTAAGAAGCTTAAAGGTAAGAAATAATTATGCATGAACTAGGTGTAGTTTTTACAGTTCTAGACAAAATAGAAGAAGTAGGCAAAGAAAACGAACTGACCAGCGTCAAGACGGTAGTTCTAGAAATTGGCGAAGTTTCCGCCATTATTGAGGACTACCTTAGTGACTGCTGGAAGTGGGCTGCTGCAAAGCGCGAACTAACAAAGGAAGCAGAACTTAAAATAGAAACAATCCCCGCAGTGACATACTGTGAGGATTGTAAAAATACTTATCCTACTGTTGAATTTGGTAAAACTTGCCCGCACTGTAGTTCTGAGCATACTTATCTTCTCCAAGGCAATGAATTTAAAATTAAGGAAATCGAAGCATATTAAAATAAAAATAGGAGGCAAGAGTTATGAAAAAACTTTTTGCTAAGCAATCTCTCTACCATGCTGTGGTGTATCACAGCATTCTTCATTGCATTTGGTCTTGCAGAGAGCTGCTACACAGTTCTTGACGGTGAGGCAGTAGCAAACGTATTCCGCTACAAAGCAGGCGACCTCATGTTCTTTACCAGCATGTTTGGCGAAGTACTCATGATTCTCTTCATGATTCTCTTTGGCGACAAAGACAGAAAGTAACCTCCGTACCTTGGTAAAGTTATTTTTGCCTTTTATGACTGTTTTATGCAGTGCCGCGTTTTTTAATGATGAAAACAAATAATCGACTGTGTTTTGTTGATGTTAAGTGCGGAATGTGGTAACATTATTATTATTATAGATTATATTAAAGGAGTGAGCAGAATGTCACAGTGGGACAAGGATTATATTGCTCTTTGCAAAAGAATACTCTCCGAAGGCCGAGAGGTCGAAAACAGGACGGGCATCAATACCGTAAAAGTACCGTCCCATCATTTTAAACTCGACCTTTCAAAGGAATTCCCCGTACTGACTACAAAGCAGCTCTTTTTCAGACAGGCGATCACCGAAATGCTCTGGATATATCAGGCGCAGTCAAACGACGTAAGATGGCTTCGCGACAGAAACGTCAACATCTGGAACGAATGGGAGATCGACGAAGAAGGCTTCTGGAGAGCAAATCAGAAAGTCCCCGACGGAAACGGCGGACTTGTCGATAAAGAAATAGTCCGTGAGTTCGGAAAAGAATGGGCTCACACCATCGGGACTGCATACGGTTACATAGTAAAAAAATTCAGCATGACGCAGAAGCTCATCGAAACGATAAAAACGAATCCGAACGACAGACGTATGGTCATGACTCTGTGGCAGGACGATTACGTTCCCACCGCAGTGCTTCCTTCGTGCGTGTGGAGCAGCGAATGGGACGTGACGGACGGAAAACTGAACGCATGGGTGCATCAGAGAAGCTGTGACGTGCCACTCGGTCTTCCCTTCAACGTGACCCAGTATGCAACTCTCCTCTGCCTTATCGCACACTGCACGGGGCTTGAGCCGGGCACTCTCGACTGGAGCATAAAGGACGCGCATATTTACGTCAATCAGATCGAAGGCATCAAAGAACAGATTGAGCGCTTTGATACAAAGGGAGACCTTCCCGCGCCGACACTGTGGATAAATCCCGACATCACGGATTTCTTTGCGATCGACAACTCTAAAGAGCTAAACGACATAAAGATCGTCGGATACGAACACATGGGAAAAATTTCTTTCCCGATAGCACAGTAAAGGAAAAACGTCATGATATCAATGATAGCTGCCGTGGGAAAGAACCTTGAGCTCGGATACATGGGCGACCTTATATGGCACATTAAAGACGACATGAAGTTTTTCAGAAAGACCACTTCCGGGAAAACGATAATAATGGGAAGAAAGACGTTCGATTCCCTCGGCGGACTTCTTACGAACAGGCATCACGTCGTAATAACGAGAAGCAGAGACTTTTCCTTCGAATCGGTGGACGTATTCCACAGCGTAGAGGAAGCGTTTGAATACTTTAAGGACTGCGATGACGAAGTGTTCGTTATCGGGGGAGGAACGGTATACAAGCAATTCCTTCCTTACTGCGACAGAATGTATCTGACGGAAGTTGACGACGAATTTCCGGATGCAGACACGTTTTTTTCCGAATTTTCAAAAGACGATTTCGCCTCGGAAGTGCTTGACGTTATCGGGGACGAAAACGTAAGCGCAAGCATCGTACGCTACGACAGAATAAAGAAATAACAAGGAAAAATACTATGGACAAGCCTTTGAAGCTTGGGATACTCGGCTGACTCGGTCCCATGGCAAGGACAGATTTCTTATTGGCCCATTCAGGCTCAAAGTTTTTATCCTTTGCATGCTGCCCAACAGCTTTTATTAATTTCCCAGCACTTTCATTTGTATCTTTCCTTTCATAATTAGCCCCTAAAA
>JAKSQX010000026.1 GCA_024403955.1 Clostridia bacterium | reverse complement strand
ACAGTTGTACCAACACCAGGTTTTGTAACTATGTTGATATCACCAGCGACCATACGCTCAAGGCGGTCGGTGACATTAGCAATACCAAAGCGTGAACCCTGGTTGTCAGATGTAAGTGACTCCTCATTTGAGAAGCCCCTGCCGTTATCCTGAATGATAATTGAGTGGCCAGATTCAGAACTGAAGGTCTTGATAACAATTGTGCCCTCATTCTGATCCTCAAGACCATGCTGAATGCTGTTCTCAACAAGGTGTTGTACTGTGAGTGCAGGGATATTAAAATCTTTGTCCTCAAGTTGAAGTACAACGTGAAGTCCAGGAAGTCTTGCCTGTTCAATCTTCAAGTAAACAAGTACTCGGTCCATCTCCTCCTCGAAAGGAATTGGGTGAACGAAGTCTGTCATCTCGAGGTTGTATTCAAGATATGCTACAAGGTTATAGATAACTTCCTCTGCACGTGTAGGACTTGTCTTTATAATGTTGCGTACACGGAGAAGAATATCGTAAACGAAACGTGGTCTTATCTCCTGCACGACCATCGCAGCGCGTTGGTCGGATAGGAGAAGTTCCTTCTCCATCGTTTCTGCTCTTGTTATCTGTGTATGAAGGAACAAGTAGTAGAAACAGCAGGAGGTAAGAATAGTTGTATTAAGAATCTCAAATCCTGTTGGGTTTAAAGTCTCATAGAGGAATGCGGCGATGTTTGATGCTGCACACCAACCAATACAGACGGCTGTGCTTCGGTCGCCATCCTTATACTCGCCGAGAATCAAAATCAAGAAGGCGATAATGTAAATGAAACTTACAATATGTGCCGAATATCCAAGTGGTCCTCTATCGAATTCGTTCAGTTCATCATAAGTAAACGCAAGCTTTTCAAGAGGTGGAATAAACGTAGTTACGTAGATTGCGGAGTTTATAAATACGAACGAATAGAACCAGAGAGCAATCTTCTTTGAAATCGTAGTCCTGATAAAGAGCACTACAAGAAGAGGTCTCAAGGTGTAACCTATCCACGAGAAAACCTTACGCCAAACTGTCGGATAAGAGAGAGTCGAGCAGTAATTCTCAAGATAATCCACAATGGATAAGAAAAGGACAAGGAGCGCTATGATTCTAATGAACCTTGCGGATCTTGCACCAATTGCAGTCTTCTTTGAAACAACAAGGATTAGTCCAACTACAAGGATGAGAAGTATAAAGTTTTTTGTAACGAAATCACTAAGTAAAGTTACAAAAATCATTCTGTCATTTTCTCCTGTTTAATTTTATAATCAATGACATGTCGGCTTGCGAGTCGACCATCATTACAAGACAATGATAACATAAATCAGATAATTCATAAATAGTTTCTTTCTTGTCATTTGCCTTTGCAGCAATGATATTATAACAAAAAAAGACCAGAAGCAAAATGCTTCTGGTCTCTTTTCTGGTTGCGGGGGGAGGACTTGAACCTCCGACCTCCGGGTTATGAGCCCGACGAGCTACCAACTGCTCTACCCCGCGATATTTAAAGTGCTTGTCTATTATATGAGAGTTCATATAAAAAAGCAAGCACTTTTTAACCTGGATTTAAGATTAATTTTTTAAACTACGTACAGCTCAATTAATAGAGACTAATAAATGGGCTGATGAGCTTAAGTGGCATTCTTTCAAATGCTTCTGGATAATTTCTCTTGAAGATTGCTGGCATGTTCCATGGGTTGATAGCCCAAACAATGTATCCAAGGAAGCCAAGTAAAGCTACACCAACAAATTTAAATGCGATCTTTATAATCTTTTTAATCATATCTAACATATGTAATCTCCCTTTCATTAATTATGTATAACCACCTGAATGATAGTAACATATTCGGTTTATTAAGTCAATGAAAACCAAATGCCGAGCTTTATCGGCTCGGCATTCAGTGTTATGGGTGTGAAATTGTATCTGTGGTGGTTATACAACTTCGATATATAAAGCGTAATGGGAGACTCTACGCTTTTAGTACAAAATGAAAGGACTCCTTTGCGTATCTGCAAAGGAGCCCCTAAAACACATCCATAACAAAGATGTTTAAGACTTTGTTTCGTTCCCCTTTTCAAATACGGAAGGCAAGCTCGTTTCCAAGCTAACCCTGTTCAGCTGCCATAGCTTTTAGCCTTAGGTCCACTGACTCGGAGTAATATTAAGTTCACTAGTATTTTGCCATAGATTGATATCTATGTCAATTGTTTTTAGAAACTGATTCCCTTGAACATGCTAGCAGATGATGAGTAGTCAGGTTCTGAGCCGTCATCTGTTGGAACATTGTCAGCTGGCTCTGCAGGAGCAGCGAGTGTGATCTTTTCCTTCTTAGGAATAGCAACTACTGACTTGTCCTTCTTTGACTTCTTTGACTTCTTTGACTTCTTCTCATCAAGTGTGAATTTATCAGCTTCGGCAACAGCCTTGTCAGCCTCTGACTCTACGAGTGAAAGAGAAGCTTCATATCCATTTGCTACACGCTCTTCGTAGATCTTCTTAGCCTGATTCTTACGAGCGTTCTGCTTTTTCTTTTCAAGAGTTTTCTTATCTTTTTCGAGCTGCTTCTGCTCCTTCTTGAGAGCATCAAGCTCAGCTTTCTTTGCCTGAGCTGCTGGCATACCAGCTGCGTGCTTTGCTTTAGCGTTCTCAATGGCTTTGCTTGCAGCCTCTGAGCCTTTAGTAAAAACGAAAGGTGTAACAGCTGTGATACCAATGATAGCACCTGTTACTGCAGCACTAATAGCAGCAGCTGCTGCTACAATAATAGTCTGCTTTCTTGAGTCGCGTCCTTTCATATAATTATCCCCTTAATCAAAAATACGCAAATATAATACATAATTTTAGGAGTGGTGTCAACGTTCAAAGGGTGTACAAAAAACAAAAATTATGATAAAATTACTCAGTTATTTTTACAAGGAGGAAAGCTATGGCTGACATACTTAGATGCAACCACTTGAAAAAGCAGTATGGTAGCTTTACCGCCCTTAAGGGAATCAATCTTGAGCTCCCTGAAGGAAAGGTTATCGGACTTCTCGGTCCTAACGGCAGCGGTAAGACAACTCTCATCAAGCTTGCCAGTGGTATTCTTCTTCCAACTGCAGGTGAAATCACAATCAATGATATGAAGCCTGGTGTTGAAACAAAGAAACTTGTTGCCTATCTTCCAGAACGCAACTATCTTGATCTCTCAAAGAAGATTGACAAACAAATAAAATTCATGGCCGATTTCTACAAGGACTTCAATAAAGATAGAGCATATGAGATGCTCGATCGCCTTGATATCGACCCTAAGCGTCCTTTGAAGGATTTATCAAAGGGTAACCGCGAGAAGGTACAGCTCATACTTGTTATGAGCCGTGACGCAAAGCTCTACCTTCTCGACGAACCAATCGGTGGTGTCGATCCTGCAGCAAGAGACTATATTCTCGAGACCATCATCGACAACCACCCAGCAGATTCAACTGTACTCATCTCAACACACCTTATCGCTGATGTTGAACCAGTACTTGATGAATTTATATTCATCCGTGAGGGCGAAATTTTAATGCATGACAACGTTGAAACAGTCAAAGCCGATGGCAAGACTGTCGACGGCCTCTTCAGGGAGGTGTTCAGATGTTAGGCAAACTTACAAAGCACGAGTTCCTCGCATGTGGACGCGTTGCTCTTCCAACATATATTGCAATGCTTGTACTCGCAGCTATTGGACGTTTTCTCACTTGGCTCACAAGCCGTCAGTATTTGATTGATAACGTTCCAACAACATTTGTAAAGATTATAAAAATTCTTTCATCACTCATCTCAACAGTTTACACAATTGCCTTTGTGGCACTGATTGTTTTGACATTGGTATTCCTTGTATACCGATTCTACAAGAACTTCTTCACAGATGAGGGCTACCTCATGATGACACTTCCAGTCCGTCCTGTTAGCCTTATCACATCAAAGATGTTCAACTCCTGGATATTCATCCTCTTCAGTGCTATCATTGCAATTGGTTCTCTTTACATCACTCTTGGTCACTACGACCAGCTTATGGATCTCTTCGGAACGATGTTTGACTCCATAAAGGATGTAATCAACCGCGAAGGCGACTATCTCCGTGATGAGCTCGGTGTTCCACTCTGGGTATTTGGAGTTGAGCTCGTTCTCTTCTTCTTCCTTCTCATCACAAGATATGTACTCTCCTGGTACACAGCAGTAGGATTTGGAATGCTCCTCTCAAAGAAGCACAAGATTCTCGGTACAATCATCGCATATATCATCCTTGATATTGCATCATATGTTTTAATCGGTATCTTCCTTGCAATAGCAACAAGCATTCTTCCAAACTACTATGAGATTTTAGCTTCAAGTGGAGGCAAGGCCCTTCAGATCACAGTTATTGGTAACTCAATCATTAACCTCCTTCTCGGTGGTCTCCTCTTCTGGTTCACAAGCTACATCATGAAGCACAAATTGAACCTCGACTAAAAGCAAAAGGCTCCCTTTTCGGGAGCCTTTATTTTATTTCTCTGCCACAGCAAGAATCATAAGTGCATGTTTCAAAGTTTTTATTGTATCTATTGGGTTATCAACCTTGACGGACACATATGGTCGTCCACTTCCTGAAACTAAAATCTTACCCTTCATAGCCTCATTTAAGCGTCCTACTGAGCGCATGTTGATGTTGTCCCAGTAGAGGATTAAATTGTCTCCACGCTGGCCTATCTCGTAGATGCCAAGGGAAGCTGCTGTGTTACGAAGTAAGGATACTTCGATAAGTCCGAGGACGGCCTGAGGTGGGTCACCGAAGCGGTCGATAAGCTCGTCGGTGACATCCATGGCGTCCTCGCTGGTGCGAATATCCGCAATTCTTCTATAGATTGCAAGACGATGTGGAACACTTTCGATGTATGAGTCTGGTATGTGAGCATTGATTTGAATATCGATGAGACATTCCTTCTTCTCCTCAACAGGTGCACCTGCCTGCTCTCCCTTGAGTTCTGCGACAGCATCGCCGAGAATCTTTAAGTACATATCATATCCGACTGCTTCCATATGTCCGTGTTGCTGAGCGCCGAGAAGGGAGCCCGCTCCACGAAGTTCAAGGTCACGCATAGCGATCTTAAATCCGGAACCGAACTCTGTATACTCACGAATTGCAGTAAGTCTTCTGTACGCAATATCGGTGAGTTCCTTTCCTCCATAAAATGTGAAATAAGCAGAGGCTCTTCTTGCCGAGCGACCTATTCTACCCCTAATCTGATGGAGCTGAGAGAGACCAAAGCGGTCTGAGTTCTCAATGATGAGGGTGTTGGCATTAGGTACATCTACACCCGTCTCAATGATTGTTGTACATACGAGAACATCAATCTCACCCTCAACAAGTTGCCTCCAGACATCTGAGAGTTGATCCTCAGTCATCTTACCGTGACCTATTCCAATCCTTGCCTCTGGGACAAGTTCATGGATTTTTGCAGCACAGCTCTGAATAGTCTCAACATTGTTGTGCATATAGTAGACCTGGCCACCACGGCGAAGTTCTTTTTCAATAGCCTGAGCTATTATACCTGGATCATATTCGAGAACATAGGTCTGTACTGGATGACGGTCGAGCGGCGCCTCCTCAATAATGGACATGTCGCGGATTCCCGTCATGGCCATATTGAGGGTCCTTGGAATCGGGGTCGCAGAGAGAGTCAGCACGTCGACATTAGGGAACTTCTCTTTAAGTTTCTCCTTCTGTGCGACGCCGAAGCGCTGCTCCTCATCGACGATAAGGAGGCCTAAATCTTTAAATTCAATATCTTTTGAGATAAGGCGGTGTGTGCCGACAACTATGTCGGTATATCCTGCCTTAATACTTTTAACTATCTTCTTCTGCTCAGATGGTGTCTTGAAACGCGAGAGCATCTCAATCTCAAATGGGAAGCCATCAAAGCGTTTGACAATTGTGTTGTAGTGTTGGAATGCAAGAATTGTTGTTGGCACAAGGATCGCGCACTGCTTACCCTCAGCAATGCACTTGAAAGCAGCTCTGAGTGCCACCTCTGTCTTTCCAAATCCAACGTCACCACAAAGAAGTCTATCCATTGGAACTGGGCGCTGCATATCCTTCTTAATCTCGTTGATACAGCGAAGCTGATCCTCTGTCTCATCATACTCAAAGCGTCTCTCAAAGTCGCTCTGCATATCAATGTCTTCGGAGAAAGCATAGCCCGGAGTTGCAAGTCGTTTGGCGTAGAGCTCTGTGAGTTCCTTCGCCATATCGTTTACTGCAGAGCGGACCTTCTGCTTTGACTTTTCCCACTCTTTACCGCCAAGGCGATTAAGTTTTACAGTCCTACTATCCTCACGTGGACCTATGTATTTTGATACAAGGTCGAGCTGAGTGACAGGAACGTAAAGCACGTCGCCCTTAGCGTATTTTATTTTGATATAGTCTTTCATAACGCTCTGAACTTCAAGGTTTTCGATACCATCAAATATACCGACACCGTGAATGTTATGGACGATATAGTCCCCTTTATGAAGTTCGTCGAGACTGTGAAATGCATTCTCATTTTTATTTCTATATCTCTTCTTTATTCCACCACTGACTTGACCGTGAGTAATGAGTTCAAAGTCGATATCTGGAATACGGAGACCACTTGAGAATGTTGTTCCAAGAATAGTAATTTTATTCTTTGGAAACTCGTTTGGTGGATATACTGCAAAATAGGCATCATATCCCTTAGCCACGAGATCCTCAGCAAGAGATTTACCACCCTTTTCTGTGCCAGCGGCAATAACTGTTGTAGCCTGCTTATTTAGGATATCCTCGGTGAGAGCAGTGACTGTGCCATTCCAAACCGGCATCTGACCAAGGCTCAAAGTAAAGAGTTCCCTAATTGGAATATCGAAGCTACCTCTTGCAAAATTGTCGAGGTAGATTGTGTTTGAATTTTCATAGTCAGCAACAAGTTCTGAGAAAGAGATGGCGAGGTCACCGAGTTGTTTAATATAATCACCAGACTCGAGTGCCTCTTTGATTTCCTCATGGAAAATCTTGTTATATGCATTAGTCCTCTCTTTGACCGCAGCACTCTCAACTACAAAGAGCAAATCATTTGCTCCCATGTATGAGAGTGGAGTCTGGGCGAGGTCATATATTAAGTTGATATATTTGTCCTTACAGACAGTTGTTAAGTGCTCGCGAATATTCTGCGCGTCGGTGTAAAGCTTCTCCTTTACCTCTGTCCTCTTAAGCTTATTCGCAAGTTTATCTATGCTGTCTGCAAGCACCTCATCATCCTCAGAGAAAATCTCAGAGGATGGGGTTATTCTAATCTTCTCAATGTTGTCAGTTCTTCTCTGACTCTCTGTCTCAAACTCGGCCATAGTGTCAATCTCATCACCCCAGAGTTCAAGACGAACTGGTCTCTCCCTGTCAGGTGGGAAGAAGTCGATAATGCCACCGCGTACAGAGAATTGGCCCTGTCCCTCGACCTCATCTGCTCGCTTATATCCAGCTGCAGTGAGAGCCAAAACAAGATTCTCAAAGTTGACTGTTGAACCAACTTCCAAATCCACCATACGTCTCTTCAAAACATCTGCTGGTATAGTCTTTTGACATGCCGCAGAACTTGGAAGAACGATTACTTCACACTGATCCTGAAGCCAGCTTGAGAGCGCGCCCATTCTTGCTCGCTCATATTCTTTGGAACTCGTCTGATTAGAGATGAGTGTGATATCTCTTGTTGGGAAAACAAGTGCCTTAGTTCCAAAACTTATGAGGTCATCGCAGAGTTTATTTGCAGTTGCCTCATCAGGTGTAATTACAAATGCTCTCCTGTTACTTGTCAGAGTATGAATAATTAAAGCTTTGTGAATCCCTGACACGCCAAGAACACCCAAAGGGCTTATACCCTGGGTTACCGTGTCACTTATTCTCTTAAACTCTTTACTCTTTAACAGAGCCTCTCTAAAGCCGTTCATTTTTACTCCAAGACAAGACCAAAGCCCCCATTTTTTCAAATGAGGGGGGTCTTCAATTTATTCTTCGTGTTGTAGAGGTTCATTGCCTCAGCGGTTTCACCTTGAACTATTAAGTCTGCAGCAGCTGCTGCTTTCTTAATTGTCTCATTCATAAGGTCAATGTCTTCTCTTGCAAACTTGCCGAGCACATGGTCAGCAAGATCCTCATCTGGGTGAACTTTGTCACCGACACCAATCTTAATCCTTGGGAATCCGTCTGAACCTAAGTGGCTAATAATGCTCTTTAGACCATTATGTCCACCGGCAGAACCTTTACGTCTAATCCGCAAAGTTCCAGGTGCGAGATTAACATCGTCTGAGATGACGAGGATATTCTCAGGTGGAACTTTGTAGAAACGCGCCGCCTCACCTACGGCTTCACCACTCAAATTCATATACGTCTGTGGCTTCATGAGGAGCACCTTTTCGGTGCCAATCATACATGTCGCAGTCAGCGCATTAAACTTCAAGTGGTCAATCTTAACTCCGTGGTTTTCAGCCACAGCGTTGATGGCGATGAAGCCGATGTTGTGGCGCGTCTGTTCATACTCTCGACCCGGATTACCGAGGCCTACGATAATAAACATACGCTATTCCTCTATTTAACAAACTTTCTAAGTACGGTTGCGAGATCTGTTCCAATATAGTGGTAGATAATGCCAATAACCATAGCGATGAGATAGAACGCAACTATTAGAACGAGGATGCCAAGTATACTCCTGCCACCGCGTTTCTTCAAATACTCATCGCGGTCTTCCTTGTCTTTTGCCTTATCAAGTAGCTTTGTGCAATGATTGAAATACAGGTAATTTGCAAAGATACCGCAGAGAACATCAACAAACATCTCGACATATGATGCCGCTGTGATTGCAAATGGCTGAGGCGGAAGATCCTTTTCAAATTCAGTCATTGCCTGATCCATCTGTGATGCATTTTCAAATGCCTCTGAAGTAAGTACCTGGCTGTACTTTGAGAATGAGTCCTGATAATACTCAGTAACTTCATTGAAGCAGATAAGTGGAATCAAAAAGATGAGAAGGAGTGCAAGAATTGCCGGCTTGTACATCTTTCTGTAAGCCAAGTAGAATGGGCCAAAGAAGAATGCTGCCCAGTTCCAAGAGGTCTTACGCTTTGTCTTATCAAACATCAAGAATCTTGGCATGAACTTAGGCACGTTTTTAACAACTGCTTTTGCGTAGTCGTCAACAGTGTAGTTGCCAATTTTCTCTGTGCCCTTGATCTCTCTAAAGAAAGGCTGTGAACCATCAGCTGGTCTCTCCCCAATGACGCCGTTCTTTGGCATCTCTTCCTTTGGAGTGGTCAATGGAATTACAGTAACCTCAGGCTTTTTCTTCTCTTCATTTATCTCCGGCTTATTAGGGTTCTCCCATAAGAATCCTGTGCCGTGTTTTTTCTCATTGATACAAGCGTCCATCTTCTCATAGCAGTCTCTGTGATGTGGTGTTCCACACTCAGGACAAACTACAACATCAGAGTCTCCGTCAAAGACCTGATTACAAACGGAGCAAGTAACACCATCGTATTTCATATTATTACTCCTTTTGGTGTTGAATATCGCATTAATTATACATTATTTTCCTTTACAACCCAAGTCTTTTTTATTATAATATGAAAACGCGTGAAAGGACTGATTTTTAATGCTCCAATTCGAAGAACTTAGACTCTCTTTACTCGAGAACGAAAAGCCACTTGAGGACCTCAAAGCTGCACTAGGTCTCGACCAGATGAGAGATGAAATAAAGAGGCTTGAAGACGAGGCCGCAAAAGATGGCTTCTGGGATGATCTTGAGAACTCCCAGAAGGTACTTCAGCGCACCTCAAACCTCAAAAATAAAGTCGCATCTTACGAGACTCTTCACGGTATGTATGATGATGCTCTCGTTATGATTGAACTCGCTGATGAAGAGGAGGATGAATCCCTCTTTGATGAGTGTCAGCAGTGTGTTGATGAGTTCAAGCAGAAGCTTGATACCATGACACTTTCAACACTTCTCACAGGCGAATATGACAACAGCAATGCAATCCTTACCTTCCACGCAGGAGCAGGCGGAACAGAGGCGCAGGACTGGGCTTCAATGCTCTACCGTCTCTACAACCGTTGGGGCGAGCGTCACGGCTTCAAAGTTACGACAACCGACTACCAGGACGGTGATGAGGCCGGCCTCAAATCTGCAACAATCATCATTGAAGGTGAAAATGCCTACGGATATATGAAATCTGAGGCAGGCGTTCACCGTCTTGTACGTGTCTCTCCTTTTGATGCAGCAGGACGTCGCCACACCTCTTTCGCTGCCCTCGAAGTTATGCCAGAAATCGACGACAATATTGAAGTTGATCTTCGACCAGAGGACATCGATATGGAGGTATACAGAGCATCTGGTGCAGGTGGACAGAAAGTCAACAAAACCTCATCAGCAGTACGTCTCATCCACAAGCCAACAGGTATTGTAGTCTGCTGCCAGGTTGAGCGTTCACAGCATCAAAACCGTGAGGTTTGTATGCGTATGCTCAAGTCAAAACTCATCGAGATCAAGGAGCAACAGCACCTTGAAAAAATCGAGGACATCAAGGGTGTAAAATCTGAGATTGCCTGGGGCAACCAGATTAGAAACTACGTCTTCATGCCTTACACTCTTGCGAAAGATACAAGAACAGGCTTTGAAATGGGTAACATTAACGCAGTTATGGACGGAGATATTGATGGTTTCATCAATGCTTACTTAAAGCAAGAATCTCTTAAAAATCTTAATAAATAAAGATTGACATTAACTACGTTATTGATTATAATTTGTAAACGCGCGTTATAAAAACGTGCATTCCTTGCTCTGCACGATGCAGGTTGCAGGGCCAGAGACCATAAGGAGGTAAAAAACAATGGCAAAGAATTATGAAGCTATGCTCGTATTCTCAGTTAAGAATGGTGAAGACGCAGCAAAAGCAAACTTCGAGAAGTTTAAAGCACTTATCGAAAAGAACGGCACCATTGGTAACGTTGATGAGTGGGGTGTTCGTAAGCTCGCTTATGACATCAACTACGAATCAGAAGGTTACTACTATGTTGTTGAGTTCTCAGCAGAACCAGAGTTCATCGCTGAGTTCGAAAGAGTCCTTGGCATCACAGATGGCGTTCTTCGTTTCCTCACAACTTCTAAGTAATCGGAGGTAACAAATATGCTTAACTGCGCAGTAATCATGGGTCGTCTTACAGCAGACCCAGAACTTCGAACAACTACTTCTGGCATCAGCGTAACAAGCTTTTCAGTAGCAGTTGACCGTTCCTATGTTAGACCTGGCGAAGAGCGTCAGACAGACTTCATCAACGTAGTAGCTTGGAGACAGACAGCTGAGTTCGTAACTCGCTATTTCCACAAGGGCTCTATGATTGCAGTTCAGGGTTCAATCCAGACTCGCAACTATGAAGACAAGACAGGCGCTAAGAGAACAGCAGTTGAAATCGTTGCTGACAACGTATCTTTCTGCGGTTCTAAGAATGAAGCAGGTACAAACGGTTTCCAGGCAGCTCCAGCTCCTGTAGACGCTCCAGCACCTTCATTCTCAACAGCTTCAGCTACAGACTTCCAGGCAGCTGACATGGAAGACGAATTACCATTCTAATAAGGAGGATAAAAACTCATGGCATTTGATAAAAACGCTCGTGGCGCTAGAAAGTCACGTAAAAAGGTTTGCTCATTCTGTGTTGAGAAGATCGACACAATTGACTACAAGGACACAGCTCGCCTTCGCAAGTACACAAGCGATCGCGCTAAGATCCTTCCAAGAAGAGTAACAGGTACATGCGCTTATCATCAGAGAGAGCTCACAACAGCTATCAAGCGCGCTCGTCACGTTGCACTTCTCCCATACTCAGCAGACTAATTGCTAAGAATTAAAGACCAGCCAACAAACGGCTGGTCTTTTTTATATATTAATTACTACTTTATAATGTCTCGTATTCTCTCTTCCACTGAGCCACTTTTGTCACATCATATTCTCTATCTATCAATTCTTCTCTTAATGATTGGAACAGCAGACGCGATAACACTCCAGAGAAGCTGGAATGCGACAATCTGTCCACCTGTAACACCCATACTATCTGCTCCGCCGATAAGGCTTAAGATAAACGCAAAGAGAATAGCCATTGCGGTGTAAATTGTGGCAACCATCTTATTGACGTAAATACTGTCGTTGAGTTCTCTCGCCTCATAGAAAGCACTTACTGAAGCTTCAAGAGTACCGTTATGGATAATACCAGCAGGTGCTGTCTCAACATCCTCCTCACGGTATGTCTGGAAGATGTCACCGGAAACAGGGCTCAAAATCTTAACAGCTGAAAGTGGAAGATTGAAGTGTGAGCAAATCATTTCCTCTGTGATATTACAGTCACATGAACGAACAAGGATTGATACACCAGCTCTATCGAGATAACGGAGATAACGACCAATATGCTTATCTGGCTGATACTTGATTACGAACATAGCTGCAATCTTACCAGCAATACCGAGGTAGATTACATTACGTCCATCATGAACATACTGTGCCTCAAAGTTCTTATCAGGTGCCTCAACGTTGTGGTTGATGAGAAGGTCTCTTGTACCGAGAAGTACACGTCTACCATGAATCCAAGCTGAAAGACCAAGTCTCTCCTCATATGCCAAAGATTCAACTGGTGGAAGGAGATCCTTCTTGCCGAGGATCACATTATCAAAGATATATGCGAGTGGTCCGCCAGACTCAATAACAAGGGCAGCACCGTAGAGGATTGCATCATCAATTCTCATTCCGTGGAATGTCTTGATACCGATAATGCTGCTTGAGCCCTTCTTGAAGATATCAGTAGCATCGAGTACATATGCATTGGCATCTGTGCTGTCTTCAACTGCACGGTGGCCAACGATTGCTGCGCCATTTGCGTTGAAATGCTTGTTCTTCCAGAAGAGACCGATGTTGGAAGCAAGGAGTGAGAATCCTGGGATTGCGATTCCAACGAAAGCTGCGAATGTACCAAATGCAAATACTAAATCTCTATGGATGATACCAAGGAGAATAGCCATAAGTGCAGCTATACCAACAGAGATATAAATCAATTTGTCGATATAGTCATCAGCTGGGTCATCTTCAAATGAGTTCTCAATGAAGTATGATGGACGCTCCATACGAGCGTTGTAGTAAATTGCTGGGTCGCCGATAAGAAGTCCACGACCAATTTCAAAGGCATCGTCCTCGCCAGAGATCTTCTCTGTGCTATAGAGCTGTGTGCCGTTTGTTACAAATGCAAAGTTATTCTTTGCTCTGAGGAGTGTGATCAAACGAGCGACAGTTGCAAGTGTGAGTGCTGTACAACCAGCGGCTGTATAAATTGCGATTGTTGCATATGCCTCCGATGTGAAGAACATAACGGCAATATCTTCAATTGCACAAGCAAGTACAACTATGAGTGTACCAGTGGATGCGTTTAACTTCTGCTCTTTGATTCCTCTAAAGCCACGTGCAAGTGTGCTAATGCCACAAGCTGATGCAATAAGGAGAATCAAGAGATTGATAAATCCACAACCTATTGAGCCGCCACCGATAATCTCAAGGTTTCCACCTGACTTGGTGATGATACCTGTGATTACAAGTGCTGCAACAGTGAGTACAAGTTGGATGATACCACAGATACCTGTAATCTTTGTTGCGCTTGCGAGGGCATTTCTAATGCGCTCCTCGTCGCCTGGCTTTTCATACTCGTCATCGATGAAGCTTGCCATCATGCCGGCAACCCTGCCTGTCTGTGGAGCTGCATACTCTTCCTCGTACTCCTCCTCATCCTCATCGAAATCGGTAGTGTCGAGTTTGAACTCTGCAACCTTCTGGCCACGCTGTTCACGGAGAACTTCTTCTGCATTCTCCTCATCTATCTGAAGAGGTGCTTCCTCTTCGCCAAATCCTGTAAGTTTGATCTGACCGTCAATGTCGTCCTCTTCCTCGCGCTCAATTACCTTGGCGCCAGAGCCAGCAACGATAGTCTTATCAAAAGCTGAACGTTCTGCATCTGCAGACACAATCATTGGTACAGGTTCAAGGTCAGCTGTGTTCTTGAACTTACTGCGTCTTACGATTCGTCCATCACGCTCGATTGGACCTAAGTCCTCGCCCTCGTGAAGAGCTTCGTAATCAGCTGTACGTTCAAGGTGCTGCTTTGGAACGTTTAAGAAACGTTCTCTGTACCTATTTGTCTCCATGACACTGTCAGGGCTCTTTTCAACCTGCTCAGTAACGATTTGATGATTAATGTTGTCGTTACGAATAGGGTAAATGCCTATTGTCTTCTGAGCAAGAGCCTTGCGCTCACGGATCTGTTCCTCTGTCTCAGGAGTAATCTCCTTCTCCTTTGAAGGAACCTCAGTGTATGCGATATCTTCGTCATCTGCCAAAGACATGAGTACCTGTGTCTGATCCTGACGAGGCGCATCTACTTCGCGTGTTGATGGTCTAAACTCAATCTTATCGAGCTCGTCGTCAACTCTCTCAGCTACATCCTCATCTACAGGATTAACCTTGCTCTTTATTGTCTCAGCATCGAAGACAACTGTCTTCTCTTCCTTTCTTGAAAGCTTAGGCTCTTCAGGTTCTTTCTCAGGAGCCTCCTCAACAACTACTACAGGAGTCTCAGGTTCAGGTTCTTTATGAGTTTCTTCCTCAACAACCTCTTCTGGCTCCTCCTCTTTCTCAACAGGCTCCAACTTCTTAGGACCGCCTATTACGTCGACAACCTTGAAGCTGTATTTTTTCTTCTTTGGAGCTTCTTCAGGTTCCTCTTTTGGACCTTCATCCTCAATTACAACTTCGTCGTCCTCTTCATCCTCGAAGATTTCTTCCTCTTCATCGTCTACTCTTTTTGGGATATCTTCACCATTAAGAAGTGCATCGATATCATCTAAAGACCAAGACTTTTTAGGGGCACCTTCAGATTCTGATTCAAGTTCTGCGAACATCTCTTCTAAATCGTCAAAATTAGCCATTCATCAGCACCCCTTTCAAATAGATTTGATATCCAGCCTCTGACGAGAGACTTCATACATCATAATTCCTGCCGCAACGGAAGCATTGAGTGAATTGATTTCTCCACTCATTGGAAGCGAGAGAACAAAGTCACATTTCTCTTTAATCAATCGGCCCATTCCGTTGCCCTCTGAGCCAATTACAAGTGCAAGTGAATCTTTAAGGTCTGTCTTGCACCATACTTCGCCGTTCATATCGGTTCCATATATCCAGACGCCGCGCTCCTTGAGTTCGTCTATCGTGGTAGCGAGATTTGAAACTCTTGCTACAGGCATATACTCAAGTGCTCCTGCAGACGTCTTAGCTACAGTGAAGTTAAGTGTTGCATTACGACGTTTTGGAATTATTATGCCATGTGCTCCTGCACATTCAGCTGTTCTAATTATTGCTCCGAGGTTATGGGGATCTTCTATCTCGTCGCATATTATGATGAAAGGTTTTTCACCTTTTTCCTCTGCTCGCGCAAAGATATCATCGATGCTTGCATATGCATGTGCTGCAACTCTTGCAATTACACCTTGATGATTCTGGTTACCACACATAAAGTCGAGTTTCTTCATGTCAGTATCCTTCACGATGATATTTGCGTCGCGGCACATGCTCACAATCTTTCCGACTGAGCCAGTCCGCTCGCCTTTTGCAACATAGAGCGTGTCGATTTCACGACCCGCTTTTAGAGCCTCCATAACCGGGTTTCTTCCGATTATAAGTTCGCTCTCTCTTTCATTCCCCATTTGTTCCCTCATTTTTTCACTCCAAAACGGCATATATAGTTATTATACTGAAACAGTATACCACTAATAGTGGTATTTAGCAACAAGCCACCACTAAATATAGTGCATAAAATCGGCCCTCCAAAACTATTGATTTTGCACGTATTTAAATGTATAATTGTGTGGTGGTGAAAGCAGAGTAACTTTTGTTTGACCATATGGCGTGTGGGTCCTGTGCGGCAGGGCGTCGTGAACCATGTCAGGCGGGGAACCGAGCAGCATTAAGCGGTTAGTTTTGTGCGCCACAGTCCGCCTGCGCGCTGTATGGTCAAGTGAAAGACCTCTGCTTTATTTTTACTTTGGAGGGTTATTGAATGTATCAAGCATTGTACAGAAAATGGCGTCCACAAGTTTTCGCGGACGTTGTTGGACAAGAGCATATTACAACTACCCTTATGAACGAACTTGAGACAGGTAGGCATTCTCATGCCTATCTCTTCACAGGTTCTCGTGGTACTGGTAAGACAACTTGTGCAAAGATTTTTGCAAAAGCTGTCAACTGTGAGCACCCAGTAAATGGCGACCCTTGTAACGAGTGCGAAACTTGTAAAGGTATAGACAGCGGTGCCATCATGGACGTTATCGAAATCGATGCCGCTTCAAACAACGGCGTTGACAACATTCGCGACATCCGTGATGAGGCAAACTTCACACCAGTAAATGGTAAGTACCGTGTGTACATCATCGACGAGGTACATATGCTCTCAACAGGTGCGTTCAACGCTCTTCTTAAGACCCTCGAGGAGCCACCAGCACATGTTAAATTCATCCTCGCCACAACAGAGGTACACAAGCTTCCAGCAACCATCCTCTCCCGTTGCCAACGTTTTGATTTCAAGCGCATCACGCCTGAGGATATTGCGAAAAGGCTCGCATATGTTGCAGAGCAGGAAGGCCTCGAACTCGAGGCAGACGCTGCTATGCTAATCGCTCGTCTCGCTGACGGCGCACTCCGTGATGCGCTCTCAATTCTCGACCAGTGTATTGGCCACTCACGTCACATCACACTCGACGTAGTAAACGCAACTGTTGGTCTTGCAGGCAAAGCACATCTCTTTGCTCTCGCAACCAGCATTCTTAATAAAGACGGTGCAACAGCACTTGAGCAGGTAAACACTCTTCACAACAACTCATGTGACATGGAGCGTCTTTGCAATGAGCTCACAAACCACTTCAGAAACTTGATGGTTTGCAAAGCTGTAAAGAGCCCAAAAGATCTCATCGTTTGTTCAGACGAAGAACTTGCCGAATACCAGCGCTGTGCCTCCGCTTACTCAATGGACTTTATCCTTGAGGCTCTCAACGTTCTCGGTGATACTCTCACAAATCTTCGCCGTGGCCTCAACCGCCGCGTTGAGATGGAGATGGCTATCATCCG